>NZ_JBHXRA010000001.1:0-351955 GCF_042717045.1 Nocardia sp. NPDC058633
GGACCGGCGACCCGGCCGCGACCGGCCACTGCGTGGCCGCCGCTCCCTCGGGGTCGCGGGTGCGGGGTCGGCACCGCGGGGAGGTGCTGGTTTGCGTCCGCGGTGGCCGCTGCGTCGGATGTGCTGGTCAGGCGTCCGCGGTGGCCGCTGCGTCGGATGTGCTGGTCAGGCGTCCACGGTGGCCGCTGCGTCGGATGCGGTGGCTTCCGCGGGCTTGCGGCGGCGCCTGCGGCGGGCGGGCTTGGCGGCGTCGTCGCCCTCGGCGGGGGCCGATTCGGGGGCGTCGGCGGCTTGGCTGGTGCTCGACTCGGTGGTCGCTGCTTCGCCTGCCTCGGCGGGCTTGCGGCGGCGGCGCCTGCGGCGGGCCGGCTTGTCGCCGTCGGCCGCGTCGTCGGCGTTGCCCGCCGACTCGGTGGTCGTGGTCGACTCGGTGCCCTCGGTGATGGGGGTGCCCGCGCGGGTACGGCGACGGCTGCGCGAGGACTTGGGGCGCTCGGTGCGCTCCTCGACTACGGCGTCGTCGTCACGGGTGGGGGCCGCGGACTTGCGGATCACGCCGGTGATGCCCTCGGGGATGCCGAGTTCGCTGTAGAGGTGAGGGGAGCGGGAGTAGGTTTCGGCGGGGTCGGCCATGTTCAGGCCGAGCGCCTTGTTGATCGACTCCCAGCGGTGCAGCTCGTCCCAGTCGATGAGGGTGATCGCGACGCCGGTGCGGCCCGCGCGGCCGGTGCGGCCGATCCGGTGCACGTAGGTCTTCTCGTCCTCGGGGCACTGGTAGTTGATGACGTGGGTGACGTCGTCGATGTCGATACCGCGCGCGGCCACATCGGTGGCGACGAGCACGTCGATGCCACCCTTGCGGAACTTGGTCAGCGCCTTCTCCCGGGCGATCTGGCCGAGATCACCGTGGACGGCGCCGACACTGAACCCACGCTCGGCGAGATCGTCGGCCACCTTCTGCGCGGTGCGCTTGGTGCGGGTGAAGATCATCGTCGCGCCGCGGGATTCCGCCTGCAGCACGCGCGCGACCAGCTCGGCCTTGTCCATCGCATGGGCGCGGTAGACGAACTGCGCGGTGCGGTCGTGCACCGCGGAATCGTTGGCCAGCTCGGCGCGGATGTGCGTCGGCTTGGTCAGGAAGGTGCGGGCCAGGGTGATGATCGGGCCCGGCATGGTGGCCGAGAACAGCATCGTCTGACGCTTGTCGGGCACCATCGACAGGATGCGCTCGATATCGGGCAGGAAGCCCAGGTCGAGCATCTCGTCGGCCTCGTCGAGGACGAGCACGCCGATCTTGCCGAGGATCAGATGGTTCTGGTTCGCCAGATCCAGCAGGCGGCCGGGGGTGCCGACGACCACGTCGACGCCGTCACGCAGGGCGGCGATCTGGGTGTCGTAGGGGCGGCCACCGTAGATGGCGGCGACCTTGAGCGACCCCTGGTGGTTGGTCAGGTACTTGCTCGCGTTCTCCAGGTCCTTGGTGACCTGGATGCACAGCTCACGCGTCGGCACGATGATCAGCGCGCGCGGGGTGCCGTCGAGCGGGGTGGTGCCGTTGTCGGCGGTGGCGATGCGGTGCAGCAGCGGCACACCGAAGCCGAAGGTCTTGCCCATGCCGGTGCGGGCCTGGCCGATGAGGTCGTCGCCGGCCAGGGCCAGCGGCAGGGTGAGTTCCTGAATCGCGAAGGTGCGTTCGATCCCGATCTCACCGAGTGCGCGCACGATTTCCTCGCGCACGCCCAATTCGGCGAAACTCGGCGGGATGTGAGTGGTGTCCAGTTCGGCCGTCAGGAGCGTCTCGGCGACACCGGGTTCCTGTTCGACAGTGATCTTGCTCAGTGTTCGTGCCTTCCTCGTCATTGCATCTCGCACGCACGAGGTGGGGCGGGCCGGTCGGCCCGCGACGACCACATATCCGCCTGTGATACTCACCGGGGCCTGCGCCGGATAACCATCGCCGACCAGGCGTTACGCGTGGTCTGCTTCGACGGTGTCATCGGCGCGGCGCTGCGGTGATGCGGATTCGTTGCGCGCACATTTTCTCGGACGACGCCCGTCCGCCCGCGCGCTGCGCCGGTGGAGTGCTTCGCCCGCGGAGTATGTGCTCCGGCGTCGAAACTAGCGTTGTCCACGGAGATTGTAGCGTGATATTCTGCGCAATCCGAATTTCGACGTGGCCGAATGTTGCGCGAAATCGGGCTCGCCACAGTTCGCGTGCGCACGAGTGGTGTGTCGCAGCGCAATTCATGGGATACGGATTTTCGCACGGATCCAGAGGTGTAATCGAGCTCACTGGTACCGCCGGTACCACGTGTGAGACATTTTAGGCGTGAGTATCACCGACACCGTCACCACTGCCGCGCGCAACGCGTGGGCGCTGAGCTTCGGCGCAGGCATCGAGCCCGTCGAACCGGCGCCATCGACCGTGCTGTGGGACGAGCCGCATCGCCTGCTGCGTCGCTACGATACCGAATTCCAGTCCGCGGCAAGCGATTCCGCTGTGCTGTTGGTGCCGCCGCTGGCCGCGCCCGCCACCTGTTTCGACCTGCGCCGCGATCAGAGCCTGGCCCGCTATCTGGTGGAGACCGGCCGCGCGCCCTACCTGATCGACTACGGCGACATCTCCTTCGCCGACCGCCGGATGGGCTTCGAGGACTGGGTCACCGACATCCTGCCCGAGGCGATCCTGCGGGTGAGCGCCGATCGCGGCGGTGCGCCCGTCGACCTCATCGGGTGGTCCATCGGTGGCATGTTCTCGCTGCTCACCGCCGCCGCGAATCCGGAACTGCCGATCCGTTCGGTCACCGGGGTCGGCCCCCCACTGGACTACGACAAGATGCTCGGCATTCCGCAATTGCGCGCCGCCGCGAGCCTCACCGGCGGCTGGGGTGCCACCGCCCTGGTTCGGGCCGCGGGCGGCATTCCCGCCCCGCTCACCAAGTTCGCCTACCGCGTCGCCGCCTACGACCGTGAACTGGCGCGTCCCGGGTTCATCGCACGGAATATCACCAACACCGAAACCCTCGCCAAAATGGAGTCGATCGACCGATTCCAGGCCGCCATGCCCGGCTACCCCGGCCGCTTCTACAACCAGCTGTGGGGCCGGATGATGCTGGCCAACGACATCGGCAACGGCAAACTCGAACTGGCCGCCCGCACCATCGAACTCGCCGAGGTGCGCGTGCCGGTGCTGCTGATCGGCGGCGAGTCCGACGTGATCACCCCCAAGGCGGCCGTCGAGGCCGGATTGCGCACGCTGACGGGTTCGCCATCGGTGACCTACGAGGTCGTGCCGGGCAGCCACCTCGGCATTCTCACCGGCCCACAGGCCCGCGAAACCACCTGGGCGCACCTGGACAAATTCCTGGCCGAACGCGACTGATCCCCGATCGGACCAAGCTCGGAGGGAACCTGAGAACGCTGTCGGGTCGGTCCGCCGCCGATTCAGTGTCGGTGGTCTGTGTCACGCTTTCCGACGATGAGCCGCCATACGAGCTTCCGGTATCAACTCGACCCTACGGTCGAGCAAACCGTGGTGCTCGCTCGTCATGCTGGAGCTGCTCGGTTCGCGTTCAACTACAGCCTCGGTGTTGTCACAACTGCCCTCCGCTTCCGTAAGAGCTCACCGGACCATCGGGTGCCGTGGACTGGCTTCGATCTGATCAACGCGTTCAACACCTGGAAGAAGTCCGAAGCCGCCGGACGGGTGATCGCCGTCGACCGAGACGGAACAGCCGAGGTGGTGGTGACCGGTCTGGCGTGGCGGGCCGAGGTCTGTCAGCAGGTGTTCGAGGAAGCCGCTGTCGACTGCGGACATGCCCTGAAAGCGTTCTCGGACTCCAGGACCGGGAAACGTGCGGGTGTGCGGGTCGGGTTTCCTCGTTTCAAGAAAAAGGACAAGACCATCCCGTCGTTCCGGATTCGGAACAAGCACTCCAAGACCGGGCGAACGAAGATCCGGGTCGGCGACAACGGCAGTCCCAGGTCGGTGACATTGTCTGGAATCGGCGCGATCCGGGTGCGGGCAGATACTCGCCGGTTGCGGCGTCTGCTTAACAAAGATCGGGCAAGAATCCTGTACGCCACCGTGTCTTATCGGGCTGCGCGGTGGTGGATCAGCCTGACCTGCGAAGCGTCCGATCTACACCCGGCTCACCGTCATCAGCCGCGAGAACTGGGCGATCATGGTGGTTGGGTCGGGATAGACCGCGGGTTATGTGCGTTCGCTGTTGCCGCGACCGCCGATGGGGCCGAAGTCGCCCGCATCATCGCGCCCAAACCCTTGATCGCCGCCCTGGACAGGCAACGCCACCTGGCGAAGTCGGTGTCACGCAAACAGAAAGGTTCACATAACCACCGGCAAGCGACCGCCAGGCTGGCCCGCCATCATCACGGGGTTGCCAACATTCGTCGTCACTTCGCCCATCAGGTCGCCAACACGCTGGTCAAAACCCAAGACCGGCTCGTAATCGAAGACCTGTATGTGGCGGGGATGGTGCGAAACCGTCGTCTGGCGCGGGCGATCAGTGATGCCGGATGGGCGGATTTCGCCCGCTTGTTGACCTATAAACAGGCATGGCGTGGTGGCGTGGTCGCTATCGCCGATCGTTGGTTCCCATCGAGTAAACGATGCTCGGTCTGCACGACGATCAACTCGACCCTGACATTGGCGGATCGGGCGTTCGACTGCGAGTGCGGGTTTCGCGGCGATCGTGATCTCAACGCGGCGGTCAACCTCGCGCAATGGCCGATGATTCACCAAGACTTCTCACGATCCCCGGACCCCCGAGCAGGGGGCCGGGTCACCAAAGTCCGCCGACAGATCGGCTCTGACCGACGCTCTGTGAGTGTTGGTGAAACCAGCCTGGTTGACGCGGAAACCGCACCTCAAACCACGTCGGTGGCATGAGGTGAGGATGCCCGGGAAGGGCGGTGTCCGGACGCGATCAGAGCATTCGGACACGCTGTATTGTTGGTAGTCATGGGAGCCCAGATCTCTGCCGCGCCGGAATTCTTCTCGTCCTCACCGCTCGCCGCGGACCACGCGGGGGTGACGGAGCTGTTCGCGGTCCTCGCCTACGGTGAGCTGTCCGCGTTCTACCGGCTCGCCGAGGAAGCCGAGCAGGCGCCGTCGCTGCGTGGGCGCATCGGTGTCGCCAAGATGGCTGCCGCCGAACTCGCCCACTTCGAGACCCTCGAGGCGGCGCTCACCGCGCGCGGTGCCGACGCCGAGGCCGCGATGGCGCAGTACCAGGGCGCGCTGGACTCCTACCACGCCTCCACCGACCCCTCGACGTGGCTCGAGTCGATGGTGAAGTTCTACGTGGCCGACGGCTTGGCCGCCGACTTCTACACCGAGATCGCGGGGGCGCTGCCCGCCGAGGTCTCCGATGTGGTGCGCGATGTGCTCGCCGAGACCGGACACTCGCAGTTCGTGGTCGACGAGGTCCGCAGCGCGGTGGCGGCCAGCCGCTCCGAGCGCGACCGCCTCACCCTGTGGGGGCGCAGGCTGCTCGGCGAGGCGATCACGCAGGCGCAGTTCGTGATGGCCCAGCGCGACGAACTGGCCGAACTGGTCCTCGCCGCCACCGGCGACCTCAACGGCATCGCGACGTTGTTCGATCGCATGCAAGAACGTCATTCGGCTCGTATGGCCGAACTCGGCCTGTAGTTCTCGGTTCCGCGGGTCCTCACCCGCCTGCCGCGCGGACTTGCACCAAGCGGAGTTCCGGTGCGCGGGCGGCGGTTTCACGCGGCAGCCAGATGACGACCTGCTGGTCGTTGTCGGCGGACAGCGTTTGCACGGTGTAGGTGAGGGTTCCCCGGGTGGGGTGTTCGAAGCCGAGCAGGGTGGGGATGTCCTCGGCCAGTCGGTGGGGTTGCCAGCGGCGGGCGAATTCGAATTCTTCGCACAGGGTGGTGATGACGCCCGCGATGCGTTCGTCGTCGGGGCGTCGTAGGCGCGTTCTGGCGAGCTGGTCGGCGAGGTGATCGGCGAACTGGGGCCAGTCGGTGACCGTGGTGCGGGCCAGGGGATGACGGAAGGCCCACACGGCGAGGTTGACCATGTCCGGGTTGTCGAGCAGGCCGAGCGGGGTGGCCAGATCGGCCCATGCGCTGTTCCAGGCGAGCACATTGGCTCGGGGGCCGAGAGTGAATGCCGGGGTGGGGGCGAGTGCGTCGAGGACGCTGCGAAGCGCGGCGGGCACCTGGTCGAGGGCTGGATCGAAAGTGGTACTCGGGCACCGTGATTCGCTGCCCGTGGTCAAGGCCAGCCAGCCGAAATGGGCCCGCTCGGTGTCGTTGAACCGCAGCGCGGTGGCGAGGGCGTCGACGACAGCCATCGAGGGGTTGGTGTCGCGGCCCTGCTCGATGCGGGCCAGATAGTCCGCGCTGACACCGGCCAGTACCGCGACCTCTTCCCGGCGAAGGCCAGGGGTGCGGCGCCGACCGCCGCCGGGCAGGCCGACGTCTTCCGGTCGCAGCTCGGCCCGACGGGCGATGAGAAGTTGCGCGAAGGCCGACCGGCCGCCGGGGTGCTCGGTGGAACCTGCGCCTGTCATGTCTCGATCCTGCCTGGTCACGGAACTTTCAGCCACGCCCTACGGGGACCAGGATAACGGCGGTCTGGTTAGCGGACCGCAGTCCGGTCAGGGTGGAGCCATGACCTCCTCGACACAGACACAACCGCTGAAGACCGGATCCTGGGCCCTCGACGCCGCCCACTCGTCGGTCGCGTTCACCATCCGCCACCTCGGGATCGCCAAGGTTCGCGGCGGGTTCACCCGCTTCGAGACCGAGTTCGTCGTCGACGACACCGGCGCGGCCACTCTCGGCGCCACCATCGAACTCGACTCCTTCGACACCGGCAACGCCGACCGCGACGCCCACATCCGGCAGGCCGACTTCCTCGACGTCGCCAACCGCCCGACCCTGAGTTTCCGTGCCACCCAGCCGGTTCGGGTCGGCGAGACATTCACCGTCACCGGCGAGGCCACCCTGGGCGCGATCACCCGGCCGCTCACCCTCGACGTCGAATGGGGCGGCATCGCCGACTTCCCCGACGGCACCCGCCACGCGGGCTTCTCCGCCACCGGCGCCATCAAGCGCACCGACTTCGGCGTCGGCGTCGCCATGCCGGGCATGCTCTCCGACACGGTCAAGGTCGAACTCGAAATCGAACTGATCGAACCCTGATCGCCTGATTTCGCACGAGCCGTTCGCTCACAGCGCAGGCGGCTCCGACACCGCTGTCGGGCCGCTGCACTAGCCTGGAAGCTGACAACACAGGACTCTTACGTTCGGAGGTTGGCCGTGGAGGTCAAGATCGGTATCTCGGATAGCCCGCGAGAGCTCGTCATCAACAGTGCGCAGAGCCCTGACGAGATCGAGGCGCTGGTGTCCGATGCGCTGAGCGGCTCCGCCGGCGTCGTGTCGCTCACCGACGAGAAGGGCCGCAAGTTCCTGATCCAGGCCGCGAAGGTCGCCTACGTGGAAATCGGTTCCCCGGCCACCGGCCGCGTCGGCTTCGCCACCGTCTAGCTGTTCCGCTTCGGAAAAAATTACGGCCTGCCACCCTCTCGGATGGCAGGCCGTAATTCGTCTGGGGCGCTTGTCAGAGGTCCTGGGCGTGCGCGCGCTGGGCGGCGGTCAGGGGGACGTGCTTGAGGCCGCCCCAGGCGAGGGACACCGTGGTGTCGACTGCCTCGTCCTTGGGGACAGGACGATCGGCTTCGAGCCAGTAGCGCGCCGAGAACTGGCTCGCCCCCACGAGGCCGACGGCCAGGATTCGTGCCCGATACGGATCGAGACCCGAGTCGTGGGCGACCAGGTCGAACACCGCGTCGACGCAGGCCTCGGTGGCCTGCTCGACCCGACGCTGCACCTGCGGTTCGCTGGTGAGGTCGGATTCGAAGACGAGGCGGAAGCCCTGCATCTCGTTGTCGACGAAATCGAAGTACGCGGCGACCGCGGCCCGCACGCGCTGCTTGTTGTCGGTGGTGGAACGCAGCGCCTGACGCACGCTCGACACCAGGATGTCGACGTAGTTCTGCAGCACCGCCAGGTACAGCTCCAGCTTGCTGGCGAAGTGCTGGTACAGCACCGGCTTGCTGACCCCGGCCACCTGAGAGATCTCGTCCATGCCCGCCGCGTGGTAGCCGCGCTGGACGAAGACTTCGCTGGCGGCGAGCAGCAACTGCTGGCGGCGCTCGTCGCGAGGCAAGCGGGTGCCGCGTTTGGCCGGGACCGTCTCCGGCACCGATCGGCGCGAGGGCATGCGGTCCACGAGGTCAGTCATCTCGGCTCTCTTAGTAGTTTCCCCCGGCCGAGGTGTGCGGTCCGGGTATCCCACGAACGATACTCGCACGGTGTTCCCCCTGCGTCTCGCCCTGGAAATGTAGTACCAGTCCACACAGTTCGCCGGGCCGTAACCGCGCGATCTCCTCCGGCCGCCCGCACGGCGGATTTGCGCACTGTGAGAATCTGATGGGGTGACCGACCGGATGGATGACCGTGCCGACGGCGGGCGCGATGCCGCTCGCTCCACGCAACCCGCCGAGTCCGGTGCTGTCACGTCGGCGCCGGAGGGGCGGGAACTGCAGGTCTACGACCCGCTCGGGCTCTATCAGCCCGCCGACCGATCCCGCCAGCCCCTGCGGGCCCGCTGGAACCCCACCGACGGCGACAACGGCCGTCCGCGCAGCCCCCAGCGGGAAGCGAAGAAGCAGAGCGCGCTCGGCCGATTCGTCTCCGCCTATGGGTGGCGGGCCTACGCGTTGCCGGTGCTGCTGGCCATCACCGTGCTGGTCGTCGTCGACGCGGCCCGCACCGGCCCGATGCCGCCGCCCGACGATCCGGGCTTCGGCGCGCTGAGTCCCGCGGTGGCACAGTCCGGCATCATCGGCGCACCCCCCGGCGACGGTGAGTTCCCCGCCGATCTACCCCTGGGCGCGCTGCCGGAGGGCGGCGAGTACGCCGACCGCGCGGCAGGGACCTGGCATGTCGTGCCCGGCACCAGCGCCCAGGTCGGCGCGGGCACCGAGCGCGTGTTCCGCTACACCGTCGAAGTCGAGGACGGTATCGACACCACACCGTTCGGTGGCGACGCCGCCGTGGCGAAGATGGTGGAGACCACCCTGGCCAACCCGAAGAGCTGGACCCACGATCCCAAGTTCGGTTTCCAGCGCATCGACGCCGGTGACGCGGACTTCCGGCTTTCGCTCACCTCGCGCGAGAGCACCCGCGCCGCGTGCGGATTCGAGATCCCGATCGACTCGTCGTGCTACAACGCCGGCCTCGACCGCGTGGTGCTGTCGGAGGTTCGCTGGGTGCGCGGTGCCCTGGCCTTCGACGGTGACATCGGCTCCTACCGGCAGTACCTGATCAACCACGAGGTCGGCCACGCCATCGGCTATCACGGCCACCAGCCGTGCGAGACCGACGGCGGCCTCGCCCCGATCATGATGCAGCAGACCTTCGGTACCGAGAACAACGACATCGCCCTGCTCGACCCCCACGGCGTGGTGCCCGCCGACGGCAAGAGCTGCCGCTTCAACCCCTGGCCGTACCCGCGCGGGTAGCGACCTCGTCCATGCGGGAACATGAACGGGGAAGAACAGCGCGGCAGGTCTTGTTGTAGTCAGCAGAGCGGCCACCGGTTAACGGCCGCGCCCGCCGCCATAGATACAGGAGTTCTCACGTGTCTCTCCCTGGGACGTTGCCGCCGCTCGTCGAGCCGGCCGCGGAACTGACCAAAGACGAAATCGCTCGCTACAGCAGGCACCTGATCATTCCCGATCTCGGTGTCGACGGTCAGAAGCGGTTGAAGAACGCCAAGGTCCTGGTGATCGGTGCGGGCGGCCTCGGCTCGCCCGCCCTGTTGTACCTGGCCGCCGCCGGTGTCGGAACCCTGGGCATCGTCGAGTTCGACGAGGTCGACGCCTCCAACCTGCAGCGCCAGATCATCCACGGCGAATCCGATATCGGCCGGCCCAAGGCCGACAGCGCCCGTGATTCCATCCTCGAGATCAACTCCGGAATCGATGTGCGGCTGCACAAGATTCGCCTGGAGCCCGAGAACGCGGTCGAGCTGTTCGCCGAATACGACCTGATCGTCGACGGCACCGACAACTTCGCCACCCGCTACCTCGTCAACGACGCCGCCGTCCTCGCGGGCAAGCCCTATGTGTGGGGCTCGATCTACCGCTTCGAGGGCCAGGTCTCGGTGTTCTGGGAAGACGCACCGGACGGGCGCGGCATCAACTACCGCGATCTGTACCCGGAGGCCCCGCCGCCGGGAATGGTCCCGTCCTGCGCCGAGGGTGGCGTGCTCGGCGTGCTGTGCGCGTCGATCGGTTCGGTGATGGTGACCGAGGCGATCAAGCTGATCACCGGCATCGGTGAGACGCTGCTGGGCCGCCTGATGGTCTACGACGCGCTGGACATGAACTACCGCACCATCAAGCTGCGCCGCGACCCGCAACGCGAGCCGATCACCGAACTGATCGACTACGACGCGTTCTGCGGTGTGGTCTCGGAAGAGGGCACCGCCGCCGCGGCCGGGTCGACCATCACCGCCGCCGAACTCAAGGATCTTCTCGACGGCGACAAGGTCGAGTTGATCGACGTGCGCGAGCCGGTGGAGTGGGACATCGTCCACATCGCGGGGGCGACCCTGATCCCCAAGGACCGCATCCTGTCCGGTGAGGCGCTCGCCGAACTGCCGCAGAACAAGCCGATCGTGCTGCACTGCAAGACCGGCATCCGTTCGGCGGAGGCGCTGGCCGCGTTGAAGCGCGCCGGGTTCGCCGACGCGACGCATCTGCAGGGCGGCGTGGTGGCCTGGGCCAAGCAGGTCGATCCGTCACTTCCGGTCTACTGACCCGATAGCTACCGGTTCGCGACCTCGCCGTGTATTGCGGTGAGGTCGCGAAGTGGAGTATCACAGCGTGCCTTGGGACGACTCCGGTCATCGCGGGGTTACCGTACGGCCGTGACCTCAGTCGAACCTCCCGAGCATGTGCGAGCCACATTCGGGCTTCGCGAAGTGACACCGGTTTCCCTCGGAGACTGGGACGGTGGTTGGCGCCTGGGCGATGTGGTACTCAGCCCCGTCGCCGATCACGCGCGGGCCGCGTGGTCGGCGAAAGTGCGTGAACACCTCGCGGTCGACGGATTGCGGGTGGCTCGTCCCGTTCGCGCCACCGACGGCCGCTATGTCGTTTCCGGGTGGCGTGCCGACACCTACGTCGACGGCGCGCCCGAGCCCCGCCACGACGAGGTCGTGTCGGTTTCGCTGCGCCTGCACAAGGCGACCGCGGAACTGGAACGCCCCCGCTTCCTGGTTCAGCCTCCGGTCGCCCCGTGGGTCGACGTGGACGTGTTCGTCGCCGCCGACCGTGCCGCCTGGGAGTCGGTCCCGCTGCGCACCCTGCGCGCGGGCGGGGTGCCCGTCGCCACGACTCCGGACGGCCAGCGGTCCCTGGAGCTGATCGGCCAGCTCTCCACGCTGCGCAAACCGGTTCGTAGCCCGGACCAACTCGTGCACGGCGATCTCTTCGGCACGGTCCTGTTCACCGGCGCCCACACCCCCGCCCTCACCGACATCACCCCCTACTGGCGTCCCGCCACCTGGGCCGCCGGTGTCGTCGTCGTGGACGCACTGGCCTGGGGCGGTGGCGACGACGGTTTACTGGACCGCTGGGCGACCCTGCCCGAATGGCCCCAGATGTTGTTACGCGCCTTGATGTTCCGGCTGGCTGTCCATGCGCTCCACCCGCGCTCCACCCCCGAGGCCTTCCCCGGCCTGGCCCGCACCGCGGACATGGTCCGTCTGGCGCTCTAGGGCGTTGGTCGCACAGCGCAGAGCCACGCTCGGAAGAATCTCCGAGCGTGGCTTCGCGCAGACGGGTTTCACACGTTGGCGTAGGCCAGCGAGGGCATCTTCTCGGTGGCGAAGGAAGCACGCAGGTAGAACCACCAGGTGACCCCGGCCATCACCAGGAAGGCGCCGGCGTAGGCCCAGAAGGCGGGGGCCATGGAGCCGAAGTTGATGTTGGACAGGCGAAGTGCCTGCTGGAGGATGAACCCTCCGAAGGCGCCGACCGCACCGATCACCCCGATGGCGGCACCGGCTTGGCGGCGGGCCGAGGCCTGCGCCTCGGTGATCTCCATGCCGTGTTCGGCGGCGTACTTCTTGGCGGTGGCACCGAAGATCGAGGGGATCATGCGGTAGGTGGAGCCGTTGCCGAGGCCGGTCAGCACGAACAGCAGCAGGAACGCGGCGAGGTAGAGCGGGAAGCTCTTCATCGACAGCGCGGTCATGATCAGCGCGACGGCGATCGCCATTCCGCTGAAGACCGACACCGTGATGCGGGCCCCACCGACCTTGTCCGAGATCCACCCACCCACCGGACGGCTGAACGATCCCACGAACGCACCGAGGAAGGCGAGGTTACCGACCATGCTGATCCAGCCGATCTGGGCCAGATGCGGGAAATTGGCCTTGATCAGGGTCGGGAAGGCGAACGAGAAGCCGATGAACGAACCGAAGGTGCCGATGTAGAGAAACGACATGATCCAGGTGTGCGGATTGGTCAGCGCCAGCTTGTAGGACTTGCCGTCGGCCTTCGCGGAGACGATCGAGTCCATGTACCGCAGCGCGCCGAACGCGGCGACCAGGATGAACGGCACCCAGACCAGGATGGCCAGGGTGATGCCGAAGCGGTAGCCCGCGGCGTCCTTGGCCAGCAGATGCGTGCCAAGGGTGATGAGCAGGGGCGCGGCCAGTTGGGTTTGCGCGACTCCGAGGTTGCCGCCCGCGGCGTTGATGCCGAGCGCGGCGCCCTTCTTTCCCTCGGGGAAGAAGAACGAGATGTTGGCCATCGAGGACGAGAAGTTGCCACCGCCCACACCGGCGAGCGCGGCCAGCAGCACGAAGACCCACATCGGGGTGTCCGGCTGGTTGACGAACAACGCCATGCCAAGGGTCGGGATCAGCAGCATTCCCGCGCTGAAGACGGTGAAGGCCCGGCCACCGAACCGGGGGACCGCGAAGGTGTAGGGGATGCGCAAGGTCGCGCCGACCAGGGTGGGGACAGAGGTCAGCAGCAGTGCGTTGGCGACGGCGGTGGGGTTACCCTTGCCGAGTCCTTCCAGGAAGGTGAAGCCGGCGGCGCCCATCGCGGTGACGATCGAACCCCACAGCACCCAGACGCTGAAGCCCAGATTCTCGGCGAACACAGAGAACCACAGGTTCTTCTTGGCGGTCTTTTCCCCGCCCGATGCCCAGAACTTCGGATTGTCGGGTTCCCACTGGGTCAGCCAGCGACCCTTCTTCTGATATTCGAACGACGGAGATTCCGTCGCCTGGCCGGTGGCGGCGATTGCGGTCATCGGCTTCCTCTCGATCGTGCGCGTTGTGCGGTGTCGAGATAAAGCTAGGAGCCGGTTGTTGCGTGGCAATGGCCTCAGGTGACGTTCCGGCCAATTCGGGCTCACCGCCAGAATTCGGGGGAGGTGACAGCCTGGTTACCTGGATTCAGCAACGGCGACGACTCGGGAGTTCAGCGGTCCGGGTATTCCGCGATGAGCGACCCGAGGAAGCAGTTGGCCGCTCGCACGGCCCGTTCGGAGTCGCCGTCGATGACGGCCTGCACGAGCTCGGCGTGCTCGGTGTCGTAGGCGTCGTCGGATTTCGCGGTGCGCGCGTGGATCACCTGCTCGATGATCGGCAGCAGCGAATCGTAGAACTCCAGATACACCGCGTTGTGGCTGGCCACGACGATCGCGCGGTGCAGTTCGACGTCGGCGGCGATGGCCACCGGGTCGGCTTCGGCCCAGTTGCGGTTGCTGCGTTCGGCGAGCAAGCGCTGCAGGGAGGCGATGTCGGCGTCGTCGCGGCGGCGCGCGGCCAGGCCCGCGGCGGTGGTGTCGAGGGCTTGGCGTAGTTCGAGGATGTCGCGTTCGTGCGCGTCGGCGAAGTACTTGCCCAGGGTGCCGCCGACTTCGGAGGTGGCGATCACGTAGGTGCCCGAGCCTTGACGGCGTTCGAGCATGCCGGCGTGGACGAGCGCCTGGACGGCTTCGCGCACGGTATTTCGACCGGTCCCGGTGAGCTCGGTGAGCTCGGGTTCGGTGGGGATTCGTTGGCCTACGGGCCAACGGCCGGAACGGATCTCGGCCCGAAGCTGCTCGGTGACCTGAGCGATGAGGCTGGTTCGCCGGACGGGTTGCACGTGTGCAAGGGTACCGCCCATCACAAACCATTGCCCCTATCATCGGGTCATCCTATGATTTCTGCATGCCGCCCTTGCATCAAACCTTCACGCCGCTGCGCGAATCCGGGCCGAACTCGAGCGCCGGGTCGACTGGCGTGGGCGGCCGACCGGTGGCAGGCGACGCGGTGGGCTCGTCCTCGGTGAGTTATCCGAGTCCTCCCGAGACCGACGCTTCCGAGGTCGGTGTGCGGTCGCTGATCGAAGGCCGCCTGCTCGTGCTGGCGGCCATCGTCATGTCGGCGCTGACGCTGCGCGCCGCGGTGACCGCGTTCAGTCCGCTCGCCGAGCAGATCGGCGCCGAGGTGGGGTACGGGACGGGGATCGTCGGAGTCTTCGGCATGTTGCCGACCGCGATGTTCGGTCTCGCCGGGCTCATCACGCCGCTGATCGTGCGTCGCGTCGGCCTCGAACGAACCGTGTTCGTGGCGATGCTGCTGGCCGGCGCCGGGTCGCTGGCGCGAGTGTTCTCCACCGGGACCGGCGAACTGCTGGCGTTCTCCGGGGTGGCGCTGGTCGGCATGGGTATCGGCAATGTGGTGATTCCGCCGCTGGTGAAGCGCTATTTCGGCGATCACCTGGCCGCGATCAGCTCGCTCTACATCGTGATGGTGCAGCTCAGTACCGTGATCCCGGCCTTCGTCGCGGTGCCGGTGGCCGAGGCGCACGGGTGGCGGATCTCGATGGGGGTGTGGGCGCTGGTCGGCTTCGCGGCCGCGATCCCGTGGTTCGTCGTGCTGCGCGATCGGCGTGGTCGCGACACTGTCGACACCACCGCGCTGCCCACCGCGGCGCCCGAAACCGGCAAAGTCTGGCGTTCACCGGTGGCCTGGGGGATGGCGGGCATGTTCGGCATGACCTCGCTCACCACCTACGCGATGTTCGCGTGGCTGCCCAAGATCCTGTCCGACGCGGGCGCGAGCGCCGGCTTCGGCGGCAGCATGGTCGGCTTGTTCGCGCTGATGGGGCTGATTCCGGCGCTGGGTGCGCCGACCGTGGTCTCGCGGATGCGCAACCCGTTCCCGGTTGTCGTCGGCTGCATGGTCCTGTTCGTGACCGCTTTTCTCGGCCTGCTGGTGGCGCCGATGCATGCCCCGTTGCTGTGGGTCGTGCTGCTCGGACTCGGCCCGTCCACCTTCCCGATGGCGCTGACGCTGATCAACCTGCGCACCCGCACACCCCAGGGCTCGGCGGCGCTGTCCGGCTTCACCCAGGGCGTCGGCTACGCGGTCGCCTGCGTCGGCCCGCTGCTGTTCGGCATGCTGCACACCTGGACCGGCGGCTGGCTGGCACCGTTCGGCCTGCTGTTGGTCGCGATCGGGGTTCTGCTCGCGGGTGCCTGGCAGGCGTGCAAACCGCGCATGCTCGAGGACACCTGGTAGATGCCGACTGATTGACGAGTCGAACCCGCCGGGAACAGGCCGACGGATCGAATTTCTCACCGTCGGTCACCCGCCGAAGTGCGGTGCGCGTGACTCTGCCCTAAAATCCCGGAAAGCGGCACAGATCACACCCTCACCAGGGTTTCCGAAGATTTCTTGCCGCTTCCTTACGCGCGGAAATCGTTGCGTCACATGCCCGAAACAAAAGGGCTGATCTCACCTCCCTGATCGGGTGAAGGTGAGAAACCGTTGATTCGCGCGACATTTCCCGCAGCATTTCGGCAATACCCATTTCCTACCGTTGGGCCATCGCACTTTAGGGAGGCCCAATCTTGAGCACGCTGAAGCGGAACCACGACATCGACAACTGGGATGCCGAGGACGTCGCGGCCTGGGAGGCCGGTGGCAAGGACGTCGCCAAGCGCAATCTGATCTGGTCGGTGATCGCCGAGCACATCGGATTCTCGGTGTGGTCGATCTGGTCGGTGATGGTGCTGTTCATGCCCACCGACAAGTACGGCATCGACGCGGCGGGCAAGTTCTTCCTGGTCGCCATGCCCACCCTGGTCGGCGCGTTCCTCCGCATCCCCTACACCGTCGCCACCGCCCGTTTCGGCGGCCGCAACTGGACGATCTTCTCCGCGTTCCTGCTGCTCATCCCGCTGCTGCTGACGCTGTACTTCGTCAACCAGCCCGGCACTTCCTACACCACCTTCCTGGTCGTGGCCGCGTTCGCCGGCTTCGGTGGCGGCAACTTCGCCTCCTCGATGACCAACATCAACGCCTTCTACCCGCAGCGCCTCAAAGGCTGGGCGCTGGGCATGAACGCCGGCGGCGGCAATATCGGTGTCCCGGTGATCCAGCTGCTCGGCCTGCTGGTGCTGGTCACCCTCGGCGCCGACTACGCCACGGTGATCTGCGCGATCTACCTGGTCCTGGTCGGTTTCACCGCCGTCGGCGCCGCGCTCTACATGGACAACCTGACCAACCAGCAGGCCGACCTGTCCTACATGGTCAAGGCCCTGCGGGTGCCGCAGTCCTGGGCGATCGCCTTCCTCTACATCGGCACCTTCGGTTCGTTCATCGGCTACAGCTTCGCCTTCGCCCAGATCCTGCAGATCAGCTTCAAGGCCGGTGGCGACACCGCCACCCAGGCCGCCGTCCACGCCGCGTCGATCGCTTTCATCGGCCCGCTGCTCGGTTCGCTGGCCCGCCCCTACGGCGGCAAGATGGCCGATCGCATCGGTGGCAGCAAGGTCACCATCGCCACCTTCGGCGCCATGATGGCCGCCGCGCTGCTCGTGGTCACCGCCTCGACGATGGCCGACCGCAACAACGGCATCGCCACCGGCTCCACCATGACCCTGCTGGTCGCGGGCTTCATCGCCCTGTTCGTGCTGTCCGGTTTCGGCAACGGTGCCGTCACCAAGATCATCCCGTCGGTGTTCGAGGCCAAGTCCAAGAGCCTGCCGGTCTCGCGGGTCGAGCAGGCGGCCTGGTCGCAGAACACCTCCGGTGCGCTGATCGGCTTCGTCGGCGCCATCGGTGCCCTCGGCGGGGTCGGCATCAACATGGTGCTGCGCAGCTCCTACGCCAGCACCGCTTCGGCCACCACCGCGTTCTGGGTGTTCCTCGCCTTCTACGTGGTCTGCGCGGCCGTGACCTGGACGGTGTTCCTGCGCCGTCCGCGCCTTTCCTCCGGCTCCGCTGTGGTGGTCGAGGCCGAGTCCCTGGTCCTCGCGGCCGAATCCAACGCTTCGTCGGCCGCTGGGTCGTCGTCAAACGTGTCGGCTCGCTGACAACCGACCACTACCAAGGAGGTCACTCTCATGAACAGCACTCGCAAAACAGTCGTCGTGGTCGGCCACGGCATGGTCGGACACCGTTTCGTCGAAGCCCTTCGCTCGCGCGACGAGGCAGGCGTGTGGCAGGTCGTCATCCTGTCGGAGGAGAAGCTGCCCGCCTACGACCGCGTCGGCCTGTCCTACTACGTCGGCAACTGGAACGCCGACGACCTGGCCCTGCCCGGCAACATGTACAGCGGCGACGAGCTGGTCGACCTGCGACTGGGCCAGCGCGGCGAGTCCATCGACCTCGAAGCCAAGACCGTCACCAGCACCACCGGTGACGTCATCGCCTACGACGCGCTGGTCATGGCGACCGGTTCCTACCCGTTCGTGCCGCCCGTTCCGGGCCACGACCTGCCCGAGTGCTTCGTCTACCGCACCATCGACGACCTCGACGGCATCCGCGCCGCCGCCGAAGCGGCCGGTCCCGGCGCGCACGGTGTGGTCGTCGGCGGCGGTCTGCTCGGACTGGAGGCGGCCAACGCGCTGCGCCTGCTCGGGATGACCCCGCACGTCATCGAGTACAACGGTCGCCTGATGCCGGCCCAGGTCGACGCCGGTGGTGGCGCGATCCTGGAGAAGCTCGTCACCGATATCGGCCTCAACGTGCACACCGGTGTCGGCACCGCGAAAATCATCTCCATCGAGGAGGAGGGCCCCGACAACGTCACCGTGCATCTGTCCGACGATGCCGAGATCAAGGCCTCGCTGGTGGTGTTCTCCGCCGGTGTCCGCCCGCAGGACGCCCTCGCCAAGGCCTCGGGCCTCGAGATCGGTGCCCGCGGCGGCATCCTGACCGACCTCGCTTTGCAGACCTCCGACCCGAGCGTCTACGCGATCGGTGAGTGCGCCGCGATCGAGGGCATCTGCTACGGCCTCGTGGCCCCCGGTTACACCACCGCCGAGATCGTCGCCGACCGCCTGCTCGGCGGCGCGGGCGAGTTCCCCGGCGCCGATATGTCCACCAAGCTGAAGCTGATGGGCGTCGACGTGGCGTCCTTCGGTGACGCGCACGCCACCACCGAGGGTGCGCTCGAGGTCGTGCTGCACGACGCGGCCAAGGGCACCTACGCCAAGTTGGTCGTCTCCGACGACGCCCAGACCCTGCTCGGCGGCATCCTGGTCGGCGACGCCAGCCAGTACGCGGCCCTTCGCCCGCTGGTCGGACGTCCGCTGCCCGCCGACGCCGCCGCGCTGATCTCCCCGGCCGGCGCCGAACTCGGTGCCGACGCGCTGCCCGACGACGCCCAGATCTGCTCCTGCAACAACGTCAGCAAGGGCGACATCTGCGGCGCGATCGCCGAGGGCGCCTGCGACATCCCGGCCGTCAAGAGCTGCACCAACGCGGGCACCTCCTGCGGTGGTTGTGTGCCGATGATCAAGAAGCTGCTCGAGCAGTCCGGTGTCGCGGTGTCGAAGTCGCTGTGTGAGCACTTCTCGCAGTCGCGCGCCGAGCTGTACGACGTGGTCGCCGTCACCGGCATCCGCACCTTCTCCGAGCTGATCGCCAAGCACGGCAAGGGTTCCGGCTGCGACATCTGCAAGCCGACCGTCGCCTCCATCCTGGCCTCGACCTCGAGCGAGCACATCCTCGAGGGTGAGCAGGCCGCGCTGCAGGACACCAACGACCACTTCCTGGCCAACCTGCAGAAGAACGGCACCTACTCGGTCGTCCCGCGCATGCCCGGTGGTGAGGTCACCGCCGACCAGCTGATCACGATCGGCGAGGTCGCCAAGGAGTTCGGCCTCTACGTCAAGGTCACCGGTGGTCAGCGCATCGATTTGTTCGGTGCCCGCGTGGAGCAGCTGCCGCTGATCTGGAAGCGCCTGGTCGACGTCGGCATGGAGTCCGGTCACGCCTACGGCAAGTCGCTGCGCACCGTGAAGAGCTGCGTCGGTTCCACCTGGTGCCGCTACGGCCAGCAGGACTCGGTCGGCATGGCCGTGTTGCTGGAGAAGCGCTACCGCGGCCTGCGTTCGCCGCACAAGATCAAGCTGGCCGTGTCGGGTTGCGCGCGCGAGTGCGCCGAGGCCCGTGGCAAGGACGTCGGCGTGATCGCCACCGAGAACGGCTGGAACCTCTACGTCGGCGGCAACGGCGGCCTGACCCCCAAGCACGCGGTGCTGCTGGCCGGTGAGCTCGACGACGAAACCCTGATCAGCTACATCGACCGCTATCTGATGTTCTACATCCGCACCGCCGACCGCCTGCAGCGCACCGCGCCCTGGCAGGAGGCACTCGAGGGCGGTTTCGACTACCTCAAGGCCGTCGTCATCGACGACAGCCTCGGCATCGCCGGCGACCTCGAGGCCGCCATGGCCAAGCACGTCGACGGCTACAAGGACGAGTGGGCGGCGGTCCTCGAGGACGAGAACAAGCTCTCGCGCTTCGTCTCCTTCGTCAATGCCCCTGACGAGGCCGACCCGACGATCTCGTTCGACGACAGCGGCGAACGCAAGGTACCGGTGCTCCTCGGCGTTCCGGGAATGCCCGCAGGCGGCAGCGGACGCGCAACCACGTAGGGCCTGCCCGGAACGCCCGATGCGCGCAGCCTTCCCGGCATGCCCGTCGGTGTTGGTTCGGACACAGCACCGGCCGGGAAATAAGTACTTAACGCTGCGGAAACAGGGCGCCTGTACCAATAGGTAAGGCGTTCGGAGGAGGAACCGATGACCGTTATCGACACACCCACCATCACCACTGAGACCGCGACCTGGACCCAGGCTTGCCGGCTCGACTTCCTGATCCCGGGGCGCGGCGTAGCTGTCCTGTTGAAGGGCGGCCGTCAGGCGGCTCTGTTCCTACTCGCCGACGGCACGCTCGCCGCCGTCGGCAATATCGATCCGTTCGGCCGGGCCGCGGTGATGTCACGCGGCATCATCGGCGATCGTGGCGGCGTACCTGTCGTGGCTTCCCCGCTGCTCAAGCAAGCTTTCTCGCTGATCGACGGCCGCTGTCTCGACGACGACACCCAGTCCCTGCCGGTGTACGCGGTCCAACTCGACGGCGGCGTCGTCGCGGTCTCGAACGAGCCGGTGCAGACCCCATGACCTCTCCCACCGACAGTGGCCCTTGCCTTGCCGGCTTCACCATCGGCGTCACCGCGGCTCGCCGCGCCGAGGAATTCAGCACCCTGCTCACCCGCAGGGGCGCGACCGTCGCGTCCGCCCCGGCGATTCGCATCATCCCGCTGGCCGATGACACCGAGCTCGAACGTGTCACCGAACTGCTGATCGCCGATCCGCCGCAGATCACCGTCGCCACCACCGGCATCGGTTTCCGCGGCTGGATGGAAGCGGCCGAAGGCTGGGGTCTGGCCGAGGTCCTGCGTGACACCTTCGCCACCACCCGGATGCTGGCCCGCGGGCCCAAGGCCAAGGGCGCCATCCGGGCGGCCGAACTGCGTGAGGAATGGTCGCCCGCCTCGGAGTCCTCGGCCGAGGTGCTCGATCATCTGCTGGCCGAGGGCGTCGAAGGCGTGCGCATCGCGGTGCAGCTGCACGGCGCGACCACTGAATGGGAGCCGGTTCCCGACTTCTGCGAGGTGCTGCGCTGCGCGGGCGCCGACGTGGTCCCCGTTCCGGTGTACCGGTGGGAACCGCCGACCGACCGTGGGCCGATGGACACGATGATCGAGTCGATCATCTCCGGCAGCCTGGACTGCGTCACCTTCACCAGCGCGCCCGCCGTGGCATCGCTGCTGATGCGCGCCAAGGAAACCGGGCTCTTGGAGTCGGTGCTGCACGCGTTCCGTGGACGGGTGCTCGCCGCCTGTGTCGGGCCGATCACCGCGGCTCCGCTCGAAGAGCTCGGCGTGCCGACGACGATGCCGGGCCGGGCCCGGTTGGGTGCGCTGGCTCGCCATGTGGCCGAAGAACTTCCGCGTCGCGCCAGCCGGATCTACGCGGCCGGGCATCTGATCAGCGTGCGTGGTGGATGTGTGGTCGTCGACGGTGAGGTGCGTCAGCTCGCGCCCGCGCCGATGGCGTTGATGCGGTCGCTGGCCCGTCAGCCCGGTCGGGTTGTCTCGCGCGAAGACCTGCTGGCCGCGCTGCCGGGCGGTGGCGACGACACCCACGCGGTGGAGACGGCGATCGCGCGACTGCGGGCCGGTCTGGGGACACCCAAGGCGATTCAGACTGTGGTGAAGCGTGGGTACCGGCTCGCGTTGGACGCGGCCGACTGCTCCGATACTCCTCCCGCGCGAGCGGCTGTTCGCACACCGCATGCCGCGGGCATCGGCACGCCCGCTCGGTCGCCTCGGCCCGCCCAAGCGATCGGGGTGTGGTGAGCGCCGGGCAGCCGGGTGATCCGGCGCTGGTGTTGGTCGCACACGGGACTCGCAGTGCTCGTGGCGTGGAGATGATCGCCGCGCTGGCCGATGCGGTGGCCGCCGAACTCGGCGTCGCGGTGTCGTCGGCGCCGAATGCCTCGCTGCGGACCGCTTTCGTCGATGTGCTCGGGCCGTCGCCGTCGGAGGTTCTGCGCGATCTCGACGGACCCGCTGTGGTGGTCCCGGCGTTCCTCGCATCGGGTTATCACGTATATCAAGACGTTCCGCGTGAGGTGTCCGAGAGTGGGCATTGCGCGGTCGCCGTGACGGCGGCGATGGGGCCGGATCCGGCGTTGACGAGAATCATGGCGGTGCGCTTGCGTGCTGCCGGATGGAAGCCCGGCGACGCGGTGGTTTTCGCGGCTGCCGGTTCCTCGGATGCGCGTGCGCGCCAGGATGTTCGGCGGTCCGCGGGGATGCTCGCCGAGCAATTGGGTGCCCCGGTGAAGATCGCCTACGTGGCGACCGGCACGCCTCGGGTGCCCGAAGTTGTCGCCTCGCTTCGTGAGTCGGGATCGGAGCGGGTGTTCATCGCGTCCTATCTGTTGGCGCACGGTCTCTTTCATCAGCGGTTGCACGACGCGGGCGCCGATGGGGTGGCCGAGCCGATCGGTGTGCATCCCGGGGTTGTCCGGTTGATCGTCGATCGGTATCGGACCGCGGCTCGGGAGCTGGTCGGCGTTCGCTGACGCCGACTGCGCGCGGGCAGCCGGTGTCGGCGGCTGCGGCTAGAGTTGGCCCGACTTCACAACAAGGGGGCACAGCTCGATGTCAGATTCGTCCGCAGGCCAGGGTTATCCATCGCAGGACGACGGGCTGACGGCGTATCCGGATGAGGCGGCGGCGCGCGGGACCGCGAATCCGGCGGTTCCCGGGTCCTATCCGCAGGCGCCGAGCCAGGCCGTACCGCAGCCGCCGTATGGACCGGTGCCGGGTGCGATGGGGTCGCCGCCTCCCTATGGGTCGCCGCCTCAGCCCTATGGGCAGACGCCTCAGCCCTATGGGCAGAGCGCTCCGTATCCCGTGCCGAACAGCCCTTATCCGCCGGTGGACGCCGCGCCGCGGGTGGTGCCGCAGAGCGTGCAGATCGCGTTCTATGTGATGCTGGCCGGCGCGGTGGTCACGCTGCTCGCCATGGCCTACTCGCTCACCCAGCTCGACGCGGCGCGAAGTAACGCTCTCGACGCCTCGGGTGGGGTACTGCGGGGCGACGACCTCGATCTTGTCCTGTACGCGAGTATCGGTGGGGGCATCGCGAGTTCGCTGGTCACGGCGGGGCTGTGGGTGTGGATGGCCTTCGTCTGCCGGGCGGGCAAGAACTGGGGGCGGATCACGGGGACGGTGTTCTTCGGGCTCAACGCACTGTTCTATGCGTTCGGCACGGTGATGGCCCTTGTCACCTCGACGGCCGGTCTCGCGCTGGTGTTCAGCACGGTCACGCTGGGTATCGGACTCGCCGCGGTGATCCTGTTGTGGAACGGCATGTCCAGGCCCTTCTTCGCCCCGCGGGTGCCCCAGGGCTATCAGCCCTACCCCGGCTATCCGCCCAACGCGCCGTACTGAAGTTCGCGCGAGAGACACTGGCGCCGAACCGATCTCGATCTTGCTCCGGCTCGTTCGGTCCGCAGTTGCGGGAACTGACCCAGCCGGGAGCGTCGCGCAGAATCGACCGCGCGCCTTCCCGTATCGCGATACGCCGCCGACGCGGCCGACGCGGCCAACCGTGCCCGACGCGGGGTAGATGCCGTAGGTTTGCCGGGGAACCAGTCAACGGTTGTTCCGAATCTCGGGAGGCCCGGTGCGGCAAGGTGCGGGTGGTATCGGCACGGTAGATGCCGTGATGGCGGCCGGTGCTGCGCCGATTCCCTTGTCTCCCGGTCAATTGCGCTGGTGGGTAGCTCATCAACTCGCCCCCGACGTGCCCGGCACCATCGCCCTGTACCTGGATCTGCGTGGGCCACTGGACCTCGCGCGCCTCGACACGGCGATGCGAGCGGCGGCAGCGCGACTGCAATCACCCCATGTGCGGGTACGACTCGTCGACGGCAGACCCCACCAGTTCCTCGACCCGACCGCATTCGGCGAACTCACCGAGATCGACCTCACCAGCGCCACGGCGGAACCGGGCGTCGACGCTGATCGTTCGGCCGCCGGATCGCCGTCCGACGCGGGATCCGAGTGCCCCGATGCGCTCGCCGCGGAAGTGGGACTGGATCGATGCGCCGCGGTGGCCGAAGCGCTGTCGCGCATGGACGCCGATCGCCGGGCTCGGCTGGATCTGTGCGAAGACGCGATCACCGTCGCTGTGCTGTACCGAGTCGGTCCCGAACGACACTTTCTCTACCTGCGCAGCCATCACCTGGTGCTCGACGGTGTGGGTGCGGCGGCGCTGCTACGGCTCGCGGCCGACAACTACTCGCAGGCAACAGCTCTCGACCAGGGGGCGGTGCTGTCGATCGCGGACCTGGTGGATGCGGATCAACGCTATCGCCACTCCTCCCGTGCGGTCGCCGATCGGCAATTCTGGGCGAAAGAGGTGGCGGGGCTGCCTGATCCGATCGGCCTCGCCGGAATCGCGGCGCCCGCGTCGGCCGAACCGCATCGGGTGTCGGCCCGCCTCGACGAGCGGACCGCGAACCTGCTGGCCGCCGCTCGGCAGCGCTATGCGGCCAGCTTTCCGGAACTGACCGCGGCGGCCTTCGCCGCCTTCCTCGCGAGAATGTCGGGCGCCGACGAGGTCGTCCTGTCGCTGCCCGTGGCCGCGCGGCCCACCGCGGCCCTGCGCCGTTCGGCCGGGTCGGTCTCCAACGTCGTGCCCCTGCGCCTGCGCGAGCTCACCGCGTCGACAGTCGAAGACCTGATCGGCCAGGTGCGGCTGCGGGTGATCGGCGCGCTGCGCCACCAGTGCTACCGCTACGAGGACATCCAACGCGATCGCGGTGAAACCCACTTGGCCCGAGGCGGATTCGGCCCCGTGCTCAACCTGCTCGGCTTCACCGCGCCCCTCACCCTCGGCCCCACGACGGGCCACGCCCACCTCCTGAGCCTGGGCCCCGTCGAAGACCTGCTCGTCAACGGCTACCAACTCGGCCCCGACGACACCTCCGCGACCATCGACTTCCAAGCGAACCCGGCCCGCTACGACGCCGCCACCCTGGCCTGGTACCACCGCCTGTTCCTCGACTGGTTCGCCGCCTTCCTGGCCGCCGAACCAACCCACCCGATCCACGACCTGACCCCCGAAGCGACAGCACCCCACCCCCCGCGACCGACCACCGCCGACGTGGATGACGCCGCCGACGTGGATGACGCCGCCGACGTGGACGACGCCGCCGACGCGGACGACGCCGCCGACGTGGATGGCGCCGCCGACGCGGACGACGCCGCCGACGCGGACGACACCAGCGAGAACGCTGAGTCGGCCGACCGGAACGACGCCCGTGCGAGGCGCGCCATCACTGGCGCCCGCGACGGCCAGGCGCGCCGGGTGCGTGACTCTCCCGCGACACCTTCGACGTTGGGGGAGCTGTTCGGCCGATTCGACGACTCGGACAGGATCGCGCTGGTCGACGGCGGGCGCTCGATGACCTATCGGGAGCTGGGGGAGTCGGCGGCGCGGTGGGCCCGGATGCTCATCGCGCACGGAGCCGGAGCTGGGAGCCCGGTGTTGACCGCGATCCCCAGGTCGCTCGAGTCGGTGCTGGCGGTGCGTGCCGTCGCGGCGGCCGGTGCTTGTCTGACGCCGATCGATGTGGGTGACCCGAGCGAGCGGGTCGCCCGGATCGTCGACGGATCCGGTGCGGTGCTGGGGTTGACGACGCGGGCGGTGCACCCCGGGGGGTCCGATGCTGCTTCCGGGGTCACCTGGTTGATGCTCGACGACGCGAAAACCTTGGCGGGCGTCGCCGATCGGCCCTCGGGCCCGGTCACCGACGCGGACCGCGGCGGCGTGCTGACACCGGCGCACCCCGCCTACCTGATCCATACTTCGGGGACAACGGGGGCGCCCAAAGGCGTCGCGGTCACGCACCGCGGCCTCGCGCCGTTGACCGGCCACTTACTCGACAGGTATCGCACCACCCCGGAATCGGTGGTGCTGCACGCTCATTCACCAGCCTTCGACGCACATCTGCTCGAACTCCTCGCCGCGTTCGCGGCGGGTGCCCGACTGGTGGTCGAACCGCCCTCGGTCGTCTCGGGGGCCGAACTCACCGGTCTGATCACCGAGCATCGAGTCACCCATCTGCTCACCACGCCCGCCGTGTTGGCAACCCTGCGTCCCGAACAGGTGCCGAGTCTGGCGGTGGTGGTCGTCGGTGGTGAAGCCTGCCCGCCGGAACTGGTCGCCACCTGGGCCTCCCGAGTCCACTTGCACAACGGCTACGGCCCGACCGAGACCACGGTGATGGCCACCCAGTCGGCGCCGTTGAGAGCGGGGGAGCCCGTCACCATCGGCGCGCCGCTGCCGGAGGTGTCCGCGCTGCTGCTGGATTCACGACTCCGCCCGGTCCCGTCCGGTGCACGCGCCGAGCTGTATCTCGGTGGGCCCTGCGTGGCACAGGGCTACATCGGCGACCCCGCCGGTACCGCAACACGTTTCGTGGCGCACCCCGGCGGCGACCGTGTCTACCGCACCGGCGATCTCGTCGGCCCGCGCGCCGACGGCGGTTACGAGTTCCTCGGCCGTAGCGATGCCCAACTCGCCGTGCGAGGCCGCCGCATCGAACCGGCCGAGGTGGCGACAGCCCTCCTCGCCGACCCCACCATCGCCCACGCGGCCGTCGACATCGCCGACCCGGGCACCCCCGCCGCACGTCTCATCGGCTACATCGTCCCCGCCGGCGCCCGCCCCGCCACGGAACAGTCCTCCGGGCCGAACATGTCAGTCGATGACGCCGCTGCCGTTGCCCGCCCGGATTCGGCGCATCCCTACACGCCGAACACCCCCTTCGACAGCACCGCGTCCCTCGCCCGCCTGCGCACGATCCTGCCCGCGGCCCTGGTCCCCGCGGCATTGGTCACCCTCGACCGCCTCCCGCTGACCCCCAACGGAAAACTCGACCGCGCGGCACTTCCCGCCCCGCCTGTCGCCCCTTACCGCCCACCGCGGACCCCGCTCGAACGCCTGATCGCCACCGCCTTCGCCACCGCATGCCACCTCGACGCTGTCGGCGCCGACGACGACTTCTTCGCCATCGGCGGCAATTCCCTGACAGGCGTGAGCGTTTCGGCGGAACTGGCCGAGTCGACCAACCTCCCGATCACGGTGCGCTGGCTCTACACCGCTCCGACAGTCACCGCCATGGCCCATCGCATCGAGACCTTCCGCGCCGATGCCGACCCGGGCGCCGACGCCTTGGCCACGGTGCTGCCCTTGCGTACCGGCGGGACCCACCCACCGCTGTTCTGCGTCCACTCCGCAGTACCACTGGCCTGGTGTTACACCGGCCTGGCTCGTCATGTCACCGACCGCCCTGTGTACGGGCTGCAAGCACCGACCCTGTCGGCGGCACGTCCGGAGGGGGCAGGTCGGCACGCGTCTGCGCATCCCACCGGACCGGCAGACGGCACGCCGGCGAACGGTGCCGACCGGTCCGATGCGGCGAGGACCGATCTGCCGGTGCCCCCGGCAGCCCACCGATCCGGCGACGCGGGCGAGGCCGCAGCCCTCGGTAACGGGCTGCCCGACAACACATTCGGCGCTGTCTCGCAGGGCGACGCGCTGACCATCGACTTCCTCGCCGACACCTATGCCACCGAGATCGCCCGCCTCCAACCGGACGGCCCCATCCACCTGCTCGGTTGGTCCCTCGGCGGCCAGCTCGCCCACGCCACCGCGGTCCGGCTGCGAGCCGCGGGGCGCGATGTAGCCACCCTGGCCATGCTCGACAGCGTGGTCGTTCCCGATCACGCCGACCCACCCCCGCGTCCCCGCATGCGCGACCTCCTCACCCACCTGCTCGGCGACGAACCCGACGACGCCGATACCCTTCCCGAGCTGTCGGCCGACCAAGCTGCGGCCGAATTGGCGAGAGCCGGAGCGACTCTCGGCGCCGGCCTCGACGCCGAGCAACTGACAAGGCTGCACGAGGCCTACGCCGACGGAGTTCGCCTCTCCCACGGCTACCGCCCCGAACGGTTCGACGGCGACCTCCTGTACTTCTGCGCGACCCAGGGCATGACGGCTTTCCTCGACGCCCAGATGTGGCGCCCCTTCATCACGGGCCGCCTGATCGAATACCCCGTCGACACCACCCACGCTCAACTCACCAACGCCGACGTCGTCGCCCACATCGGCCCGATCCTCGACCGTCACCTGCGTGCAGTCGAAACCGCGACGGCCACCTCATGACCGTGCTGCGCTCGGCGAGAGGCCATCGCACCGCCGCCACCTGGTGGTGCGTCTACGACGACCCCGCCCGCTGGACCGCCGAACATCCTCGATCAGCCCCCCTGATCGACTGGTTCGCCGACACGCTGATGCGTCCTGACCCCGCCCAGGGCCGACCCGGACCCGTGTGTCCCTTCGTGAAACCCGCTGCCGCGCAACACGCCCTGTGGATCGCCGAAGTGACCGACACCGGTGCGATCGCCCGAGCCGTCGACGATGCCTTCGAGCTCTACCGAACCCTCGATCACACCCCGGCGGTGCTCACTGTCTTCCCCGATCTCGAGGACACCACGCTCATCGACGCCGCCCACGCCGCCCGCAAGACCGACATCGTCCGCGCGGGTGCCATGCTCGGCCAGTTCTATCCCGGCTGTCCGGTCGCGGGCCTGTGGAATCGCGACTACCGCCCGCTGCACGCGCCGCTGCCGATGTTGGTGATCCGGCCGATGATGAACACCGATTTCCCGTTCCTCGTCGGCGAACCGGCGTGGCTGTCGGCCTATCTCGCCCGGCACGCGCCCGGGCTGCCGCGCAAGCTGCGCGCCATGATTGCGGAGCGGATGCACGACTGCGACGCCGGGCCCGACTCGATCACCGATCTGCGCGCGCATTTTCTGGATGAACACGCACAATAGGGACACGTACCGCCCAATGCCGGACATTAGCGGGGTGATGCGGCACACTACCTCGCATGCGTCGGCTTGTGTGCTGCCTGCTCGTCCTGCTCGGCTGTGGTTTCGTCGTCTCGCCTGTGGCGTCGGCGCAATCAGGGATCCTCGATGTCCGCCCGCTCGGCGGCAGGCAATTCGAGGTGGTCGTGTATTCCGCGGCGATGAATCGCCCGATCACCCTCTGGATGTCGCATCCCGGGTCCGGCGCGCCCGCGCTGTATCTGCTGAACGCGGTCGATGGCGGCGAGAGCGGCGGGCCGTGGATGCGCCGCACCGATGTCGTCGACTTCTTCGCCGACAAGCCGGTGAACGTGATCGTCCCGATCGGCGGCCGCGCCAGCATGTACACCGACTGGCAGCGCGATGACGGTGCCCTCGGCCGCAACAAGTGGACCACCTTCCTGACCAACGAGCTTCCCCCGCTGCTCAACGATCGATTCGGCATGACCGGCGCCAACGGCATCGCGGGCCTGTCGATGTCGGCGACCTCGGCCTTGAACCTGGCGATCGCGGCGCCCGGGCTGTATCGCGCGGTCGGCGCCTTCAGCGGATGCACCCAGACCAGCAACCCGCTCGCCGAGACTCTGGTCCGATCCCAGCTGGCCACGTTCGGAGCCGACGCGACCAACATGTGGGGCGCCCCCGGCGACCCGGCGTGGGCGGCCAACGACCCGACCATGCACGCGGAACGGCTGCGCGGCACCGCCATCTACCTGTCCTCGGGCAATGGCGCCCCCGGCCCCCACGAGGCCTTGAACGACCCGAGTATCGGCGGAAATGTCGGCGTCCTGCTGGACCGCCTGCTGGTCGGCGGCACCATGGAAGCCGTCGTGGGCAGCTGCTCGAGTCCGCTCGCGGGTCGCCTGGCCCAGCTCGGCATTCCCGCCGACGTCCGTTTCCGCGCCGCGGGCACCCACGCCTGGCCCTACTGGCAGGACGACCTGCACGATTCCTGGCCCATGTTCGCCGCGGCCTTCGGCATCTGAGTGTGTTGTCGGTGGCCCGGCGCACACTGAGCCGATGGCATACGACGAGGAGCTCGCCGAGCGGATCCGGGAGATCGTCTACCCACGGTCCGATCTCGCCGAGCAGAAGATGTTCGGCGGTCTGGCCTTCCTGATCGGCGGGAATATGGCCGTGGCCGCCAGCGGCAAGGGCGGGTTGCTGGTGCGAGTCGCCCCGGCCGAAGGCGATGCGCTGCTCGACGGATCGACGATCACGCCGATGGTGATGGGCGGGCGCGAGCTGCACGGCTGGCTGCGGGTGGCCCCCGAAACGGTCGACGACGACACCGCATTGCGGGAGTGGGTCGAACGCGGGGTGCGGTTCGCCGAGACCTTGCCACGAAAATGAGTACGCGAGTCGGGCCGTGCGGGCTGTGGGTGGTGAGGTCGAGCGACGACACGAAACGGCCGCCGCGGGGAGAGGTTCGCGGCGGCCGTCGTGCGGGTGGGGGCTAGCCGGCCGAGCCCGACAGCAGCCCGCCCAGATCGGCGGAGCCGGTGCTCGTCCCACCACCGGGCGTGGTCGGCTTCGGCGCGACGGTGATCGTGACGGTCTTGGAGCTGATGAGCTCCTGCACTGCCTTGATCTCGTGCGTGCCGGTGGTCGTCGGCGTCCAGGTGATGGTGGCCTTGCCGTTCGACACCGAGACCGGCTCGCCGATCTTGACGCCGTTGTCGGTGAAGGTCACCTTGAACAGGAACGAGGTGGCCGTGACGTCGGCGGTCACGGTGTAGCTGGTATCCACGTAGTGCGTGCTGCCGCTGACCGCGATGCCCTGCACGAGCGCGGATGCCTGCGGTGCTGCCAGTACGGCGGCCGCGGCCACCGCGGTGAATGCCGTGAGTCCGAAACCGGCACGCCTGGCCTGGTAGATCTTCATGATGTTCTCCTGTTCGCGCTGTTGATGTGCGCGACATTAGCCAGCGGATCCGGCCCGCGTCCCGGAAACTGAAATAACTGTGTTTAAAAATATTGATCGGTTGCGTCGCAGGTGGCGAGCGAATTCACCCGGAGCGGATGAGGCAGTCGTGGCGACCGTCGGCGACACTGGGAGCATGTCGAGGTCCGGTCCGCTGCGCTACCAATTCGTCATCGAGGGCGAGCTGTCCGAGCGTGTCCTCGCGGCCTTTCCCGAACTGCGGCCCAGTTCGCATTCGCCGACCGGAACCACCACCCTCTTCGGCCTCGTCGCCGACAGCACGGCCATGCGCGGAGTGATGGCCCGGATCGACACGCTCGGTCTCACGTTGCTGAGTATGTCCCAGTTGCCCGACTGAGCGTTCGCCGACGAGTCGACGTCGATCTGATAACGAGCGGCCTCACTTCACCTCGCCGGCAACCGTACAGCCCTCGCTTCGCCTACCGTCGATCTCGGCGGAGGTCGGCCGCCACGCGGTGAACAGCGTGTTCAGGAGGGTGAAGATGGCTTCATCGTCGGGTTCTCTTGACTTCCACAGCGACGGCTCGTCGATAGCTGTAGCTGGTCCGTGTGCCGGCCTGCCGGAGTTGTCCTTCGCGCCTGTTCGCTGCGACGAGGCGTTCGCTCGTCTGGATCACGCGCAGGCGGCCGGCGGGCACACGGTGCTGCTGTGCGGCCCGGCGGGCAGCGGGAAGACCGTCGTGCTCGTCGATTGGGTGCGCCGCCGGTGCCCGGCTCGCCTGGCCTGGTTGACCGTGACCGAACACAGTGGGGCCGATCTGCTGGCCGTGGTCGCCCGGAATCTCGACCCCGCATCGGAGTTCGTGCCGACCGGCGTGCTGCACACGCCGATGGATCGCGCCGTGGATCTGCTCGCCGCGCTGGTCGATGTCGAACCGACCGTACTCGTGATCGACGACGCCCACCTGCTCACCGATCCGTTGCAACTCGCCGGGCTCGAATACCTGCTCACGCACCTGCCCGCCCAGGTCACCGTGCTGATCGCGAGCCGCTTCGATCCGCCGCTGCGCTGGCACGCGCTGGATCTGGCAGGCCGACTCGTCCGGATCGGCGTGCCCGAACTGGCGCTCCCCGCGCACCGGGTCGCCCAGGTGTTCGCCCAGCACGGGTGCCGTCTCGACGACGCCGAGCTCACCGTGGTGCAGAACCTGACCTGTGGCTGGTCCGCGCTGGTCCGCATCGCGGCGATCTGCCTGTCGGCCAACGCGACCGACCGCGGCACCGCCCTCGCCGCGTTGGCTCGCCCCTCGCACGCGGTCGCCGACTTCCTGGTCGCCGAACTGCTCGCCTCGCTTCCCGCGCCCACGCTCGAATTCCTGCTCGCCACAGCGGTGCCCACGCGATTCTGCCTGCCGATGGCCGAAGACCTGGTCGGTGACGACGCCGCCCGCATCCTCGACGAGCTGCTGCGCGCCAACTTCCCCTTGCACACGGTCGCCCATGCGGGCGAGCTCTGGCACACCTATCACCCGCTCTTGCGCGCGTATCTGCTCGCCGAGGCCGCCTACACCAGGCCGGACCGGCTCCCCGACTGTCATCGGCGGGTGGCGGCGTGGTTCATCGCGGCCGCGATGCCGAGGCCCGCGCTCGATCATGTCCTGGCCGAGCCCGGCGCACCCGGGCTGGCGCCGTTCCTGCGGGACTGGGGATTGCGCATGGTTCTGGAAGGAACGGGCCATGAACTCGTCGCCGCCGTCGAGAACCTGTCCGAACAAGACACATTCGTGCGCCTGCTGCGTGCGGCCGTCGCGGTGGAGTCGGGCGACATCGCCGCCGCCGAGGTGTATCTCGAAGCCGCTCACGTCGGAACGGATTCGGCGCCATCGTTGGTGCCCGCCGAATGGGTGGCCGCGCTCGATCACGCCGTGAGCGCGGGAGTCGCTGTGCTGGTGGGTGATTCGTCCTCGATGCGGTGGCCGCTGCCCCCGGCGACGGGACAGCCCGACCTCGACTGCTACGCCGCCCTGAACTGCGGAATCGCGGAGATCTGCGGTGGCGATATCGACAGCGGCGCGGCATCTGTGCGCCACGCGATCGTGCACTCCGAGCAGAGCGGGCTCGGCCGCGTCGCGGTCCGCGCCAGGACCGCGTCGGCCGTGGCGGCCGCGATGACCGACCGGATCGGCGAGCTGCGGGCGTTGGCGGCCCAGGCGATCGATCGCGCCGAAGGCTACGGATTGGCCGGTTCGGCCGATGCGGCGTCGGCCAGGTTGCTGGCCGCCTATGGCGCCTACCAGCAGGGCATGGATTTCGAGCGGCCGGTGCCGCGGCTGTCCCCGGCCACCGCCGATGAGACCGTGGTGCCCGCACCGGTGCGTCAGGCGGCGATCGTGACCGGGGTGCTGATGTTCGCCGACGCCGCTGATCGCTCGGCCGCCGCGGCCGCGCTGAGCAAGCAACTCCATCGCCTGCTCGACGACTCGCCGACGCTCCACGGCACGGGTGAACTGGTCACCGATGTGCTGTGGCTGTTGCTGCGCGTGCAGGGCAGGGCAGACGCGCAGCAGTTGATCGAGCACGCGACGCGAGTTCTCGGGCGAACCTCGGAGATGGCCGTCGCCGAAGCGGGACTCGCCCTGTACGCGCACCGTCCCGCCGTCGTGCTGACAGTGCTGGAACCGCTGCTCGCCGACCCGCGGTTGTCGGCGCGATCACTGGTGACGGGGTGGTTGCTGGTCGCGGTCGCCGCCGATCGACTCGCTCGCCCCCGCAAGGTCGACGAGGCGTGCGAGCAGGCACTGGCGCACGCGGCGAGCGAACAGCTGACCCGTCCGTTCCTCGACGTGCCGGGCGCGGCCGATCTGTTCGCCCGGATCGGCGCCCGCTTCGGGCACTACGCGGCGTTCGTCGACCGGATTCGCGACTACCGTGGCGCCACCGCTGGGGCACCGCAACTCACCGACACCGAACTGGTTGTGCTTCGCCAACTTCCGTCCGGGATGACCGCGGGCAACATCGCCGCCGACCTGGGTGTCTCGGTGAACACCGTCAAGACGCACCTGCGCGGCATCTATCAAAAACTCGCCGTCAACGCCCGCGCCGAGGCGATCGCCCAGGCCCGCGTGCTCGGCCTGCTCTGAGCTCAGTCCGGCGGTTGGAGGGCGGGAAACCAGACATCGGTGAGCACCGCCGCGGCCTGTGCGGCCGAGACATCGATGGTGCCCTGCATCGCCCAGCGGGTGAAGAAGCGCTCGAGCTGGGCCACGAGCAGTTCGATCCGCAGCCGGGCCTCGTCGCGGCGGGATGCGGGCCAGCGGGCGAGGTAGGCGGGCATGGAGTCGGCCAGGGTCATGATGCCCTCGCGCGCCACCGCACGGAATTCCGGTTCCAGTGCGGTGGCCTCGTCCCAGGCCGGGAGCATGTCCTTGTTGGTGAAGAACCAGTCGATCGCGCGAGACATCCAGTCCGCGAACGACTCCCGGGATCCGATGGTGAGCACCCGGTCGAGGTCGGCGTAGAAGTCGCGGACGCTGGCGAGGGTGCCTTCCTGCGCGATGGCCCGCAGGACCTCGCCTTTGCTCGCGAAGTGCAGGTAGAAGGTCGCCCGGCTGCAGCCGACGGCGGCGGCGATGTCGTCGACGCGGACATCGGAGTAGCCCTGCGTCTCGAAAAGAGTGCGCGCGGTCTCGACGATCCTGGCCTTCGTCAGGCGCTTCTGTTCCTCGCGTAACGATCCACGGCGGGCGGGTTCGGTCGTCATCGGCTCATCTTAGACGATCCGCTCATTCACTGGACATGATGTCCAGTGAGCCGCTATCCTGTGGTCCACGTCACCCGGCACGGTCGTCGATGACCGAGGCCGCTGGAGGAGTTGTGCATGGATACAGGTCAATTACCCAAGGTGTGCGTCATCGGCGCCGGACCGTCGGGGATCACCGTCGCCAAAAGGCTGGCCGAGAACGGGATTCCGTTCGACTGCTATGAAGCGTCCGACGAGGTCGGTGGCAACTGGTACTTCAAGAACCCCAACGGCATGTCGGCCTGCTATCAGAGCCTGCACATCGACACCTCGAAGTACCGCCTGCAATTCGAGGACTTCCCGGCACCGGCGGATTGGCCGCACTTCCCCCACCACTCCCAATTGCTGCAGTACTTCAAGGACTACGTCGATCACTTCGGGCTGCGGGACCGGATCCGGTTCAACAGCCTGGTCACCGCCGCCGAGCGTGACGACGCGGGGCTGTGGCGGGTCACCACGGCGACGGGCGAGACCGAGATCTACGACGCCCTGATCGTCTGCAACGGGCACCACTGGAACCCTCGATTCCCCGACTACCCGGGCGAATTCGACGGCGTGCTCATGCACAGCCACGCCTACAACGATCCGTTCGACCCGATCGACATGCGCGGCAAGCGGGTGGTGGTGGTCGGCATGGGTAACTCGGGCCTCGACATCGCCTCGGAGTTGTCGCAGCGCTTCCTCGCCTCGAAGCTGTTCGTCTCCGCCCGGCGCGGCGTGTGGGTGCTGCCCAAGTACGTGAACGGCCGAGTGGGCGACCGCGCGTCGATGCCGGCGTGGATCCCCGACAGGATCGCGCTCAAGCTCAAGCAGCGCTTCGTTCGCAAGAACCGAGGCGAGATGTCGACCTACGGGCTGCCGACACCCGACCACGAGCCGTTCGAGGCGCATCCGTCGGCGAGCGAGGAGTTCCTGCACCGGGCAGGCTGCGGTGACGTGGAGTGCAAGCCCGCGATCACCCGATTGGACGGCAAAACAGTGCATTTCGCTGATGGCAGCAGCGAACAGGTCGATGTGATCGTGTGTGCCACCGGCTACCACATCAGTTTCCCGTTCTTCACCGACGCACAGCTGATCCCCGACGCGGCCAACCGCTTGCCCCTGTTCCAGATGATGATGAAGCCCGGCGTGGACAATCTGTTCTATCTCGGTCTCGCGCAGCCGATGCCGACGCTGGTCAACTTCGCCGAGCAGCAGAGCAAGCTGGTCGTCGCCTATCTGACCGGGCGCTACCACCTGCCCCCACGCGCCCAGATCGACGAGGTGCTCGGTGCGCAGGAGACCAAACGCAGTGGGCGCTATTACGATTCGCCCCGCCACACCATCCAGACCGAATTCGAGCCGTATGTGCGCTCGATGACCAAGGAGCTCGAGCGCGGCGCGAAACGTGCCGCGTCGGCGGGCAACAGCCTGCCGGTGCCCGCTCGGGTGACGGCCGAGGTGGCGTGATGGGTGCTTGCTCCGGTTTCTGCCGTGACGAATTCGCCGGTGTGCGTGCGGCATTCGATGAACAACTCGCCTCCGGCGCCGAACTGGGGGCCGCCCTGTGCGTCACCGTCGACGGTGATCCGGTCCTCGACCTCTGGGGTGGCTACGCCGATCCGGAACAGACCACCGGGTGGGGCGCCGACACCTTGGTCAACGTCTTCTCGGTGACCAAGACGATGACGGCGCTGTGCGCTCTGTTGCTGGTCGACCGCGGCGAACTCGACGTGGATCAGCGGGTGGCCCACTATTGGCCGGAATTCGCGGCCAACGGCAAGGCCGACATCGAAGTCCGCCATCTGCTCTCGCACACCTCGGGGGTCTCGGGATGGGACAAGCCGATCGAACTGGCCGACATCTACGACACCGAGGCCGCCGCCGCCCGGCTGGCGACGCAGGCGCCCTGGTGGGAGCCCGGCACCGCCTCGGGCTATCACGCCATCAACTACGGCCATCTCATCGGCGAACTGGTGCGCCGCGTCACCGGCCGCTCGCTCGGGCGCTTCTTCGCCGACGAACTGGCCGGGCCCCTCGGCGCTGATTTCCACATCGGCACCGGCCCCGAGCACGCCGACCGGATCGCCACCCTGGTCCCGCCGCAGATGCCGGATTTCGACCTGTCGACCCTCGATCAGGACAGTGTGCTGATCAAGACGCTCACCAGCCCCTGGCTGGAGGTCTCCGAAACCGCGACCCCGGCGTGGCGCGCGGCCGAGATCGGCGGCACCAACGGGCACGGCAACGCCCGCTCGGTGGCCCGGATCCAGTCGCTGATCGCCAACGGCGGCGAGCTGAGCGGCAAGCGGTTCCTCTCACCCGCGACGATCGAGCTGATCTTCCGCGAGCAGGCCGACGGCATCGACCTGGCGCTGCTGGCCCCGCTGCGCTTCGGGATCGGCTACGGGCTGCCCCGACCGGAGACGTTCCCGCATATTCCCGACGGGCGGGTGTGCTGGTGGGCGGGGTACGGCGGTTCGATGGTGGTCAACGACCTCGATCACCGAGTCACCTTCGCCTACACCATGAATCGGATGGCCACGGGGTTGATCGGTTCCGATCGGTGCGACAGCTACCTGAAGGCCACCTTCGACGCGGTTGGAGTCGCCCGATGACCATGCGTGCGATACAGCTGACGGCGCCGGGCACCCTCGAGTTGCGCTCGGTGCCCGTGCCGGAACTCGGACCCGACGACCTGCTGCTACGGGTCGGCGCGGCCGGGATCTGCCATTCGGATTCGTTCGTGCTCGGCCTGCCGTTTCCGATCAGCGAGCAGCCGCTCACGTTGGGCCACGAGATCGCGGGCACGATCGAGGCGGTCGGCTCGGCCGTGGCCGGGCGCGGCGTCGGTGAGCGGGGCATCGTGTACCTGTGCTGGTCGTGCGGCGAATGCCGGGAGTGCGCACGGGGCAACGAGAACGTGTGCCTGGCCGCCGGTCGCACCGCGATGCCGCCCTGCCCTGGCCTCGGCCCCGACGGCGGCATGGCCGAGTACGTCCGCATCCCGATGCGGTCGTTCGTGCCGATCGCCGACGAACTGGACTTCGCCCACGCCGCACCCCTGGCCGACGCGGCGCTGACGCCGATGCACGCTATCCGTGGCGCCATGGATCAACTGTGGCCCGGCGCCACCGCGGTCGCCATCGGCATCGGCGGACTCGGCCACGTCGCGGTCCAACTGTTGAAGACTCTCACCGAGGCGACGGTGATCGCGGTCGACGTGGACGCCGACAAGCTCGCGCTGGCCACCGAATGCGGCGCCGACATCGTCTTGAAGGCCGACGAGAACACCGCGGCCGCCCTCTTGGATCTCACCGGTGGACGCGGGGCGCAGGCGGTGTTCGATTTCGTCGGTTCCGACTCCACCGCCACTCTCGCCGTACACACGGTGGCCCCGAACGGCGCCTATCGGATGGTCGGCCTCGCCGGGGGCGTCCCCGGCATCGACTCGGGACCGGCCGGAGGACCCGGCCTGCCGTGGGGTGCCACCGTTCGAAAGTCCTACGGCGGCACCAGAGCCGACCTCGTCGACGTGGTGGCGCTCGCCGCCGCGGGCAAGGTCCGCGCCACCGTCGAGCAGTTCGACCTGGTCGACGCCCGCACCGCCTTCGACCGACTCGACACCGGCGCGATTCGCGGCCGCGCCGTCCTCATTCCTTGATGGAGAAGAACATGACCAACGCAGTAGACCCGCAGGAATTCGTGGCCAAGGTCGCCGCGGGCCTCACCGCCGCAGGCGCGCCGTTCGAGATGACGGTCGAACCCGTTCTCGGCGTGCCGATTCCGGTGTTCGCGCAGCGCCGCGCCAGTTTGCGCGAGCTGCTCGAGCACTCACTGAAATGGGGCGAGCGCGACTACCTCGTCACCGAGGACCGCCGGATCTCCTTTGCCGAGCACGCGGCGGCAGCGGGCGCGGTGGCCACCGGGCTGGCCGCCAGGTACGGCGTGGGCAAGGGCGACCGCGTCGGCATTTCGGCCGCCAACGGCCCGGACTGGGTGATCGCGTTCTGGGCCGCGCAGTGCCTCGGTGCGATCCCGGTCGGCTACAACGCCTGGTGGGCTCCTCAGGAGATCGCCTACGGTTTGGAGCACACCACACCGACCGTGGTCATCGCCGACGCGAAGAGGGCGGCCCTGCTCGCGGACACGGGGACCGATATTCCCATCGTGACCATGGACGAGGACCTGCCCGCCTTGATCGCCGAGTTCGGCGGCGGCGAGATCCCCAGCACGCCGCTCGGCGAAGACGATCCGGCGGTCGTCCTCTACACCAGCGGCACCAGCGGCAGGCCCAAGGGCGTAGTCCATTCGCAGCGAAACATGGTGGCGATCAGCGACTATCACCGGTTCACCGATGCCATGCTCGCCGCCTTCCTGGGCCAGGAGCCCAGCGACGCACCGAGTGATCGCCGCTACCTGGTCACCGCGCCGCTGTTCCACATCGCCAGCCTGCACAACCTCGTCGTCCCGCGACTGCTCACCGGTGCGGCAGCGGTGTTCCCGCACGGCGCCTTCGACGTCGGCCGGGTACTGAACCTGGTCGAGCGCGAGAAGGTCACCAATTGGGCCGCGGTCCCGACGATGGCGTCGCGACTGTTGGATCACGATGTGGCCCAGCACGATCTGTCGTCACTGACCGCGCTGTCGCTGAACTCCGCACCGTCCTCACCCGCCTTGCTCGCCAGTCTGCGGGAGAAGGTCGCGGACCTGCAGTTCTCGCTCACCACCAGCTACGGGCTCACCGAGAGCGGCACGGCCGCGACGGTGGCCACCCCGCTCGACCTGGCCGCCGACGACGCCTCGGTCGGCAGACCGATCGTCGGGGTGGCGGTGGAGATTCGCGACGCCGACGGTAACGCGGTCGGCGACGGCGAAGAGGGCGAGATCTGTATCCGCAGCCCCTACGTGATGCTCGGCTATTGGAACGACGAGGCCGCCACCGCGGCGTCGATCGACAGCCGAAGGTGGTTGCGCTCCGGCGATTTCGGCACGATGCGCGAGGGCAGACTCACCGTGTCGGGCCGGCGCACCGACCTGATCCTGCGCGGCGGCGAGAACGTGTACCCCACCGAGATCGAGAACGTGCTCGTCGAACACCCGGCCGTCAGCGAGTGCGCGGTCTTCGGCGTGAGCCACCCCGATCTCGGCCAGGAAGTGGCGGCCGTCGTGGTCGCCGAACCGGGGGCGGTGGACCCCGAGGAACTGCGCGCCTACCTGGCCGACCGCCTCGCCTATTTCAAGGTTCCCGCCCGCTGGCGGATCACTTCGGACGCGCTGCCGCGCAACGCGACCGGTAAAGTCACCAGGCGCGAGCTCGCGATCTGAAGGGGTCAGAAATGTTCGACACCATCATCAAAGGTGCCCGTTGGTTCGACGGCACCGGTGCCCCGTCCGCGATCCGTCACCTCGGCTTCACCGATGGCAAGGTCGCCGAGATCTCGGCGACCCCGCTCGACGAGACCGGCTGCTCCCGAGTCGTCGACGCGACCGGCAAGTGGGTCGTGCCCGGCATGATCGATATCCACACCCACTACGACGTGGAGGTCCTGCTCGACCCGTCGCTGTCGGAATCGGTGCGCCACGGCATCACCACCGTGCTGCTGGGTTCGTGTTCGCTCTCGACCGTGCACGTCGACGGTGAGACCGCCGGTGACCTCTTCGGCCGGGTCGAGGCCATCCCGCGGCAGTACGTGGTGGGCGCGATGAACGAGGTCAAGACCTGGAATACCGCGAGCGAATACATCGACGCGCTCGAACAGTTGCCGCTCGGCCCGAACCTGGCCGGTTTCATCGGTCACTCCGATATCCGTTCGGCGGTCATGGGTCTGGACCGCTCCACGCGCAAAGAAGTGAAGCCGTCCAAGCAAGAGCTGGCCGAGATCGAGCGCATGCTCGTCGACGCGCTCGACGCCGGTTTCGTCGGAATGTCTTCGCAGCAGCTGCTTTTCGACAAGCTCGACGGGCAAACCTGCCGGTCGCGGACGCTGCCGTCCACCTATGCCAAGAGCAAGGAGCGACACCGGCTCAACACGATCCTGCGCACGCGTGGTCGCGCGTTGCAGGGCGGCCCCGACATCGCCAACCCCAAGAGCCTGGTGTCGATGGCGGTGTCGAGCATCGGCCTGTGGCGCGACCCGCTCAAGGTGAGCCTGCTGTCGGCGGCGGATGTGAAGGCGGTGCCCGGCGCGTCCAAGATGTTCCCCGCCGTAGGCAAGATCATCAACGGCCTCGACGGCAACTTCCGCTGGCAGCATCTGCCGGTGCCGTTCGAGGTGTACTCCGACGGCATCTCGCTGCCGGTGTTCGAGGAGTTCGGTTCCGGTGCGGCGGCTTTGCACCTGGCCGATCACATCGACGAGCAGCGCCACCTCATGCAGGACGAGCAGTACCGCCGCGCGTTCCGCAAGGACTACGACAACAAGTACGGCCCCCGCGCGTGGCACCGCGACTTCTTCGACGCCGATATCGTCGAATGCCCCGACGAGACCGTCATCGGCAAGACCTTCGGTGAGGTGGGCGTCGACCGCGGCGGCCTGCACCCGGTCGACGCGTTCCTCGATCTCGTCGTCGAGCACGGCGACAAATTGCGCTGGCGCACCACCATTTCCAACCACCGCCCCGAGGTGGCCGACGTCCTGGCCGCCGATCCGTCGGTCCAGCTCGGCTTCTCCGACGCGGGCGCGCATCTGCGTAACATGGCCTTCTACAACTTCGGCCTGCGCCTGCTCCGCCGGGTCAACGACGCCGCGACCACCGAGAAGCCGTTCATGACCGTGGAGCACGCGGTACACCGGCTCACCGGCGAACTCGCCGACTGGTACGGCCTCGACGCCGGGCATCTGCGCGTGGGTGACCGCGCCGACGCCGTCGTGATCGACCCCGCTCATCTCGACGAAACCCTCGACGCCTACGCCGAGGACCCGATCGCGGTGTTCGGCAACCTCTCGCGGATGGTCAACCGCAACGACGAGACCGTCACCGCGGTCTTCGTCAACGGCCGCTATGTCTTCGGCGAGGGCCGAGCCGATCCCGCGCTCGGCACCGAACGAGTGGGGGCGTTCCTGCGCGCCGGATAGGACGGTCGCCGGGTCCTCGGTGCCCGATGTGACATCCGAATACGCTCGCTGCCGACTCGTCGCGCACCGCAACCCGGTGCGCGACGACCGCGCCCCGATCTGCGACGCTCACCTGATGACCGGGCGGCGGTCGGCCGAACCCGGTGGCCGCACATCAGCGAGAGGACTGGACATGTCGGACGCGAAACGGATCACCTGGGGCACACCCCGCCAACCCACCGACGCCGACCGCGACGCCCTCCGCGTCGACCTGGTCGCCAAGGCCCGCGCCGTGCGCGGCGGCGGCTGGGCCGACCATCGCAGCGAGTGGTCGGCCGGTGAGGTCGCCGTGGTCGCCTATGTCCTCGACGACGCCGACGTTCTCGCGGAACTGGAAGAGAACGAGGGCACCGTCCTGAGCCGCTTCGCCGCGGATCTGTTCGGCTTCGTCGGCGGCCGCAAGGACAACGAAAAGGGCCTCGTCGACACCCAAGCCTGGTTCGACACTGTCCGGAAAGCCCTCGGTAGCGCCTCGTAGCCAGGAGCCGAGACAGCCCTCACCGGAGGACCGCCCGGTGGGCTAGGTGGTGCGCAGCACGCACTCGGTACGTGAGTAGATGGTCGGGACGCACTCGTTGCAGTGCGTGCACAGGGAACGGGTGTTCGTGTCGGTGTGCCAGCGGCGGATCAGGTCCGGTTCGCGGAGCAGGGCGCGGCCCATGGCGACGAAGTCGAAGCCGTCGTCGATGGCCTGCTGCGCGGTCGGCCGGTCGGTGATGCCGCCGAGCAGGATGATCGGCAGGGTCAGCTCCTCGCGGAAGCGGCGTGCCTTGTCGGCGAGATAGGCGGGGCGGTAAGGATATTCGCGCAGGAAACCCTTGCCGACGAGCTGGAATCCCCACCGGGTCGGCACCGGCAGTGTCTTCGCGAAGTTCTTGCGCGGCGCGTCACCGCGGAAGATCGCCATCGGATTCAGCAGGGAGCTGCCCGCGGTGAGTTCGAGGGCGTCGATCGCGCCGTCGTCCTGGAGCCAGGTCGCCACCTGCAGGGAATCCTCGATCGAGAAGCCGCCCCGTACACCGTCTTCCATGGTGAGCTTGGCTGTCACGGCCATGGTCTCGCCGACGGCGTCGCGCACGGCCTCGACCAGTTCCCTGGCCACGCGCGCCCGATTGACCAGCGACCCGCCGTAATCGTCCTTGCGGCGGTTGAGCATCGGACTCAGGAACGCGCTCGCCAGATAGTTGTGCCCGAGATGCACCTCGACAGCGTCGAACCCGGACTCGCGCGCCAGTCGCGCCGCTCGCGCGTGCGCCGCGACGACCTCGGCGATCCCGAGCGCGTCGGGCACCTTCGTGAACCGCATCCCGAGTGGGTTGAACATCCGGCTCGGAGCCAGCGCGGGTGCCTGATTCGACTTGGCGTTGGCGACCGGCCCGGCGTGTCCCAGTTGCGCGCTCACCGCCGCACCTTCGGCGTGCACCGCGTCGGTGAGTCGGCGCAGGCCCGGCACCGCCTCCTCGCGCATCCAGATCTGATGCCGGTCCGTGCGCCCGCCGGGCGCGACCGCGCAGTAGGCGACCGTCGTCATCCCCACCCCGCCCTCGGCGACCTCCCGGTGGAACTCCACCAGGTCGTCGGTGGCGAGTGCGTCCGGCGTTCGCCCCTCGAACGTGGCCGCCTTGATCACCCGATTACGCAGGGTGAGCGGACCGAGAGTGGCAGGTGCGAGGACATCGCTCATGCGCAAAAGTGAAACACGTTACAGTCCTGCGGGCAATGGGGGATCTCCCGCTGAGTGGGCCGAAACGACGACGCCCGCCTGCGTCGGGTACAGGCGGGCGTCGAGAACGAGCGTGCGAAATTACCAGCGGTCGGGCGTGACCGGTGCGTCCCATGCCTTCGAGAACCGCGTCTTGTCCTTGGTGTCCACTTCCTTGCGGCGGTAGACGATGTACGGGCGGGTGAGGTAGCCGATGGGGGCGCTGAACATATGGACCAGGCGGGTGTACGGCCAGGCCGCCACCAGGGCGAGCACAGCCAGGCCGTGCAGCTGGAAGGTCCAGGGGACGCCGACCATCAGGCCCGGTTCGGGGTCGATGGAGAAGAGGCTGCGGAACCAGGGGGAAACGGTGGTGCGGTAGTTGTAGGTGCCCCACAGGAGGTTGGAGCCCCAGGTGTTGAGCAGGCCGGTGACCAGGGCCAGGGTCAGCAGCGTGTACATCATGACGTCGTTGCGGCTGGTGTTCTTGCGCACGGCGGGGATGACGATGCGCCGGTAGCACAGGATCGCCACGCCCGCGACGACCATCAGGCCGGCGATCGAGCCCGCGCCGACCGCGACGAGGTGATAGGCGTGCTCGGAGATGCCGACCGCGGCGGTCCACGACTCGGGAATCAGCAGACCCATGACATGGCCGAAGAACACCCCGAGCATGCCGAAGTGGAACAGCGGACTGCCCAGTTGCAGCAGCTTGGACTCGTAGATCTGCGAGGAACGGGTGGTCCAGCCGAACTGGTCGAAGCGGTAGCGCCAGATATGGCCCAGCACGAAAGACGTCGCCGCGACGTAGGGCAGGATCAGCCACAGGCCTTCCGGCAGGGGGATGGTGGCGTTCATCGGCGGCCTTCCGTGGCTTCGAAGAGGGCGGGGTCCATGGCGAAGGGCTCGAGGCCGACCTCTTCCTCGGGCGGACCCTGGGCGGCGAGTTCGGCGATGCGACGGCGGTCGGCGGTGGTGACCGGCGGCAAGGTGGTGAGGACCGCGCCGAGGACGCCGCTGTAGGGAGAGTTGTTGTCGCTCAGCGACAGTCGCAGCAGCTCCATCACCGGCACGTGCTCGCCGAGCAGGCGTTCGCCGCCGATCGGGTCGATGGTGGCGGCGAACTCCAGCAGCACCGGCAGGTGGTCGGGCAGTTCCTCGTCGCCCAGTTCCACCCCCGCCTGCCGGTAGGCGTGCTTGAACCGCAGCAGGGCCATCCCGCGCTTGCGGGTGTCGCCGAAGGCATAGAACGTCAGGTGCAGGCTGGCGCGGCGGCGCATGTCGAAGGTCTCGACGTAGCTCTGAGCCACTTCGATCGCCGGGGTGTCGCGCAGGTAGGTGAATATCTCGGCGAAGTGTGCCTGCACCTCTTCGGGCAATCGCGCTGCGGCTTCGGACAATTGGTCGAGCATGGCCAGGGTCTGCTCGCCGGGGTAGTCGAGCAGCAACGCCGCCAGCCGCCACACGACGAGGCGGTCGTGCTCGGCCATCTCGGTAACCGGTTGGGGCCGTTTACGAATCGACAGCAGACTCATGGCGCGACTCCGCTCGCGGGGGAGTCGGCGACGGCAGCGCCGTTGCTGCCGTTGCCGTTACCGGCGCCGTTGCCGGTCTTGCCGTTACCTGCGCCGTTCGCGCTCGGCAGGAGTCCGCTGGTGCTGCGCCCGTCCCAGTTGAGCAGGTTGATCCGGCCCGACTTCTCCTCCGGCGCGGCCTGATTGACATCGGAGAGCGAGAACTTCTCGACGACCTGATCGAACGCGGTCATACCCGGTCCGCCGTCGGTGTCGAGACTGCACCCGGTGGCCAGCGAATCCAGCTCGTGCGCCTTGGACGTGGCGCCCATCGGGATCACGTACCGGTGCTCGTACTTGGCGATGGCCAGCAGCCGGTACATGGCCTCGATCTCCTCGGGCTCGAGACCGATCGACGGCGCGATCTCGGCATCGGGTTCCTCGCCGAGGTTCACCGAGCGCATGAACGCCCGCATCCCGGCCAACCGCTGCAGCGAGGAGCGCACCGGGCCGATCTCACCGGCCGTGAACAGCTCGGCCAGGTATTCGATCGGGATCCGCAGCGCGTCGATCGCACCGAACAGGTTGCGCGCGTCCTCGCCGTCGTGACCGGTCTCGGTGAGCACATCCACGACCGGCGACAGCGGCGGCACGTACCAGACCATCGGCATCGTGCGGTATTCCGGATGCAGCGGCAGGGCCAACTGGTAGTCGACGATCAGCTTGTAGACCGGCGAATCCTGGGCGGCTTGAATCCACTCCGGCGAGATGCCCGCCTTCTCCGCCTCGGCGATCACGCGCTCGTCGTGCGGGTTGAGGAACACACCGAGCTGGGAGGTGTAGAGGTCCTGCGGATCGGTCACCTGGGCCGCTTCGAGCACCGCATCGGCGTCGTAGAGCATCACGCCGATGTAGCGCAACCGCCCGACGCAGGTCTCCGAGCACACGGTGGGGATGCCGACTTCCACGCGCGGGTAGCAGAAAGTACATTTCTCCGCCTTGCCCGTCTTGTGGTTGAAGTAGATCTTCTTGTACGGGCAGCCGGTGATGCACTGCCGCCAGCCACGGCACTTGTCCTGGTCGACGAGCACGATGCCGTCTTCCTCGCGCTTGTAGATCGCCCCGGAGGGGCACGAGGCGGCGCACGAGGGATTCAAGCAGTGCTCGCAGATGCGCGGCAGGTAGAACATGAAGGTCTCTTCGAACTCCAGTTTCACCTTGCTCTCGAGCTTGCCGAGCAGGGGGTCCTTGCCGACCTGCTCGGGACCCGAACCCAGGTCGTCGTCCCAGTTCGCACCCCAGGTGACCTTGGTGTCCTCGCCGGTGATCAGCGACTTGGGCCGCGCCACCGGGGTGGTGTCCATCGGCGGCGACGACAGCAGGTTGTCGTAGTCGTAGCTCCACGGCTCGTAGTAGTCGGCGACCGTGGGCAGGTCGGGGTTGGCGAAGATGTTCATCAGGCGCTTGAATCGCGAGCCGGACTTGAGGGTCAGCTTGCCGCGCTTGTTGAGCGTCCAGCCGCCCTTCCACTTCTCCTGATCCTCGTACTGGCGCGGATAGCCCTGCCCCGGCCGGGTTTCCACGTTGTTGAACCAGACGTACTCGGTGCCGCCACGGTTGGTCCACGCCTGCTTGCAGGTCACCGAGCAGGTGTGACAGCCGATGCACTTGTCCAGGTTCATGACCATGGCAAGTTGAGCCATTACGCGCATGGTTAGTACTCCACGTTCTGGTTGCGGCGACGGATCGTCGTTACCTCGTCACGCTGGTTTCCGGTGGGGCCGTGGTAGTTCAGGGCGAAGGACTGCTGGGCGTAGCCGCCGATCAGGTGCGAGGGCTTGATCAGCACCCGGGTGAGCGCGTTGTGGATACCGCCGCGCTTGCCCTTGGCTTCGGCGGTGGTGTTCTCGGCGCCCTCGATGCGCGGCACGTCGACCGCGCGGTCCTGGGCGTGGTACATGAAGACCGTGCCCTCGGGCATCCGGTGCGAGACGATCGCGCGGGCCACGACCACGCCGTTGCGGTTGATCGCCTCGATCCAATCGTTGTCGGCCACACCGATCTTCACCGCGTCGCGGTCCGACATCCAGATCGTCTGCCCGCCGCGCGAGAGCGTCAGCATGTGCAGGTTGTCCTGGTATGCCGAGTGGATCGACCACTTGGAGTGCGGCGTCAGGTAGCGCACGGTCAGGCCGTTGCCGCTCACCTTGCCGATGCTCGGCTCCGCGAACAGCGCCGACATGTCCAGCGGCGGACGGAAGATCGGCAGTTGCTCGCCGAGTTCGATCATCCAGTCGTGGTCGAGATAGAAGTGCTGGCGACCGGTGAGGGTGTGCCACGGCTTGAGCCGCTCGACATTGATGGTGAACGGGGAGTACCGGCGGCCACCGGATTCCGAGCCCGACCATTCGGCGGAGGTGATCACCGGGACCGGACGGGCCTGGGTGTCGGCGAACGTGATCCGTTTGCCTTCGGCCTCTTTCGCGAGGTCGACCAGTTCGGTGCCGGTCCGCCGCTCCAGCGCCTCGAACCCCTCGACCGCCAGGCGGCCGTTGGTGGTGCCCGACAGCGACAGAATGGCCTCGGCGGCGTGGGTGTCCTTGGCCAGCGAGGGTCGACCCGCGGCGATGCCGGAGACGATGGTGCCGTTCTGTCCGGCCAGGTACGCCACTTCTTCCTCGGGGAAGGTGGTGACGCCCTTGGTCGTCAGGCCCAGCTTCTCCACCAGCGGGCCGAGCGCGGCCAGCTTCTCGGCGATCTTGGTGTAGTCGCGTTCGATCTCCACGATCTTGGGCATCGTCTTGCCCGGAATCGGTTCGCACTCACCGGCTTTCCAGTCCAGCACCTTGCCGCCGGCCTGCGCGAGCGCATCGGGCGAGTCGTGCTGCAACGGCACGGCGACGATGTCCTTGCGGGTGCCGAGGTGCTTTTCGGCCAGCCAGGAGAAGCCGCGCGCGATGCGGTGGAACGCCTCGAAGTCGGTCTTGGCCTCCCACGGAGGGGAGATGGCGGGGGAGAACGCGTGCACGAAGGGGTGCATGTCGGTGGAGGACAGGTCGTGCTTCTCGTACCAGGTGGCGGCGGGCAGCACGATGTCGGCGAACAACGTGGTGCTGGTCATCCGGAAGTCCAGTGCGAGAAGCAGATCGAGCTTGCCTTCGGCGCCTTCCTCGCGCCATTCCAGTTCCTGTGGGCGTACACCCGTGGCATCGGTGGTCTGCAGGTTGGAGCCGCAGCCGAGCAGATGCTTCTGGAAGTACTCGTTGCCCTTGCCCGAGGAACCGAGCAGGTTCGCGCGCCACACGGTCAGCACGCGCGGAAAGTTCTCGGGGGCGTCCGGGTCTTCGCAGGCGAACCGCAGGTCGCCGGACTTCAAACCGTCGACGACGTGCTCGGCGGGGGTCTTTCCGGCCTCGGCGGCCTCGTCGGCCAGATCAAGGGGGTTGCGGTTGAACGTCGGGTAGCTGGGCATCCAGCCGAGACGACTCGCCAGGGCGATGTTGTCGGCGGCGGTGCGACCGGCGAACTTGCCCTTGCCCAGCGGCGACGCGAACGAGTCCGAGGTGAACGGGTCGTAGCGCCACTGGTCGTTGGTGAGGTACCAGAACACGGTGCCCTGCATCTGGCGCGGTGGGCGCTGCCAGTCACTCGCCGAAGCCAATGTGGCCCAACCGGTGACGGGACGGCACTTCTCCTGGCCGACGTAATGGGCCCAGCCGCCGCCGTTCTTGCCCTGGCAGCCGGTGAGCAGCGTCAAGGTGAAGAAGGCGCGGTAGATCTGATCGGAGTGGAACCAGTGATTGGTGCCCGCGCCCATCAGGATCATCGAGCGGCCACCGGAACGTTCGGCGTTGTCGGCGAATTCGCGTCCGATGCGCGCCGCCTGAACGGCCGGAACACCGGTGATGGCTTCCTGCCAGGCGGGGGTGTACGGCGACTCCGCGTCGTCGTAGCCCTTGGCCCACTCGCCCGGCAGACCGTCGCGGCCGACGCCGTACTGCGCGAGCAACAGGTCGAAGACCGTGGTAACCCGCTTGCCCGCGACGATTTTCGTCGGGACACCACGGATGATCGACCCGGCGACATCGGTGTCGAAACGCGGCAGCGCGATGGTGGCGGGCGCGTCGCCGGAATGTCCGAGCAGGGTGAGCAGCGGGTCGACGCCTTCGAGGTCGAGGTTCCACTTGCCCGCGCCCTCGTCGCCGAAGCGGTGGCCCAGCGAACCGTTCGGTACGACCGGGTTGCCCGCCTGGTCCAGCAGTACCGGCTTGTGCTCGACGCCCTCGCCGGTGTGGCCCAGATCGGCGGCGGTGAGGAACTTGCCGGGAAGGGCGCCGTCCTGATCCGCCGCCTCGTCGAGGCAGATCAGGTACGGCAGGTCGGTGTAGGACTTGATGTAGTCGGTGAACATCGGAGTCTGCTTCTCGATGAAGAACTCCTTGAGCACGACATGGCCCATCGACATCGCCAGCGCGGCATCGGTACCCGGCCGCGCGGCCACCCACTCGTCGGCGAACTTGGTGTTGTCGGCGTAGTCGGGGGAGACCACCACCACCTTCTGGCCGCGGTAGCGGGCCTCGGTCATGTAGTGCGCGTCGGGGGTGCGGGTCACCGGGACGTTGGAGCCCCACATGATGAGATAGCCCGCGTCGAACCAGTCGGCGGACTCCGGCACGTCGGTCTGGTCGCCGAACACCTGCGGCGAGGCCACCGGCAGGTCGGCGTACCAGTCGTAGAACGACAGCATGTAGCCACCGATCAGCGACACGAAACGCGCGCCGGTGGCATGGCTCACCATCGACATCGCGGGAATCGGCGAGAAGCCGGCCACGCGGTCGGGCCCGTACTGCTTGATCGTGTAAACGTGGGCGGCGGCGGCGATCTCGGCGGCTTCCCACCATTCGGCGCGCACGAACCCACCCTTGCCGCGCGCGTTCTTGTAGGCCTTGGCCTTGACCGGGTCCTCGACGAGGGACTCCCAGGCCAGCACCGGGTCCTTGAGCTCGGCTTTGGCCTTGCGGTACAGGTCGAGCAGGGTGCCACGCACGTACGGGTAACGCACCCGGGCGGGGGAGTAGGTGTACCAGGAGAAGGAGGCGCCACGCGGGCAGCCGCGCGGCTCGTACTCGGGCTTGTCCGAGCCCACCGACGGGTAGTCGGTCTGCTGGGATTCCCAGGTGATCACGCCGTCCTTGACGTAGATCTTCCAGGAGCACGAGCCGGTGCAGTTCACGCCGTGGGTGGAGCGCACCACCTTGTCGTGCGACCAGCGGTCCCGGTAGAACTCGTCGGCATCACGGCCGCCGACCTTGTACACCGACCGGTTGTCGGGCGAGACCTCGCCCCGCTGGAAATACTTACCGAGGTTCAGCAATGTGTCGCCGAAATCGGTGGGCGACGGACCTTGCGTGCGCGAATTAACCACGACGCCCCCTTCAAGTGCGTGAAATCGGGCTGTTGGGAGAAACTGTAAGGAGGCGGGGTGCTTCGGCAAAACGAACTTTTCACATCCGGAGTCGGGCCGCGGTGAGCTGTGAGGTCGGCGAAATGTCGTGGTCACGGGGGAGGTCGACGACGGCACCGCTGACCGAGAGCTCACCTGGGTGAATGAGTCACGAGCTGGCCGAACACGGTGATCGGGGGGCGCGCCGGAGGGGCGACGGTGATGCTTCGGAAACGGCTGGTTCTCCCGCGGTTTACATTTGTTTACACAACCGCTGTGCTCGCTGAACAGCGCTGATGTGACGCCCCACACAACTGCGGTCGGGTCGCGCCGGTGTGCGACACGATGATCGCCTCGGTCGGTGCGGCCCCGCGGACCCGACGATCGGCGCGCTCGGCGGGAAGGGTCCGTGGGCGCTCGCTGCGCGGCCGGGCTGGGTGAGCGGGCAGGGGTCGCGACGACCACGGGTTGCGCGGCGCGAATCTTATAGCATTGCTGAACGGAAAGATTTCGAATCCTTTTAATTCGGTTCAGCGCACCACATTTCGCACCCGCGAACATGATTGCCGAGCGTTAACTATCCAAATGGCACGGCGCCAATATAAAGAAACGGCATCTTTTCCGGTCGGCAGTCGGTTGGAGGTTGAACAGTCATCCAGGATGGGCCCGTGCAGACAGGAAGGGTTGGGGTGCTACCGAAACCATCGTTCGACGGAGCCGACGGGTCACCGAAACCGCCGACACTCGGCGGGTTGCTGCGGCGACTTCGCGATGATCGTCGGATTTCCCGGGAGAAGCTCGCCTTCGCGGCGGGGGTCAGCGCGAGTTACATCACGCATTTGGAGAGTGGGGACCGGGACCGACCGACACGTGCGGTGATCGAGGCGCTAGTGCGCTACCTGAACCGGATCGCACCGGTGACCGATATCGAGCGAAGACATCTTTTCGATCTGGCCGGGCTCGCCCCTGTCGACAATCCGACAGTCGAGGATCTGCGCGCCGAGATCACTGTCGAGATGCGCCGAACATTGGCGCTGCAGGAACCCGATCTCGCCGCCTACGTCGATACCCGCTGGAACGTGCTCGCGGGCAATGAATCGTACGACCGCGCGTTCCCCGGGTTGGTCGAGGACGTCAATATTCTTCGATGGTTCTTCGGTAACCCGCTCTCGCGGACGGTAATGGTGGAATGGGAGAAGGAATCCACGCTCACCGTGCACTGGCTACGCGGCCTGATCGGCCAGCAGGGCGGCGGAGACTGGGCTACCGAGCTGCTCGACGAATTGGCGCGGTATCGCGACTTCCGCCGCATCTGGGACGACGGCGACACCGTATACGGCCGCGATCACACCGCGATGCGGCTGTGCGATCTGCAGACCGGCGAGAACTACACCGTCGACGTCCAACTGTTCCGGCTCGACTCCGTCGCCTATCCCGGCCGCATCCAGTACTACCTGGGTGTACGCGGTCCCGACCACTAGATACCGGCGACCGCCACCGGTTTCACCGAGTCCGGGGCGCAGGCGGTGACCAGCGCCGCCAGCGCGGCCGCCACCTGTTCGGGGTGGGTCAGCGCGCAGCCGTGACCCGCACCCGCCACTGTGCGCACGCCTCTCGCTCCCGGCAGGCCCGCCGCCAACCGCGCGCATTTGTCCACGGTGCTGGTGGCGTCGTGTTCGCCGCGCAGCACGAGAGCGGGCGCGCTGATCTCACCGAGGCGCCCGGCAATAGAATCGCGCCCGATCAGCGTGCGCGCCGCCGGTCGGATCGCGGTGCGATCGGTGGCGAGCCAACGGGTGATCCAGATACGCCAGATCTCGGGATCGGTTCCGCCGATCAATCGCGGCGCGAGGTCTTCGGCCAATCGCGGCAATGCGCCCACACCGCACCATTCGTCGAAGAAGTTCTCGTAATAGATTCGCTCGTCCCTGGTGCACGCGTCGGCCTCGGTATCGAGCAACGCCAATCCGGTGACGCGTTCAGGAGCGAGCAGAGCCATCCGCAGCGCGGCATAACCGCCTTGGCTCACACCACCGACAATCGCGTGCTCCACGCCGAGAGCATCGAGCACCCGCAGACCGTCGGTGGCCAGGTCCCAGTAGTCGAAGTGGGGGCCGACACCGTATCCGGTGCGGCCGTGACCGCGGGCATCCCAGGTGACGACATTGATATCGGTGTGCGCCAGTACCTTCCGAATCGGGTCGAACATGGATTCGTCCATGAGGAATCCATGGGCGAGCAGCAGTGTCGGACCGTGGACGGCATCGGTGCGGAAATGGATGTTGACAGATTCGGAGTGCACGAAGGGCATGGTCGAAACATACAAGCGACGCGAGAGATTTCGCCGGTTGCGGACCGAATGCGGCTTCGCCTGTTCGGTGTAGCGCCGGTGCGGTGAATTCACCGGCGAGTGTATGTACCTTGCTGGGGCCGGTAATTTGTGCGCGCCCTGTGGACATGTTCGTTCATGACGGATTGGATAGGGGGCGTACCGATATTCGGCTCGAATCGGAAAACGGGGACAGCGATGAGGGTGACCGAGCAGGGGCTGGACGCGCACATAAGTCTGGCCGCCGCAGGCGACAGTGTGTCGGCGACATTCGCGGTCTGCGACGCGGAGGGCAGGGCGATCTGGTACGGCCCGTTCATCGACGCCGACACCGACCATCCGCGCGGAGATCAACTCGCTGCCGCGATGGGGGCCGCGGGCCGCGCGATCTGGCTCGCGGGCCGAGCCCGCGAGGACACCGGGGCCGAGCAGGTCACCTTGCACCTGGCGGTCAGCGAGGAGGGACTCGACGCCGTCACCCTGGCCTGTACCGCGTCGATGGCCGGGCTGGCACTGGAACTGGTTGTCACCGAGGACAATCCGGCCCTGGACTGGTGCCAGGCGTTCGGCAGGCTCGACTGGACGTCGGGCCCGTTGACCGGCCTCGTCGATCCGGAGCCACCACAGACCATTCCGGCGCTCCGGGCGATCACCGGCGGCGGTCTCGACCAGCAGTCCGAACCACAGGAAAGGCTCGACATGCACGATCTGGCCCCCGATCCCTCGATGGAACTGCGTTCGGCACTGGAAAGCCTGCTGTTGCACGACGCCGTCGGCATGGACGCCACGATGCGCCACGCGATCGCGGCCGTCGTCCATCTCACCGTGGACGCACCGCTCGGACCGCCGGCGGACGCCGAGGAATTCCTCGGTCGATTCGATGCCTCGTGGTTGGTGGCGTCGTGGTTGGGCCACGACACCGAGCTGTCGCTGATCGCCACGCTGTGCGCGGGCGATGTTCCGCCGCTGTCGTGGTGCGAGCTGATGTTCACCACGACCCTGGCGCCGTGGTCGTCCGGCCCGGTGGCGGTACACGCGCGGCGCGTGTTTCGCGAGGGCGCGGGGCAGGCGGGCAGCGCGGCGGAGTTACGGGCGGTGGGACGGTGAATCGCGCCCGCCCAATACTGTTACTTTTGCTCACAAGAATGTAACCGGTTCAGTTACTCGGCGGTTATCCGACGTGCAATCATGGCTCCCGACCTCGACATCGTTAGGGAGCAAATCAAGTGTCCGAGTTCTTGACCACGATCAACGGGTATATCTGGAGCGACTCGCTGATCTACCTGTGCTTGGCCGCAGGTGTTTATTTCTCGATCAGGACCAGGTTCGTCCAGGTTCGCCAGATCCCGGAGATGATCCGGCTGCTGATGCACGGGGAGAAGTCGGCATCGGGCGTCTCCTCGTTCCAGGCGCTGGCGATGTCGCTGTCGGGGCGTGTCGGCACCGGCAATATCGCGGGTGTCGCCACGGCGATCGCCTTCGGTGGACCCGGCGCGCTGTTCTGGATGTGGATGGTCGCCTTCCTCGGCGCGTCGACGTCCTTCGTCGAGTGCACCCTCGGCCAGATCTACAAAACCCGCGACCCGCTGACCGGTGAGTACCGGGGTGGTCCCGCGTACTACTTCAGCAGGGTGCTCGCCCACACCAAGGCCGCTCCGCTGTTCAAGGTCTATGGCGTGATCTTCGCCGCGGTCACGGTGCTGGCGTGCGGTTTGCTGATGCCCAGCGTGCAGTCCAATTCGATGGCCGCCGCGATGAACCAGGCCTGGGGTGTCTCGGAATGGGCGGTCGCGGTCGGCACGGTGATCGTGCTCGCCTTCGTGATCATCGGCGGTGTCAAGCGCATCGCGGCGTTCGCCTCGGTGGTCGTGCCGTTCATGGCGGTGGCCTACATTCTGCTCGCCCTGGTGATCGTCTTCGCCAACGCCGGACAGATCCCCGAGATCCTGTCGCTGATCTTCCGCAGCGCGCTCGGCCTCGACTCCGCATTCGGCGCGATCGTCGGCTCGGCGGTCATGTGGGGCGTCAAGCGCGGTGTGTACTCCAATGAAGCGGGGCAGGGCACCGGACCACATGCCGCCGCTGCCGCCGAGGTCTCCCATCCCGCGAAGCAGGGGCTGGTCCAGGCGTTCGCCGTCTACATCGACACCCTGTTCATCTGCACCGCGACCGGATTCCTGATCCTCTCGACCGGTGCCTACCGGGTCTTCGAAGGGGAGTCGGCCGACGGCGCCGTCCTGCACGACGGTGGCGCCCTGCCCTCCGATATCGCCGTGGGCCCCGCGTACGCGCAGCACGCGGTCGACACGCTCTGGGGCGGATTCGGTTCCACCTTCGTCGCGGTCTCGCTGGCCTTCTTCTGCCTGACCACGATCATCGCCTACTACTACATGGCCGATACGAACGTCCGATTCCTGGTCGGCAAGCACGCGGCGAAGCCGGTTCCGATCATCCGCGGCACCATCGGTAGCAACACGACCCTGGTGCTGCAGGCTCTCATCCTGGTGTCCGTCGCCGCAGGCGCGGTCTCGACCGCCAGTGAGGCGTGGACACTCGGCGACATCGGCGTCGGCCTGATGGCCTGGCTCAACATCGTCGGCATCATCATCATCCAGCAGCCCGCGTTCAAGGCGCTGCGCGATTACGAGCGCCAGAAGAAGGCAGGCAAGGACCCGGTCTTCGACCCGAAAGAACTCGACATCCCCAACGCCACCTTCTGGGAGACCTACGAGCCGCAGGCGGACCGCGACAAGGTCTCGATCCCGTCGTGACCCGCACTCGTCGAGGTCGGTGATCCACCGACCTCGACGAGTGTCTGCTCGGCGTCGGACGACGGTGATGCCGAGCGTGACGAATCGACCGCTCGGCGATGTTGCTTCCGGTGCCTCAACGGGTGCGTCGGTCGACCTCGACATCGGCGAAGGAGCTCACCCAACGGTGAGGCGGGCGTGGGGGATTGGGTTCGCCGGGGCGGTGTACGCCGACGACCTGCCAGCCCGCGGTTTCGGCGGCGTCGAGTTCGTCCGGGTGGTCGGAGAGGAACAGGATCTCCGCCGGGGGGACGGCGATGCGATCGGCGATGCAGGTGTAGGACGCCGCCTCGCGTTTGGGGCCTGTATTCACCAGGTCGAAGTGGTCGATGATGAGGTCGGACAAGTCGCCCGCGTCGGCGAAGGTGAACCAATCTCGTTGGTTGCGTTCGGACCCCGAGGAATAGACGTACAGCCCGAAGCCGCCGGCGTGCCAGGCTTTCAGCGCGGGGGCCACATCGTCGAAGAAGCGGCCGCGCAGCGCGCCCGCGCGGAACCCTTGGGCGCAGATCGCGCCCTGAGCCGTCTTGAGCGGCTCGGCTTTGACATCGGATGCCAGCCAGCCACGCAGGATCTCGGCGATGCGGTCGGGCCCCGCGTCGGGTTCACCGGCCAGCTCGCGGGTGGCGGTGATCACCGAATCCGCTGTGCCGTCGGTGTTCTCGGACAACCAGGCGGGTAGGTGGGCGGCGGTGTACCCGTAGAGGTCGGTGCGGACCGCGTCGGTAGGGCTGGTGGTGCCCTCGATATCGAGGACGATCGCGCGGGTCACGCGAGCAGGTCGTCGAGCGTCGGGAAGTTCGCGCTGATCTTGTCGCCGGTGAAGTCGCCGACCCAGCCGTCGGCCTCCTCGAAGAAGCGGATGGCGATGAAGTCGGGGGTGGTGCCCATATCGAACCAGTGCAGGGTGCCCGCGGGCACCGAGAGCAGGTCGCCCGCTTCGCAGACCGTCGCGAGCACGGCGTCGCCCACATGCAGGTAGAAGCAGCCGCGGCCCGCGGCGAAGAAGCGCACCTCGTCTTCGGCGTGGCGGTGCTCGTCGAGGAACTTCGCGCGCGCACCGGCGGCGGTGGCGGGCCACTGCGGGTCGTCGGCGTCGGGGTGGATGCGGGCCACGTCGATGTGCTCGTAGCGGCCCGAGGCATTGAGTTCGGCGATCTGCGGGCCGTAGTGGGCGAGCAGGGTGTCGGAGTCGGTGACGGCGGCGTCGGCGCGGACGTCCCAGTGCGAGTAGGCGATACCGTGCTGTGCCAGCTCGGCGGCGATCTCGGTGGGATCGGTGGTACGCACGCGGACGTCGGCGGCATTGTCGGCGGCCATCACTTGCAGCAGGGTCATGTCGGTCCGATCTCGAGAGACGTGGCGTCGGTGCGTCCGGTACGGGCGATCAACTCGCACAGGGCTTCCAGGCACTCGGCGCGATCACGCGCCTGGGCGAGAGTGTCACCCCAGGTGGTGATCCCGTGCGCGGCGATGAACAGAATCGGTGGGGCATCAGGGTTTTCGCCGAGGTAGTTTTCGATGTCGGCGCCGATCCGTGCCACCTCCGGCCAGTTCGGGAAAACCGGGATCGACACCGTCGACGGGTCTGCCAGGCCGAATCCCTTGAGCAGTTCGAAACCACTGATCCGCACCGAGGTGACCGTGTCGCCGGGCCGCGCGGCGGTGGTTGCCAACGCGGTGGCGAACGGAGAGTGCACGTGCACTACCGCGCCGGCGCAGCGGGTGCGATAGACGGCGGTGTGAATGCTGGTCTCCGCGGACGGTTTCCGGCTCTGGCCCGGGCGCGGCGTGGCGTCGGCGATCGTGACGAGAACCGAATCGTCGGCGCTCAGTTCACCTTTGGACAACCCGCTGGCGGTGATGAGGGCATCGCGGCCGGTTTCGGCGGAGTCGATCCGCACCGAGATATTGCCGGCCGTGCCCGGCATCCACCCGCGCTCATAGAGCTGACGGGCGATGGCGGCGATCGCCAGACCTTGTTCGGCCACATCCGGGGACTCACCGGGCGGTGCGAAATGACCCTGTGCGCGATACTCGCGCGCCTCGTCGGAATTCGCGGCAGGGCCCTGGGCGTCGAAGGAATTGCGGTAGACCACACCGTTTTCGGTGACTACCGCGGTGACCAGGTCGGTAGGTGTCACGTCGAACGCCGGGTTGAACACCGCGGTGTCCGCCGGTGCCGTCGCGACCCCGCCGAATCCGGTGACCTCGGCGGCGGCCCGCTGCTCCACCACGATCTGCGCGCCGGTCGCCATCGCGGTGTCGCGGGTGGATTCCGGGGCCACCACGATGAACGGAATGCCGTGATGGCGGGCGGCCAGCGCCAGGGCGAAGGTGCCGATCTTGTTCGCGACATCGCCGTTGGCGGTGATCCGGTCCGCGCCCACGAGCACGGCGTCGACCTGGCCGGTCGCCATCGCCCAAGCGGCAGCGGAATCGATGGTCAGCCGGTGCGGGATGCCCGCCTCGGCCAGTTCCCACGCGGTGAGTCGGGCGCCCTGCAACAACGGGCGGGTCTCGTCGACGATCACGTCCGCCACGGCGCCGCGCTCGTGCAGCACCCGCAACGCGCCGATCGCGGTGCCCACCGCGCTGGTGGCCAGGCGGCCGGTATTGCAGTGGGTGAGCAGTCGTAGCGGCTGCCGACCGCACAGCTGTTGCACCAGGTCGGCGGCATGGGTGGCGGCGGCGAGGTTGACTCGCCCGTCCTCGGCGAGCATGTCCAGGGTTTCGGCCAGCACCGCGTCGGCGCCGTCGGCGATCCGGCCACGCACCCGATCGACCGCCCATGCCAGATTGACGGCCGTCGGTCGCGCCGCGGCGATACGGTCTGCCTCGGCCTGCGCAGCGGCCACGTCGACCACGGCGGCAGCACGGGCGTGTGCCGCACTGTCGCCGACGACGCTTGTCGCACCGGGTGTGCTGTGGGCCGGGGTTCTTGTCACGTTAGGCGCGCTGTGGGCCAGGGTGCTTGTCGTGCCGGGTGCGCTGTGGGTCGGACTGCTCGGCGCACCGGGTGTGGTGTGGGCTGGCGTTGTTGTGTCGGGCGAGCTGTGGGCTGGGCCGCTTGGTGCCCCGGGTGCGCTGCTCGGCGCGCCGAGCGTGGTATCGGCCGGGGCGCCCGGCTCTGCGGGAGCGCGCGTGTGTGCCCTGGTGGCGATGACCACGCCGAACGCCCCCGCGATCCCGATCGCCGGAGCGCCGCGGATGGCGAGAGTGGTGATCGCTTCGATGATCTCGTCGACGGTGCGCAGGCGCAGTTCGCGTACCTCGTGCGGCAGTCCGCGCTGGTCGATGGTGACGAGCGCACCGTCGTCCCAGATCAGGGAACTGTCGTCCATGGGTCTGTCCTCGCTGCGCGGTAGATCTGGCTACGCAACGGTATCCGACCTGGACCGGAGCCGGAATGCTGGGCCCCGCGCCGGGCGCACACTATTCGCCCGAACGGTCGAGAATGCGACGGTGAGTCCGACTTGTGAACGCTCAGCGCGGTTCAGTCACGATCCGGTCGTGGCATACCTGGCCGTCGACCGGGCTCGGGCGCCGTATCCGGGCCGGATCGGCGAAACCGGCGCGGAGCGCGCGGCATTCGCCGCACCGGCTCCGGAGTGCAACCGCCGCCAGTTCGACGCGGTGCCCGTTCCCGATCCGTCGACGGTTCGGCGTGGGCGGGGCGAATCCGCGGGAGGCGCGCTACCGAGAGTGGGGGCATGACGTGGACGAGCCGCCGGTAGCGATACCGGCGGCTCGTCGACACATCTATCAGTGATGGCCGGGGCGGCGCTGCTCACGCCGATCGTCCTGGCCTGCTCGCGGCATCCCTTGCGAGTCCTGCCCCTGCTCCTGCCGCTGCTCCTGCTGCTGGCGCGGCATCTGCTTGGGCATCTTCTTCGGCGCTTTCCTAGACTTGTCAGCCATCTCCACACGGTCCTTTCCGAGGGATAAAGGATAAAGCCTTCAACGCACTGTCCGACGCAATCCACCTCGCGTGCGGGGCGTCCCACGCCTGACCCGACCAACAATAAGCACCATTACGGCGTGGCGGTAGACCTGCGGCGAAAATAGGTTTCCTACCGGCGCAAATGCGGCGTGTCAGTCCCGTGAACGGCGGCTGCCGATCGGAAAATGCCTGGTCGGAGAGCTTTCGGCGGAACAATCGGTGGATTTCGCCGTCGACTGCGCATCGCCGCCCGTATTCCAGATTTCGCCATTCTGTGCCGACGCGTGAATTGCGGCGGGATCTCGACCGTTTTCGAAAGTCTCGGAATGGCCTTCGGTCAGCAAGGGAGCGGGAGGAATTCGACGGTTGAACCGTCGGTGGCTCCGGGCGGGACTATGACCAAGCCGTCGCGGTCTATCAGGCCGGCCAGGTGAGCGGTGCGGACTGTGGGATCGCCCAGCCAGCCGCCGTCGGGGGCGTAGCGGGCGGGGGTGATGCGTTGCACCGGTGCGGTGATCTCGGCGGCGTTGTGGAGGGGGCCGAGGATCTTTCTGGGCAGGGCGGCGCCGGTGCGGGCGGCGACGATCGCCGGCGTCAGGGCGAGGAGAACGGCGATGGCCGCGAACGGGTTGCCGGGCAGGCCGAGGACGGTCGGTCCGGTGGGTAGTTCGGCGACGACAGTGGAACCGCCTGGGCGCAGGGCGAGTCGGGGGACCAGGATGCGCGCTCCGGCGCGGGCGATGGCGGTGCGAAGCTGGTCGGCCGCGCCGCCGCCGGTGGCACCGACAACGACGAGCAGGTCGAAATCGGAGGTATCGGTGAGCATCTCGTCGAAGCTGTGCGCGGTGTCGCGCAGGTGGACACGGTCGACGACGCGAACACCGCAGCCGGCGAGCAGATCTGGCAGGACGGGGCCGATCGAGTCGCGGGTCTGGCCGGTCTGGAGGGGGCCGGTGCTGCGAATTTCGTCGCCGGTCATGACAATTCGTGCGCGGACCGGTCCGCGCACCGTGCCTGTGGTGACCTCGACCGAGGCGGCGGCCGAGCGTAGGGCGGCGGTGACCCGAGTGCCCGCGGGGGCGACGAGGTCGCCGATCTTTCTGTCCTCGCCGCTGTTTCGGACATCGCCGCGGACCGGGGTGTCGGGCAGGCGGGTCAGCTCGTCGGCGGTGACAGCGGCGAATTCGTCGCGCAGCACCGACGTGGTGCCGTCGGGGACGTGGGCGCCGGTGGCGATGCGGACCGCTTCGCCGGGCCGCAGGCCCTGCGGCCGAGCACCGCCCGCGAAGCCGACGTCGCGGCGTAACTGCCACGGACCGTCGCCGCAGACGGCGTAACCATCCATGGCGGAGACGTCGAAGCGGGGCAGTGGGCCCGCGGCGGTGATCGGCGCGGCCAGCGCGGCACCGGGGACTTCGCTCAGTGCGGCCTCATAGGCGACCAGGGGAGTCAGGCCGGCGCCGAGACGTTCGCGCGCTTCGGTGAGGTCGAGACGAGCCGACGCCCGGTCGGTGGCCACGGCTTCGCGGGCGCGGCGCACCTCGTCCTCGGTGTCGCAGTCGGCGATATCGGGCAGTTCCACCAGGATGGTCTCGGCGGGCACGATGGCCTTCATCGGCTGGTTGACCAGCGAATCCAACCCGGCCAGCGCTTCCGCGAGCGCACTGCGCCGCCAAACGCCGACGAGATATTGCGGTCGGCCGGACGCGTCGATGGCGAACACCGCATCAGCGGTGGATTCGGTTGCGCTGCGGAGCAATTGGTGGACGGTCTCGTCGGTGAGGAAGGGCATGTCGGCCGCGAGCACCACGACCAGGGGCGCGGCGGAGTCGAGCGCGGTGAGGCCGGTGCCGATCGCGGCGACCGGTCCGGAACCCGGCGGCACCTCACGAACCTGCCCGAATCGGTCATCGAGTTCGCGACGATGCGGTCCGACCACGACGACCTCGGCGCAGTCGCGCACCGCGTCCAACGCCGCGTCGAGCATCGAGCGGCCACCGATCACGATCGCCGGTTTGTCGACCCCGCCCATCCGGCTGGCTCGCCCACCCGCGAGCACAATGGCGTCGGCGGCGGTCATCGGCTGATCCTGGATCGGGTAATCGGCACGAAAGTCATGCTAGTAGGCGTGATGCCGGGGCTAGAGCCGCCCGCGCAGCCGAGCGCGGCGGTGGATCAGCGGTGACGACCTTCGTCGGCTCGGCGCGGACGGAACCTGTCCTCTCGCGATGCTCGGACGCCCGCCGCGGACCCGCACCACCGACGTAGGGGTTCATCGACCTCGACACCTTCGGAACCCTCGTTGAAGACCGAAGCATGCGAACCCGTTCAGTTGGGCCGGCGATCCGGCGGGAGCCGGTATATGCGCGGTCGCGAGCTCGCCGTTCAGAGTCGCGCCGTGCGCAGGACGACCCGGCCGTCGACGATCGCAACGCCCTCCTCGGTGAGCAGTCGCAGCTGGCGGGTGGCGAGGTGCGCGGCGGGGCGTCCGCTGGAGCCGATGACACGATGCCAGGGGAGATCGGCGGAGTCGGTGCGCATGATCCAGCCGACCGTGCGCGCCGAGGACAGCCCGGCCGCGGCGGCGATATCGCCGTAGGTGGCGACGCGGCCCGGCGGGATCGCGGCGACGAGTTCGCGGACCCTCTCGACCTGTTCCTCCGTGGTGACGGCCATCGGGCTACAGGACCGCGGCGATCAGCGCGGCCGTGTCGGCGGGGCGGGCCTGGGCGACCATGTGGTCGCAGTCCCAGACCTCGGCGGTGAAGCTGGTGAGGTGGGCGGTGAGGGCGGCCAGGAACTGCGCGCCGACATACGGCGGTTGCACCTTGGCGGCGCGGACCAGCACCGTCGGCACATCGGCGGGCGGCAGCACGAACGGACGCGCCAGCTGACTCCAGTACGAGGTGATCGCGGGCTGGAAGACGCGCCAGCCGACCCGGCCTGCCTCGGTCGGCACGAGGTGTTCGGCCAACTCCCGTTCGAGCACCTCGGGGTCTACTTCGTCGGGTCCCCACGCGCTGACCTGCTTGTCGGAACGGGCTTCGGCGAGGTCGGTGTAATCGGGCGAGGCGAGGTTGGCCAGAGCGACCTGTTCGATCAGCTTCGCGTCGATGCCGATCGCGGGATCGAGCAGGACGAGGGCGCGCACCAGATCGGGGTGCTGCCGGGCCAGGTGAATGCCCGCGGCGCCGCCGAAGGAGTGGCCGACCACGACGACCGGGCCGTCGGTCTCGGCGCGCAGCAATTGCGCGAGATCGGCGACGATCGTTTCGAGATCCCACGGCGGCAGCGAGGTGGAACGGCCGTGTCCGCGCAGGTCGGGGGCGATGATCCGGGCTTGTGGCAGGTGCTCGGTGGCGAGGGTTTCCCACCGGTTGCCATGGCCGGTGAGACCGTGCAGGGCGAGGACGACGGGACCGTCGGCGGGGCCGAATCGGTACACATGAAGCGACGACACAGCTGCCATTCTGGCCGGTCGCGCGCGGTCTCGCAGGAGGTCCCCCCGGGACGGGTGCGCCGGTGTGTCGGACTGGTCTGTTGCAATAGCCGATGTGGTGCGATCGGATAGCTCGGTGCGACTCGTGCGCCGGACAACGCGGGCGCCCCGGCCGCGGGCCTGGGGCGCGTCCGTTCGCGCGCTGTTCGCCGAGCAGGCACAGCCGGCGCCGCCGCGGCCGGGATGGCGGCCGTGGCAGGTGATGGGTGGGCCGGGCACGGGCAAGACCGCGCTGCTGGTGGACCTGGTGACCGCGCGGATCGTCGACGGCGCCGACCCGGCCTCGGTGCTGGTGCTCACCCACACCAAGCACGCGGCGGCCGCGTTGCGCGATGCGATCACCCACCAGTTGGGGCCAGGCGCGGGGGGTATTCCGGGCGCGAGCCGGGAACCGATGGTGCGGACGCTGCACTCCTACGCGTTCTCGGTGCTGCGTCGGCATGCGGAGCTACACGGCAATCCGCCGCCGCGACTGCTCACCGGCGCGGAACAGGACGCGGTACTGCGGGAGATGCTGCGCGGAGATCTCGCCGATATCGAAGACGGGGCGGGTGGATTGTGGCCGCCGCGGTTGCAGCCCGCACTGGCACTGGGCGGGTTCGCCGAGCAACTGCGCGACCTGATGCTGCGCGCGACCGAGCGCGGACTCGGGCCGGAGGACCTGATGGCACTCGGTCGCGAACACGACAACGACGCGTGGGTGGCGGCCGGGCGGTTCTTCCAGCGCTACGAGCAGGCGTCGATGCTGCGCTGGTCGGTCGGTGTCGCCGCACCGGAAGCCACCGCGCCCGCCCTCGATGCCGCCGAACTGGTCGGCGCCGCGCTGGACGCGCTGGCCGGTGATCGGAATCTGCTTGCCGGCGAACGAGATCGGATCCGATACCTGTTCGTCGACGACGCACAGCATCTCGACCCGCAGGCCGCGACACTCGTGCGGGCCATCGGCAGCGGGAGCGCGAGCACCGTCGTCACCGGCGACCCGGACCAGGCGGTCTTCACCTTCCGCGGCGCGGATTCGCACTTCCTCACCAACCTCGACACCGTCGCGCAGCGGCGCATCGTGCTGCGCCACAACCATCGCAGTGGTGCGCCGATTCGATTGGCGAACGCGCGCATCGCGGCGAGGCTGCCGGGGAGTGCGCGACACCGTGTCCTGCCCGGGCAGGAGAACGAACCACCCGAGAAGCCGGTAGTGGCTTCGGCCCTCGATGTGGACAGCGAACTGTTCGCCCACCTCGACCCGCGCGCCGAATCCGGCGCGACGCAGACCGCCGTACCTGGCGCCGAATCAGACGGATGGCCGGAACCTGCGCCACCCGAGGAGCAACCGCCACCCGAGGACCTACCTCCCGTCGACGAGTCGAGTGTGCGAGTGCGGGTGTTGTCGACTCCCGCCAAGGAGGCGGCGCTGATCGCCGACCATCTGCGTCGTGCGCATCTCACCGACGGTGTTGCGTGGTCGGCGATGGCGGTGATCGTGCGATCGGTGCCGTTGTCGCTGGCGCCGTTGCGGCGGGCACTGCTGGCCGCGGGCGTGCCGGTGCGCAGGCCCGCGGTGGCCGAGCCGTTGGCGCGTCGGCGCGGGGCGGCGTGGATGGTGCTCGCGCTGCGGGTGTTGCTGGCGGGGGATTCGTCGCGGCCGGGTTCACGGCGGGCGATCGACGCGATGTTCACCCCGGACGACGCGATGGATCTGCTGTCCGGGCCGCTCGGCGGTGCCGACCAGATCGCGCTGCGCCGGTTGCGTCGTGGTGTGCGGCGCAGCGTGCTCGACCTCGAACGCACAGGTGCCCTCGCCACACCCAGTGTGGACGGCGCCGACCAGTTCCTGCTCTGGGACGAGGCCGTACTCGCCCCGAGAATGCTTGAAACCGAACCGGATCCGGTCGACGACGAGTGGTCGCCGCCACCGGACCCGCTGCGCCCGGAACCCGAACCGGACTGGGATGTCGCCGAGCGGCTGCCCGACGACATCGATCTGCTCGATGTGGAGAACCCGCCTGCCGCGAACACTGTGGTGGAAGCCGTGCGTCCACCACCACCGGCGGTCCCGCTGATCGATCAGTCCTCGGCCGAGGTGTTGCGCGACCTGATCGTCGGCGTCGGCGAGCAACGACTGCTCGACGGGCTCACCGAAGTCGAAGCGGCACCGCTGCGTCGGGTGTTGCGCGCGGTGGCGAAGGCGAAGGAAACCCAGGCCAGGGGGCAGGGTCTCGAAGACGTCCTGTGGACGCTGTGGACGAATTCGAAGCTGGAACGCCGGTGGTTCCGGCAGTCGCGGCGCGGCGGAGCCTCGGGCATGCAAGCCGATCGCGACCTCGACGCGGCCGTCGAATTGTTCGATGCCGCCGCCGCCTACGTCGACCGGCTGCCGAAGGCCGGCATCGACGGGTTCGTCGAATACCTGCTGCACCAGCAACTCCCGCAGCAGGGTCGGCCGCTGACCGCCGAAGGTGACGCCGTGACCCTGCTCAGCGCGCACGCCGCGGTGGGCCGGGAATGGGACGTGGTGGCGGTGGCGGCCGTGCAGGAGGGCATCTGGCCCAACCCGCGGTCGAGGGGCACGCTGTTGCACACCGAAGACCTCATCGACCTGGTCGGCGGCGTGGATCCGAGCGCGACGGTGAGCAGGGCAGCGCCGATCCTGGCCGAAGAACGCAGGCTGCTGCTCGTGGCGTGCAGCCGCGCGCGGCGGTCGCTGCTGGTCACCGCGGTCGAATCCGCGGCGGGAGACCAGGATCTGGTGCCGTCACGGTTTCTCGCCGAACTCGTCGGCGACGACGACAACGGCGAACCGGGCGCGCTACCGGTCGCCGATCCGGGGCGCGCGCTGGTGATGCACGCGCTGGTCGCCGAATTGCGCGGAGTGGTGTGTGATCCCGGGGCCGACGCCGAGCGACGCGACCGGGCCGCCCGCCAACTGGCGCGGCTGGCCGACGCCGGCGTGCCGGGCACCGACCCCGACGACTGGTACGGCACCGCCGAACTGAGCTCACAGCGCGAACTCTGGGACGACGACGATTCGCCGATCGGGTTGTCGCCCTCGACCGTGGAACTGCTGCGCACCTGTCCGCTGCGGTGGGCGTTGGAACGACACGGCGGCACCGACGGCGACAACCCGCACGCGGTGAAGGGCAATCTCGTGCACACCCTCGTGCAGGCGCTGGCCGGCGATGTCCCCGAGGCGCAGGTGCGCGCGGCGTTGGACCAGGCGTGGCGAACGATCGACCCCGCCGACGGCTGGCATTCGCGTCAGGAACTGCGCCGCACCGAGACGATGCTGGAGACCTTCCTCGCCTGGGTGCGCACCACGCGCGGCGAGCTCACCCAGGCCGGGATCGAGGTGCCGGTGGACTGCGTGTTGCCCCCGCGTGCGGAAGGCGCACGGGCCGTGCGGATTCGGGGACGAATCGATCGGCTCGAACGGGATGGGCAAGGGCGTTTCGTCATCGTCGACGTGAAGACGGGCAAGACGCCGGTCAGTGAGAAAGCGGTGGCCGATCACGCGCAGCTGGCGACCTATCAGGTGGCGGCCGCGCACGGCGCACTGGACGAGGAGGACTCCGACGAGCCCGCGCCCGCGGTCGACCCGGGTGGCGCGCGGCTGGTCTACGTCGCCAAGCCGAACCGCAAGACCGGCGCGGCCGAGCGGACGCAGAGCGCGCTCGACAGCGAGGGACTCGACCAGTGGCGCACCACCATTCACGATGCGGCCGATGCGACGCGCGGGCCCGGCTATCTGGCGGTGCGTAACGACGGATGTCGGCACTGCCCCGTCGCGGGCAGTTGCCCGGTGCAGGACACCGGACGGCAGGTGACCGACGAGTGAGCGGCGTGCGCGTCACCCCGCGGCAGCTGGCCGACGCGCTCGGCCTGCCACCCCCGACCGAGGAGCAGTCGGCGGTCATCGCCGCGCCACCCGGACCCACGTTGGTCGTCGCGGGCGCGGGCGCGGGTAAGACCGAGACGATGGCCGCGCGCGTGGTGTGGATGGTGGCCAATCAACTGGTCGCGCCCGACGAGGTACTCGGGCTCACATTCACCCGAAAAGCCGCCCAGCAGTTGACGTCTCGTATCCGTACGCGGCTGGCGCGGTTGGCCGGCGCGCCGCTGCTGCGCGAGATCGACCCCAGCGGCGCGTTGCGCGCGATCGTCGCCGGGGCCGAGCCGGAGATCAGCACCTACCACTCCTACGCGGGCAGGCTGCTCACCGCGCACGGGTTGTTGCTGCCGGTGGAGCCCTCGGCGGCGTTGCTCACCCAGACCCAGCTGTGGCAGCTCGCGCACGAGGTGGTGCGGTCCTGGGACGGTGACCTCGACACCGACCGCACGCCGGTCTCGGTGACCGAGGCGGTGCTGGCGCTGTCCGGGCAGCTGGCCGAACACCTGGTGGAACCGGAGCAGTTGGCCGCGGCGCACGCGGAGCTGGAGAAGCTCGTGTACACGTTGCCCGCCGGTCCACGTCAACGCGGGGGACCGAGTCAGGCGCTGCTCGGCGTGGTGTCCGCGCAGCGTGAACGGGTAGCCCTGCTGCCCCTGGTTCGCCAGCTGGCCGAGGCCTTGAACCGCCGTGGCGCCCTGGATTTCGGATCGCAGATGTCGCTGGCCGCGCGGCTCGCCGTGGACCACCCGGAAGTCGCCGCCGCCGAACGCGGTCGATTCAAGCTGGTCCTGCTCGACGAGTACCAGGACACCGGCCACGCCCAACGGGTACTGCTGTCGGCACTGTTCGGCAATGCCGAAGCGGTGCAACAGGATCGGCCGAGAACGCCGGTGCGGATCCGTGGCGACGCGCGGCTGCCGCGTCCCGACGACGACGCCCTGTTCGCGATGGGTGAGCAGGATCCGGACCGGCTGGATCACGATGCTGCCACCGACAGCGCGGGGGGTGGTCGGGCGTCGGCCGGTCATCCTGGGAACGGCGCAGTGCGCGACCACGGTGATGACCGGGTAATGCGCAGTGCTGCAGAGAAATCCATGGCGCCTGTGCGGGCACTGGCCGTCACGGCGGTGGGTGACCCGATGCAATCCATCTATGGGTGGCGGGGCGCATCGGCGGCCAACCTGCCGAGGTTCGCCACCGACTTCCCCGCTGCGCCGGGGGTTCCCGCGCCGGTGCTGCCGCTGCTGACCAGTTGGCGGAATCCGCCCGAAGCGCTGGCCTTGGCGAATCTCGTGGCCGATCCGTTGCGGATGGTGGCGCGAGCCGCCGGTGGAGCGACGGTGGACGCGTTGCGGGCCAAACCGGCGGCGCAGGCAGGGGTGGTGGAGTTCGCGCTCACCGAAACCATCGCCCAGGAGCGCGAGTGGATCGCCGAGCGGATCGCGCGGGAATGGGGGACCGCGCGGGAGAACGAAGAGCCGCCGCCTACCTCGGCGGTGTTGATACGACGCAATGCCGATGCGGCGCCACTGGCCGAGGCGCTGCGTGAGCAGGGCCTGCCGGTCGAGATCGTCGGGCTCGGTGGGTTGTTGGCGACACCGGAGGTCGCCGATATCGTCGCCACACTGCGGTTGATCGCCGAGCCGGGGACCGGGAGTGCGGCGATTCGGATTCTCACCGGCGCGCGGTGGCGGATCGGGGTGGCCGATCTGGCCGCGCTGGCCCGGCGCGCGCGCATGCTGTCCATCGGCAGTCTGTCCGGCGACACCGCGAACGCGATCACCGATGCCGCCGGGCTGGCGACAGCGCTGCGCGAGGTGGCGCCCGAACCGACCGAACAGGCCGGACTGGCCGATGCCATCGCCGACCCCGGGGCGGCGGACCAGTATTCCGAGGCCGGATTCGCGCGGATCGCCGCGTTGAGCGAGGAGCTGGCCGCACTCCGGGAGCGCAGTGGGCAACCGCTGGTCGAGCTGGTGGCCGATGTCGAACGCACCATCGGGGTCGGCGTCGAGACGCAGACCAGGCGCGCTATCGCGGGTGGGGGCGCGGGCCGCGAACATCTCGACGCCTTCGCCGAGGTGGTCGCCGGGTACGCCGCCGACTCCCGAGCATCGCTGAGCGGCCTGCTGGCCTTCTTCACCGCGGCCGAATCGGTCGAAAACGGTTTGGAGCCGGGCGAAGTGGAGGTCGCTCGCGACCGCGTGCAGGTTCTCACCGTGCACGCCGCCAAGGGACTCGAGTGGGAAGTCGTCGCGGTGCCGCACGTGAGCGCCACCGTGTTCCCGTCGACCACGGCGCTGAGCACCTGGCTCGGGGCGCTCACCGAACTCCCCACCACCTTGCGCGGTGACCGCGCCCAGCCGGACGCCTCCGACGGTGTCCCCGTGCTCGACCTCGGCGCGGTAGGGGACCGCTCCGAACTCGAGCACGCGATCGCCGACCACAAGAACGCGCTCAAGAGCCGACGGCTCGACGAAGAACGCCGCCTGTTCTACGTCGCTCTCACCAGAACCGAACGGGTGCTGCTGGTTTCGTCCTACTACTGGCCGGAGACGGGCAGCTCGCAGAAGGGCCCGTCGGAGTTCTTGCTCGAACTCAAAGAAGCGAACGACAACCCGGACAGCGCGGCATACGGCGTCGCCACCATCGCCCGCTGGGACGACAAGCCGGCGCCGGACGCGGTGAACCCCTTCGCCGACAACCCGCCGACCGCACCGTGGCCCCGTGACCCACTCGGCAACCGCCGTGACCCCATCGAACAAGGCGCCGCGCTGGTCCGCGACGCTCTCGACGTACTGCGCAGCGGCACAACGGTGTCCGAGGACGGGCTCGACTCGGCGGACATCGTCGACGACGACCCCGAGGGCTGGATCAACGACGTCGACGCCCTCCTCGCCGAGTTCACCGCCGCCGAACTCGCCGAACAACGCGTGGAACTGCCCGGCCAACTCCCCGCCACCGCCCTGGTCGAACTACGCGCCGACCCCACCCGCCTGGCCGCCCGGCTGCGCCGCCCGCTCCCGTACCCCCCGAACCCGATGGCGCGGCGCGGCACCGCTTTTCACGCCTGGGTGCAGTCCTGGTTCGGCACCGAACAGTTGCTCGGCCTCGACGAATTGCCCGGCGCCGCCGACAGCGCAGGCGAAATGGGCCGCGCCGACCAGGAACTCGCCGCCATGCAGTCGGCCTTCCGGCGCTCACCGTGGGCGCACCGCAACCCCGTCGACGTGGAAGTGCCGTTCGAAACCAGTATCGCCGGCACGGTGATCCGCGGCCGCATGGACGCCGTGTTCGCCGAACCCGGTGGCCGGTGGATCGTGGTCGACTGGAAGACCGGCGCCGAACCCGGCCCCGCCGACGAGCCCACCGTCGCGATGCAGCTGGCCGTGTACCGACTCGCCTGGGCCCGGCTGATGGCCGCCCGCACCGGCGAGACCGAGGACCGGATGCTCCAACGCGTCGGCGCCGCATTCCATTACATCCGCTCCGGCCGCACCATCGCCCCCGAGCGGCTGGCGGGCCCCGCCGAACTGGAGCGCCTCATCCGCGACGCCGCACCGGCAAACATCGACGCCGATCCACACCAGGCCCACTGAGCCGATAGTGTTGCGGTCGCCGAGGAAAGCTCGAGGCGAACAAGGCCGGTCACCCGGCGGCGCAAGCCGCCAGGCCGAAAACACGCGGCGCCAGCCGCCGGAAATACAGGAGCAGGCATGTTCGGTGACCCGCGCAACCCGATCGGGTTGAGCAGTAGTCCCGACTACGCCCTGGTCGGCCTGTTGCGGATCCCGGCGGCGCAGTCCAGCCCGTGGGTTTCGCTCAGCCGTCGCGTGTTGTTCGCGATCGGACTGCTGTTCACCGCCGCGACCGTGGTCTACATCGGTCGCCACGGCTATCGCGACAGCACCGGTGACGAACTGTCGTTCCTGGACGCGATGTACTACGCGACGGTGTCGCTGTCGACCACCGGTTATGGCGATATCGCGCCGGTGACCGCCTCGGCACGGCTGATGAACATCATCGTCATCACCCCACTGCGCGTGCTGTTCCTGATCGTGTTGGTCGGTACCACTCTCGGCGTGCTGACCGAACGGTCGAGGCAGGCATTCAAGATTCAGCGATGGAGGCACACCGTGCGTAATCACACCGTCGTCGTCGGTTACGGCACCAAGGGCCGGACCGCGATCGATGCGATGGTCGGTGACGGGGTGCAGGTGTCCGACATCGTGGTGGTCGACACCGACGCCGTCGCACTGGAGGCCGCCGCCGCGGCAGGTCTGGTCACCGTGCACGGTTCGGCGACCAAATCCGACGTGCTGCGACTGACCGGCGTGCAGCGTGCCGCCGCGGTCGTTGTCGCGACCAATCGCGACGACACCGCCGTGCTGGTGACGTTGACCGCGCGCGAATTGAACAAGACGGCCAAGATCTCCGTGGCCATCCGCGAAGCGGAGAACACCCACCTGGTGCGCCAATCCGGTGCGGACTCGGTGGTGGTGTCCTCGGAGACCGCGGGTCGGTTGCTCGGTATCGCCACCACCACCCCGACGGTCGTGGAGATGATGGAGGACCTGCTCACGCCCGAGCAGGGCTTCGCCGTCGCCGAACGTGAGGTGGAGCCGAGCGAAGTGGGCGGATCACCGCGCCATCTCAGCGACATCGTGCTCGGCGTGGTGCGCAACGGCGCGCTGATCCGGGTCGGTGAACCCGAGGTCGACGCGCTCGACGCGGGCGACAAACTGCTCTACATCCGCCGCGTCGCGAAGTAGTCGACCGACCGAGGCGGGCGTCGCTGCGCCTTCGCTGCGGTGCGAGGAACGCCGCGCGTCGGCGCCCGTTATGCTCGGCAGCGTGTCGTTCCGGCTGAAAGACGTTCCGCTGCTGTCACGTTCCACCATCGACCGGGCCGAGCAGGCCCGGCTCGATCCCGGCGCCCTGCGCGAAGGGTGGGGCAAAGCGAAGGTTCTGCGAATCGACCCGCGCGGCAAAGTACGGGTGGAGGGCGACAAGATCGTCCTCGACGCGGCCGTATCGGTGGCCGACGCACCCGAGGAGGGCGCGGTCTTCCTCGGTGCCGTCGACGGCGCCCACCTCTGGGCGGTGCGTGCGCACGACCTCGACGGCACGCTGAAGGACCTGCGAACCCTCGGTGCCGTCGACGACTTCACCGCCGAGGTGCTGTCCACCGCCTACGCGCTGCTCAACTGGCACGACCGGTCCGCGTTTCACGGTGGCGACGGCACGGCGACCACGGCGGCGCGTGGCGGTTGGTCGCGGCTGACCGCCTCGGGGGAAGAGGAATTCCCGCGCATCGACCCCGCCGTGATCTGCCTGGTCCACGACGGTGCCGACCGCGTGCTGCTCGCCCGTCAGCAGAGCTGGCCGGAGACGATGTTCTCGCTGCTGGCCGGCTTCGTCGAAGTGGGCGAATCGCTGGAGCACTGCGTGGAACGCGAGGTCCGCGAGGAGGTCGGCGTCGACTTGCGTGACATCTACTACCTGGGCAGCCAGCCGTGGCCGTTCCCGCGCTCGCTGATGGTCGGCTTCGCCGCGGTCGGCGACCCCGCCCAGGAGTTGGTGTTCTCCGACGGCGAGATCGCCGAAGCGCACTGGTTCACCCGCGACGAGGTCCGCGCCGCCCTGCAGGCCGGCGACTGGTCGGCCAGGGAACCCGGCGTACGACTGCTCGTTCCCGGATCCATCTCGATCGCGCGATCGATCATCGAGGCTTGGGCGGACTGACCGCGATCACGCCTGCTGGGCGGCCAATGCCTGCTTGACCGCGGCCAGCGACGGGTTGGTCGCGGTGGAGCCGTCGCGGTACTTGATCGTGGGCACGACGTGGTTGCCGTTGTTGACGCTGCCGACGAACTCGGCCGAAGCGGGATCGTCTTCGATATCGATCACCGTGTAGGTGATGCCTGCCTCGTCGAGCTGGGTCCGCAGGCGTCGGCAATAGCCGCACCATGTGGTCGAGTACATCGTCAGATCTGGGTTTGCTTCAGTCACGCGATGTGCAACGTCGAAAAGCGCCGCCGTGTTCCTTGCCGCGCGGGCACCGGCGATGTGGAGCGGTGGTGAATCGGTGCGAACCGGCCGTGGGGACTGTGACCGGCGGTTCTTCGGGCCGCTCGGACCGGCGGCACGCGGCTGCGGGACAGAGCAGCGCTCGTTCGAGCACGGATGCGCCGGATCGTCGCCGCGGGATCGGCGGGCGTCGCGGTTTGTTGTCGGGGGGCGCTGTCATGATGGTGCGCGTGCCAGCACTCGATCTCACCGCCCTCGACCCGGAACAGGCCGCCGCGGTGCGGGCGCCGCGAGGCCCGGTTTGCGTACTCGCCGGTGCGGGCACCGGTAAGACCAGGACGATCACGCATCGGATCGCGCACCTGATCTCGGGTGGACATGTGAAAGCCGACCAGGTGCTGGCGGTGACCTTCACGGCGCGGGCGGCCGGGGAGATGCGCAATCGGTTGCGCACGATGGGGCTCGGGGGCGATGCCGGGCAGGTGCAGGCGCGCACCTTCCACGCCGCGGCGCTGCGTCAGTTGCGGTACTTCTGGCCGCAAGTGGTGGGCGATGTGCCGTGGCGGCTGCTCGACAGCAAGTTTCCGGTGGTCTCCCAGGCGGCGCAACGGGCGGGGCTGCGAGCCTCCACCGAAATGGTGCGCGATCTGCTCAGCGAGATCGAATGGGCCAAGGCCTCGCTGATCGCGCCGGAGGACTACCCGGCCGCTGCCGCCAGGCACCATCGTGACGCGCCGGTCGATGTCGCCAAGGTCGCCGAGGTCTACACGGGCTACGAATCCGCGAAAGCCTCCGCCGACGGCCTGCTGCTCGACTTCGACGACCTACTCCTGCACACCGCGGCCGCGCTCGAGGACTACCCGGCCGTGGCCGACGAGTTCCGCGGTCGCTACCGCAGTTTCGTCGTCGACGAATACCAGGACGTCACGCCCTTGCAGCAGCGGGTGCTCGACGCGTGGCTCGGCGAACGCGACGACCTCACCGTCGTCGGCGACGCGAACCAGACCATCTACTCGTTCACCGGCGCCACCCCGTCCTACCTGCTCGATTTCTCCCGGCGCTTCCCCGACGCCACCGTGGTCCGGCTCGAACGCGACTACCGGTCCACACCCCAGGTGGTGTCGCTGGCCAATCGGGTCATCGGTGCCGCGCGCGGGCGCATCGCGGGTACCCGCCTGGCGCTGATCGGCCAGCGCCCGGACGGCCCCGAACCGGAATTCGCCGAGTACGCCGACGCGCAGGCCGAGGCCGTCGCCGTCGCCGGGCAGATCCAGAAACTGATCGCCGCCGGGACCCCCGCCTCCGAGATCGCGGTGCTGTACCGGACCAACGCCCTGTCGGAACCGTTCGAGCAGGTGCTGGGTGCGCGGGCCATCCCGTTCCAGGTGCGTGGAGGCGAGGGGTTCTTCCAGCGTCAGGAGGTGCGCCAAGCCGTGTCGGCGTTGCGTCAGGTCGACGCGCGCGACGACCTGCCCGACGAGGCACGCAGCGGATCGTCGCTGATCACGCTGGTGCGCGCCGCGCTGGCACCGGTCGGGCTCACCGCGGAGGAACCGGCGGGCGCGCAGGCGAAGGAACGATGGTCCTCGCTGCTGGCGCTGGTGCAGCTCACCGAGGAACTGGTGAGCCACGACGACGAGATGGACCTGACGGCGCTGCTGCGCGAACTCGCGACCCGCGCCGAGGCCAAACACCCACCGACCGTCGACGGCGTCACGCTGGCCTCGCTGCACGCGGCCAAGGGGCTGGAATGGGACGCGGTGTTCCTGGCCGGACTCACCGACGGCTCGCTGCCGATCTTCCATGTGCTCGGCAGGAAGAACGCGCCCATCGACGAAGCGGGCTTGGAGGAGGAGCGGCGTCTGCTCTACGTCGGCGTCACGCGGGCGCGCGAACATCTGAGCCTGTCGTGGACACAGCGGCGGCTGCAGGCAGGCGGCGACTACCGGCCGGTGACCAGGTCGCGGTTCCTCAACGGACTGATCCCGGACAGCTCCGCCGCCTCGCGGATCGCCGTCGAGGTCCCGGCCAAGGCCGAGGCACCCCGGCCGCTGTGTCGGGTGTGCCTCAAGCCGTTGATCGGCACCTATGCCACCATGCTCGGTCGCTGCAGGCGCTGCCCGGGCGAAGTCGACCCGCAACTGCTCGAGGCGCTGAAGGAATGGCGGGCCGAGAAGGCCGAGGCCCTGCAGCGGCGCGACTTCGTGGTCTTCACCGACACCACTCTCACCGCCATCGCCGAACAGTTGCCCGCCGACGACGCCGCGCTGGCGGCGATCGCGGGCATCGGCGCGAAGAAGATCGAACAGTACGGTGCCGACGTGCTCGCCATCGTCGCGTCACGTTTGCGAGCGACGGCACAAAACCCCAGGTAGAAAATAAGTTGTTCGGTTCTCGATCATTGCCTATGGTGGAGAACACGCACCGAGAGTGATCTCGGTGCGCGGTAATTGTTCACACACGAGTTCAGGAGGGAGGCAGACACATGAACACAAACACGAACACCACGTTCGATGCGGTGAGTAATCGCGTCCTGGTGAACGCATTTGTCATGTCCGCCTCCCGGGGGGTCCTCGCTTTGCAGGGGACCGGCCTGTCCGGCGGCGATGTCAAAGCTGTGCCGATGACTGTCATCCATCAGCACACTCCGATTCGTCTCCAGGACAAGCCCAGCGTGGGTTGGCAGCCGGCCGCCGTCTCGGCACCGGCAGCACCCGCCGATGAAGCCGGTTACGCACCGGAGTTCATCGGCGCAATCCGCCTCCGCGTCCACCCAGCGACCGTGATCAGGTCTCGACAGAAATGTCGAACTAGGTAGGGAACACCTCCCAGACCTCCTGGCCACGGATCGCGAGAAGCGAAATCCGTGGCCATATTTTTTCGGCTCCTCAGCCGTTGGCACCGGGTTCGCACACCGAACATTCGACCGCTGCAAACGAGCTGAAGGAGAACGACGTGTTCACCGCCCAGGACTGGCCGACGGCCACTGCTGACGTGACATGCCGAACCGTGGCGCAGAGCCCTCGCGTCCGTGAGGTCACCAAGACTCTGCCCTGTAGGGGCGGAAACCCTGATCTGTGGTTCGCCGAGAGCCCCACCGATCTCGAGCAGGCCAAGGAACTGTGTGCGGCCTGCCCGATCCGCAAGGGCTGCCTGACCGCGGCCATCGATCGTGCCGAGCCGTGGGGTGTGTGGGGCGGTGAGATCTTCGACCAGGGTGTCGTGATCGCCCGCAAGCGCCCCCGTGGTCGTCCGCGCAAGGTCGCGATCATGGCATGAACCTGGGAAAAGGGTTGTACCGCAAGCGAACCGCTCACCTGGTCATGGTGAGCGGTTCGTTTTGCGTTGTGGGTCGACCGGCGCGGCGAGCGTCGGCTAGGAAGCTTGTTCGGCGCGGAAACCCGGCACCCAGGTGCGCACCAGGCTCATGAAGCCGAGCTCGGCATCGAGTTGGGCCAGGATGCCGACGGAGCCACCGAGGACCCGGAAGACGGTCAAGTATTCGGCCGGAAGTTGCAGGGCGCGCGCGGTTTTCATCTCCGGGCTGGAGAACTCCGAGGCCTTGCCCGCCACTTGCTGCATCCACGCGCGGGTGAAGTGGAAGGTATCGGTGCGGATGGGGTCGCTGAACGGGCGCAGGTACGCCTCGATCTCCTCGTGGGTCACCACGCGGCCCGGAATGACCCAGCCGTGCTCGTACAGCAGTTCGGTGAGCTCGGCGTGGCGGTCCTCGACGGCCAGTGCGAGCATCCGGCCGAGGATCTCCGGGAAGCCGTCGGGCATCGGCGCGCAGGCACCGAAGTCGAGCACGGCCAGGGTGCCGTCGGGGCGGATCAAGAAATTGCCGGGGTGCGGGTCGCCGTGCAGCAGGCCGACCAATTCGGGCGAGCTGAAGTGGAACGAGCCCATCAGTTCGGCGATGCGATTGCGCTGGGCCAGGGTGCCCTCGGGATCCTCGGCGCCCGCCTTGATCAACGCCGACACCGGGGTGCCGTCGAGCCATTCGGTGACGATCACCTTCGGCGCGCCCGCCACCACTTTGGGGACCGTGATCGTCGGGTGCCCGTCGAAGGCGGCGGCGAAGCGGCGCTGGTTGGCGGCCTCGATCCGGTAGTCGAGTTCTTCCTCGGTGCGTTCGGTGATCTCGGCGAGCAACGGCTTCACATCGGCGCCGGGGATCACCGACGAGAGCAGGCCGGTCATCCGGGACAGCGTTTTGAGGTCGGCGCGCAGCGCGTCGTCGGCACCGGGGTACTGCACCTTCACCGCCACCGGGCGCCCGTCCGACCACACCGCGCGGTGTACCTGGCCGATGCTGGCCGAGGCCGCCGGGGTGTCGTCGAAGGACTCGAAGCGCTCCCGCCATTTGGTGCCAAGCTGTTGATCGAGCACGCGATGCACCGTCTCGGCGGGCATCGGCGGTGCGGCGGCCTGCAGCTTGGTGAGCGCTTCGCGATAGTGCTCGCCGAATTCCTCCGGAACGGCGGCCTCCATCACGCTCAGCGCCTGCCCGAACTTCATCGCGCCGCCCTTGAGCTCACCGAGCACGGTGAACAGCTGCTCGGCGGCTTTCTGGTTCAGGTTCGCGTTGATTTGCTGCTTGTCACCGCCGACGAGCTTTTTGCCGAACCCGACAGCGGCTCGTCCGGCGATGCCGAGCGGAATCTTGGCCAACTTGGCATTGCGGCTGGAACTGCGGCGCACGATCTCGGACACGGTACCCATCATGGCTGAACCCGAGGGGTATGTGCCATGGGAATGCTCACACCGGCCGGTGCGGCGCTCGTCACCGCGACGTTTCCCGCGCGCGAGCCGCCATGTTCCGACAGCCGCAGTCCTGGTGCGGCAGCCATGGTCGACGCTGGATCTCGTGGGTATCGAGGTCGAGTTCCACGGTGGCGTCGAGCGTGCGCGGTTCCCGCCGCGGTGAGCAGGCGACGATCGCCTCGAGTTCGCCGAGCGCCAGCGCGGTCGTCGCCGCGAGGCCCGCGGGGGAAGCGTGCCCGGTGCGGCCGAGCAGCTGGGCGGCCAGATGCGGCCAGTCGGTATCGAAGCCTGCCCGGGTCAGATCCGCACAGCGCAGACAGCTGGTCTCGCCGGGCAGCACGAGCGGGCCGACCACGCCGACCCCGTCGCGGACTCGCACCTGCAGGTGCGGCACTCGGCGCAACACCAGATCCACCGACAGCGCCGGGTCGATCATCAACGCGTCGGTGAGCACCACCAGATCGCCCGCGGCGGCGCCGAGCGGCACGCCCGGTCGGTAGGTGCGCGAGCGGGTCGGGCGAAAACCCATGCGCCGCAATCCGATCGTCACAGCATCCGAGAGCGGGCCGAGGCCGTGCACCGTGACACCGCGGATCCTGGCGAGTTTGGTTTCGGGTTCCAGCAGCAGGCCGGCCCGCTCGATCGCGGTGAGCATGCCCAGGGTCCGATCCGGGCTGATACCGAATTCGCCCGCCCGCCAGATGATCTGGGGACGCGATTGCAAGCCGTCGAGCAGGCGCAGGAAGGCCAGCACGGTTGCGGTGTCGTGATCGGTGGTTTCGAGCAGCAGCGCGCGTTCGGGATCCCAGCCGAGCTGGACCGTGCCGGACGGGCGAACCAGGGTGGTCACTCGCGGGTGGAGCATCGGGCCGCGCAGTGGGGAGGTGGTGGTCATGGCTGAAGTATCGGCACCGAGCCGGGACGCACCGTGTGCCGAAAGCCAGGTTATCCACAGGCTATCGGCGTGTCGGCTTGAGGATTTCGAACTGTGAACAGCCTGTGTACGGCCGGTCGTCGCCGCATTTTCCGGCGAACGCCTGCCACGCAACCGTGTCGCGCCACCGAGATCGGAAGTTTTCTCACCGACCTCGGTGGCGCGGTACGGATCAGGACTTGCCGGTGCCGGAATCCGGGTCGGCGTCGTTCTCGTCACGCGGGGTTTCGTCGGAATCGGCCGCATCGGTCTCGGCTTTGCGGAGACCGGCCGCGTCGCGTTCGCGCGCCTCGGTCTCGGCGAGCTGGGCCAGCGGATCGTCGAAAGCGCCTGTGCCGCCGCCGATGACGGAGTCGATGAAACCGGCGGGCGAGTCGAGATCGGTGGAGTCGGGCAGCAGATCGGGGTGCTCCCACACCTTGTCGCGACGCTCCATCCCCGCATCGGTGGTCAGCCGTCGCCACAGCGCCGACGCCTCACGGACCTTGCGCGGCCGCAACTCCAGCCCGACCAGGGTGGCGAAGGTCTGCTCGGCGGGTCCGCCCGTGGCCCGGCGGCGACGCAGCGTCTCCGACAACGCGCTCGCGCCCGGCAGGCGCTCACCCACCGCGTCGCCGACCACGACGTCGACCCAACCCTCGATCAGCGCCAGCAGCGTCTCCAGACGCTCGAGCGCCTGCTTCTGCTCGGGTGTGGTCTGTGGCTCGAAGGTGCCCTGGGAGAGCAGTTCCTCCAGCTTGGCGGGGTCGCTCAGCGACATCGGGTCGATGCCCTGCGCGGCTTCCTCGATCGCGGAGAAGTCCATCTTGATGCCCCGCGCGTAGTCCTCGACAGCGCCGAGCACCTGCTGCCGCAACCATGGCACATGCGCGAAAAGTCGCTGGTGGGCGGCCTCGCGGGCCGCCAGGAACACCATGATCTCGCTCTCGGGCTGTTCGAGGCCCTCGCTGAACGCCGAGATCGCGGTGGGCAGCAGCGCCGCGGTACCGGCCGGGCCGAGCGGCAGGCCGATATCGGTGGAGGTCAGCACCTCCTTGGCCAGCTGGCCCAGTGCCTGTCCGAGCTGCGAACCGAACGCCAGCCCGCCCATCTGGCCGAGCATGCCGACCATCGGTCCGGCGAACTGCTTGGCCTCCTCGGGCAACTGCGCGGTCCACATGCCCGAGATCTGCTCGGCCACCGGATCGCACAGGCGCTTCCAGGTGGGCACCGTCTCCTCGATCCAGTCGTTCGGAGTCCACGCGACCGTCTTGGTGGCGCCCGCGGGCAGCACGGTGGCGCCGTCGAGCCACAGCTCGGCCAGGTGCGCCGCGTCGGTCACCGCGGTGGTCGTGCCCGCGGCGATCGGGGCGATCGTGGCGCCGAGTTGCTGGCGGGCCAGTCGCTTGGCGACGTCGTAGTTGACCGGGCCGGACTGCGAGCCGCCGGGACCCATGCCCTGGCCCATGCCGCTGATCATCTGCCCGAGCTGGCTCAGCATCTGGCCCAGCTGCGACGGATCGAACCCGCCCGCACCGCCGACGCCACCCGCTCCGAATCCGAACGGATCGTTTCCGCCGGGTCCGTTGCCCTCGTCGCGACGTTTGCCGGAATCGTCGTCGTCGCCGGTCGAGAAGCCGAAGGGGAGATCACTCATACCCTTTACGTTACGCGGGACCCCTGGCCCTTCGGTGTTCGCGCATCGCGAAATCGCGGCGACATCGCCTGGTGGGCACAGTCGCGACAGCGTTCCTCTGCCGCGCGTGGTCGACGCGAGGGCGCAGGTGTGCCCGCGCGTCACAGCGTGCCACTGCCGTACGTCACGGTCGCCGATCACTACTGTGGTCCGAGTGAATCGTCGGATCCTCACCCTGATCGTCGCCCTCGTCCCCGTCCTCGTGCTCGGCGTGGCCGGCAGTGTGGTCACCGTGCCCTTCGTCGCACTCGGTCCCGGCCCCACCTTCGACACCCTCGGCCAGGTCGAGGGCAAGCCGGTGGTCGATGTCACCGGCGCCCCACTGGATCCCACGAGCGGGCACCTCAATATGACCACCGTTTCCGTGCGCGACGGGTTGAACCTGTTCGAGGCGTTCGGGTTCTGGGTCAGCGGTGAGCACGGCCTCGTGCCACGTGCCGAGGTGTATCCGCCCGGTGTGTCGCGCGAGGAGGTCGACAAGTCCAATCAGCAGGACTTCAAGGATTCCGAGAGCGATGCCGAGGTCGCCGCCCTGCACTACCTGAAGATGCCGACCGTCGTGCTGGTCCGCGGCCTCGGTGACGAAGGCCCGGCCAAGGGCGTGCTCGAACCCGGCGACGAGCTGATCACCATCGACGGCACCCCGATCGCCACCCCGAAAGATGTGATCGACCTCGTCGGCACCAAGGCTCCCGGCGACACCATCACCGTCGTCTACCGCCGCAGCGACGCGGAGCGGACCAGCCAGATCACCCTCGCGCCACGCCCCGGCGACGAGGCCAAGGGATACCTCGGCATCACCCCGGGTGAAGGTGGACGTCCGCCGCTGCAGGTCGAGTTCAACCTCGCCGATATCGGCGGTCCGTCGGCCGGGCTGATGTTCAGCCTCGCGCTGATCGACAAGCTCTCGCCGGGCGAACTCAACGGCGGCACGTTCGTCGCGGGCACCGGCACCATCGACCAGGACGGCAAGGTCGGCCCGATCGGTGGCATCCAGTACAAGATGATCGCCGCCCGTGAGGCGGGCGCGCAGACATTCCTCGTACCCGCCGACAACTGCAACGAGGCCGTTCAGCGGGCGCCCGAAGGCCTTCGCCTGGTGAAGGTCGACACCCTCGACAGCGCGATCGCCGGCTTGGCCGACATCAACGCCGGCAGCGAGGCGATCAGCTGCGGGTAGGTCACTCCAGCGTGTGGTGCAGGGCCTCGACCAGGCCCGGAGCCAGATCGGGGTAGGTGCGCAGATCGAGATCGCCGAAGCCGTCGTCGTCTTCGGGACGGATCTGCAGCAGGCACAGCGTGGCGCCCTGGCGCAACACGCCCGCGATGAGGCGGGCATCGCGACGACCCGGATGCGCGAGGGCGGCGGCGCGCCCGGCCGCGTCGGCGGCCTCGTCGTCGGCGAGTAGCGGAATCAGCGCCTCGTCGAGATCGCTCTCGGCGTCGGGTGGCAGGACCACGATCTCCTGCACCAGCACGCAGCCTTCGACCGCGGGCGGCCAGGTGGTGGTGGCCAGGAACTCGTCCAGTGCCATCGACCCGCCGGTGATGTCGTCGGGGAAGGCTTCCTGGGCGACGGGGGTCAGCTCGCTGCCGTCGTCGAGCTGGTCCTGCAGATCGGGTTCGGCCGCGGCCAGGTCGGCGGTCGGCACCAACGCGAACATCTGCGGCGGGTTTCCCCAGCCCTCGGCGTCGGCGAACTCGACGACCTCGCGCACACAGCGGGCGAGGAGAACTTCGGCGTGCTCGTCTTCGGTCACCCGCACATCCAATCATTTTCGGCCCAGACGCTTGCACGGTGTCCGATTTCCGTAGAGTGGGCGCCAACGGTCCGGCAACGGATCACCCCCGCAACATTCGGATTGCGGTGACTGCGCCGATCACGGTGTGGAGCCGCCGGAGCATGGAGAGTGGCACCGTGGGCATGCGGCCCCCCACCGGCTTACCTTCGTTGTCCCGACGCAGCCGTGTGCTGCTGGTGACGGCAGTCGTCCTCGCGGCGCTGCTGCTGCTCGGGCCCCGCCTCACCGACGCCTATACCAATTGGTTGTGGTTCGGCGAGGTCGGTTATCGCAGTGTGTATCTCGGCGTGTTGCGTACGCGCCTGATCCTGTTCGTCGTCGTCTCGCTGTTGGTCGGCCTCGTGGTCTGGGCGGCGCTGCTGCTCGCCTATCGGTCGCGCCCGGTCTTCGTGCCGGTCGCCGGGCCCAACGATCCGATCGCGCGCTACCGCACGACCGTGATGAGCAAGTTGCGGCTGTTCGGCGTCGGCATCCCGGTGCTGCTCGGCGTGCTGTCGGGACTGGTCGCGCAATCGAACTGGGCGACCGTGCAGCTGTTCCTGCACGGTGGCGAGTTCGGTCAGCAGGACCCGCAGTTCGGACTCGACATCGGTTTCTACACCTTCGACCTGCCGTTCTACCGGATGGTGCTGAACTGGCTGTTCGTCGCGGTGGTGATCGCGTTCTTCGCGAATCTGGTGACCCACTACGTGTTCGGTGGCCTTCGGCTGGCCGGGCGCGAGGGCACTCTCACCAGGGCCGCGCGCGTACAGCTCGCGGTGATCGCGGGAATCTTCGTGCTGCTCAAGGCGGTGGCGTACTGGTTCGACCGGTACGACCTGTTGTCGAGTACCCGCAAAGAGCCGACGTTCGGCGGTCCGTCGTTCACCGACATCAACGCGGTGCTGCCTGCCAAGCTGATCCTGCTGTCGATCGCGGTGATCTGCGCGTTGGCGTTCTTCGCGGGAATCGTGCTGCGCGATCTGCGGGTTCCCGCGATGGCGGCGGCGCTGCTGGTGCTGTCGTCGATCCTGGTCGGTGCGGTGTGGCCGATGGTGGTCGAGCAGTTCTCGGTGCGTCCCAACGCCGCCGAGAAGGAGAGTCCGTACATCGAGCGCAACATCATGGCGACTCGAGAGGCGTACGGGATCACCGACGACAAGGTCGAGTATCAGAACTACCGAGGTAGTTCCACGAAGAGCCCGCTCGAGGTGCCCGCCGACGCGGCGACCATCGGCAACGCCCGCCTGCTCGACCCGAACATCCTCTCGGCCACCTTCACGCAGCTGCAGCAGCGCAAGAACTTCTACGGCTTCCCCGAGTCGCTCGACATCGACCGCTACAACCTCAACGGCGATCTGCAGGATTACATCGTCGCCGCCCGTGAGCTGCATCCCCAAGCACTGTCGGGCAACCAGAAGGACTGGATCAACCAGCACACCGTCTACACCCACGGCAACGGTTTCGTCGCCGCGCCCGCCAACCGGGTGAACAAGCCGCAGTCCGACGCGCAGAGCGCCGCGGGCGGCAGCGATTCGGGTTATCCGCTGTTCATGGTGAGCGACCTGTTCACCAAGGTCGAGGATCAGCAGATCAAGGTCGACCAGCCGCGCATCTACTACGGCGAGCTGATCGCCCAGACCGACCCCGACTACGCCATCGTCGGTACCGCCGAGGGTCAGGCTCCGCGCGAATACGACTCCGACGAGGCGCAGTTCACCTACGACGGCAGCGGTGGCGTCGCGATCGGTAACTGGTTCAACCGGCTCGCCTTCGCGGCCAAGTACGCCGAGCGCAATATCTTGTTCTCCTCCGCGATCAGCGAGGACTCCAAGATCTTGTTCAATCGTGGTCCGCGCGACCGGGTGCAGAAGGTCGCCCCGTGGTTGACCACCGACGGCAATGCCTACCCGGCGGTGATCGATGGCCGCGTCAAGTGGATCGTCGATGCCTACACCACGCTCGACAAGTACCCCTACGCCCAGCCGACCTCGCTCGACGGCGCGGTCGAGGACAGCATCGACAAGAAGACCGGGCGCGTGATCCCGCGCAAGGAGGTCAGCTACATCCGTAACTCGGTGAAGGCCACCGTCGACGCCTACGACGGCACCGTCACCCTGTACGAAACCGATACCGCCGACCCGGTGCTCAAGGCGTGGCAGGGCGTGTTCCCGGACGCGGTGAAGCCGGAGAGCGAGATCTCGCCCGAGCTGCGCGCGCACTTCCGTTACCCGGAGGACCTGTTCAAGGTCCAGCGCGACATGCTCACGAAGTACCACGTGGACAACCCGCGCGAGTTCTTCACCAACAACGCGTTCTGGTCGGTGCCCAGTGATCCGACGATCGAGGGCGGCACGTTCAACCAGCCGCCGTACTACGTGCTGCTGGGTGATCCGAAGACCACCAAACCGGTGTTCAACCTGACCTCGGCGATGGTCGGCTACAACCGGCAGTTCCTCTCGGCCTACATCTCGGTGCGGTCGGATCCCGACAACTACGGCAAGTTCACCGTGCTGCAGCTGCCGACCGACAGCCAGACCCAGGGTCCGCAGCAGACACAGAACTCGATGACCACCGCCGACGCGGTGTCACGAGAGAAAACGCTGCTGTCGAACTCGAACAAGATTCGCTACGGCAACCTGCTCACTCTGCCGGTGGCCGATGGCGGCATTCTCTACGTCGAACCGTTCTACAACGAACGCAACACCGGTTCGTCCACCTTCCCGCAGCTGCTGCGCGTGCTGGTGAGTTATCGCGACGCGGCGGGCAGCGTGAAGGTCGGCTACGCGCCGACGCTGGCCGAGGCGCTGAACCAGGTGATGCCGGGTGCGGGCTCGCTGGCGACACCGTTCGGCGGTGATCCGTCGGTGAAGCCGAAACCGGGGGCGACCCCACCGGTCGACCAGGGCACGGTCACTCCGCCAGGCGACGGCACGACGCCGCAGCCGGGGACGACGCCGCCCGCGGGTTCGTCGACTCAGGAGGCCGCGGCCGCCGAGCTCAACCGCAAGATCGAGGCGGTGCGCACGGCGATGCGGTCCGGCGACTTCTCCGATTACGGTAAGGCGCTGGAGGAACTGGACGTCGCGATGAAGGCGTACCAGGACGCTGCAGGCCGGTAACCACCACCGGCACCGAGAAAGGCCCCGTCGCGAGACGGGGCCTTTCTCGTGCAGGGGGAACGGTGGATCAGCCGCCGATCGAGGCGATCAGCGGAGCGTTGGCGGTGAGCAGGTCCTGGTACCGGCCCGCGACACCGTACTGGTCGGCCAGCGCCTGACCTGCGGCCTTGGCCTGGTCGACGGCGACCTGGACATCGGTCTTCGCCTGGGCGGGCAGCTCGACCGGCAGTTCGACGGCGGGCTCCTCGACCACCTCGGGCTCGGACGCGCCCGACTGGAGGAACTGGCCGCAGTGCGGCCACGCGCCGACGCCCTGGCTGGCGAGCACGTTCTCCGCGACGCGGATCTGCTCTTCCTTGCTGGCGTTGTGCGCCGAACCCTGGCCGCCGTTGGCCGCCCAGGTGCTCTGCGAGAACTGCAGGCCGCCGTAGTAGCCGTTGCCGGTGTTGATACCCCAGTTGCCGCCGCTCTCGCACTGCGCGACGCCGTCCCAGTTGTAGGCGGCGGCGGAGGCGGTGCCGGTGGCGACACCGAACGGAACGGCAACAAGGGCGCCGGCGATGGCGGCGACGCCAAGGGCGCGGGTGCTGAATTTCCGGGTCTCGGTCATGGAAGAGACGCTAACCAATGAATCGATGCCGATCACATCTTGATAACGGGCCGTTTCTATGATTGGAACAGGCGTCTTTTCAAGGTTTACACTGCATAACCAGTGGGAATACCTGGATTCTGATCGGTCTGTTATTGGACCGTTATGTGTTCGGGATCACGGGGTGATAGTGATGCCGCTCACCGAAATGCGACCCCCGTGCTTGCCATTCACGGAAAGTGTGATGACTGCCACACTGAATGGCGCCGGTGTGCGGTAGTGGCCGGTATAGGTCGTGGCGATCAGGCAGAAAACCGGGCCTGACCTCACGATTTGGCACCTGAGCGCACCTGTGTGTAATGTTGTGTTCACACCGACGCGGGGTGGAGCAGCTCGGTAGCTCGCTGGGCTCATAACCCAGAGGTCGCAGGTTCAAATCCTGTCCCCGCTACAAAACGAAGGCCCGGAACCACTGGTTCCGGGCCTTTCGCGTTGTGCGAGGTAAAGACGTTCTTCGAGCTAAGCGTCGAGGTCGCTGGCGACGAGTTCGGCGATCTTGGCCAGGGTCGGCTGATCGTCGCTGGTGATCACCACTTCGGCGCCCTGGCCCGCGCCGAGGGTCATGATCATCAGCGCGGAACCGGCGTCTACCGGTTCGCCGCCCGTCACCGCGATGGTGACAGGAACGCCGGCCGCGCCGACAGCCTCGGCGATCAGGGCCGCGGGGCGGGCGTGCAGGCCGACGGAGGAGCCGACGGTGACGGTGGTGCTTGCCATGGGATTTCTCCTTGTGTGCGAACGGATTACGCGGTGGTGAGGACAGGGGCGACGGGCTGCTTGCGGGTGAGTTCCTTGGCGAGGGTGACACAGGCCGCGGCGACGACGGTGCCCACGACCAGCGCTACCAGGAACCACATCAGTTGCCCGATCGCGAAGAACACGAAGATGCCGCCGTGCGGTGCGCTCAGGGTGACGTCGGTGGCCATGATCAGCCCTCCGGTCACCGCGCCGCCGATCATCATCGACGGCAGCACCCGCAGCGGGTCGGCGGCGGCGAACGGAATAGCACCCTCGGAGATGAACGAGGCGCCCAGCAGCCAGGCGGCCTTACCGTTCTCGCGTTCGGCCTCGGTGTAGAGGCGTGGGCGCAGCAGGGTCGACAGTGCCATCGCCAGCGGCGGCACCATGCCCGCGGCCATCACCGCGGCCATGATCCGCAGGGTCGCGGTGTCGGTGACCGACAGGCCGGCGGCGGCGAACGAATACGCCGCCTTGTTGACCGGACCGCCGAGGTCGAAGCACATCATCACGCCCAGGATGACACCCAGTGCGATGGCGGAGGTGCCGGACAGGCCGTTGAGCCAGTCGGTGAGTCCGTTGGTCACGGCGGCCAACGGCTTGCCGAGCAGCACGAACATCAAGAGGCCGACGATCGCCGAGGCGAGCAGGGGGATGACCACCACCGGCATCAGCCCGCGGGCCCACGTCGGCACCGGCAGTCTGCTCACCCACAGTGCCGCGAATCCGGCCACCAGGCCGCCGACCAGGCCGCCGAGGAATCCCGCGCCGACGAACACCGCGATCGCGCCCGCGGTGAAGCCCGGCGCCAGCCCGGGACGATCGGCGATCGCGAAGGCGATGTATCCGGCCAGGGCCGGGACCAGGAAGCTGAAGGCGAGGGAGCCGATCTGGAAGAGCACCGCACCGAAGTAGGTGGCCAGGCCGCCGTCGGGCAGGTCGGTGATCGAGTTGTCGAGCACGATCGTTTTCGCGCTGTCGGAGATCTCGTATCCGCCGAGCAGGAAGCTCAGCGCGATCAGCAGACCACCCGCGGCCACGAACGGAATCATGTAGCTCACGCCGGTGAGCAGGATCTGGCGCAGGCGGGTGCCCCAGCCGATGCCCTTGGTCGCCGTCTGCGCGGGCGTGGGCGCGGCGCCGCCGACTGTGGCAGCGCCCGCGGTGGTGCTCGCCGCGACGGCCTCCGCGATCATCGTGTCGGGCTCGTTGATGGCGCGCTTGACGCCGGATTCGATCACGGGCTTTCCCGCGAACCTGCCGCGGTCCTTCACCCCGACATCGGTGGCGAAGATGACGGCGTCGGCGTCGGCGATCGTGGACGGATCGAGGGTGTCGCCACCGCTCGAGCCCTGGGTTTCCACCGCGACGTCGACTCCGGCGCGTTCGGCCGCGGCGACCAGGGAGTCGGCGGCCATGTAGGTGTGGGCGATACCGGTGGGGCAGGCGGTCACGGCGACGATCTTCGTTCGCGCTCCGGACGTCGACGCGGTGACGGTCGGCGAACCGCCGGCGGTGGCACTGCCGGTCGACGCCGGACTGCCCTTTGCGTCCGTGCCGGAAACAGCGACGCCCGTCGCGGTACCGGCGAGGGCACCCGCACCGCCGCCGCCATGGTCGGCGGACGACTCGGCGACGCGGGCCGCATCGGGCTCGCCTGCGTCTGCGGGCGAACGCGCCCCGCCTGCGTCCGCGGGCGAACCAGGCACCGCCGCCGATCCGGTCGCGGCGGGAGAGCCGGTCGCAACCGGTGGAGGAGCGATGACGCCGTCGACGAGGGCGACCACGTCGGCGGGTGTCGCGGCGGCGCGCAGGTCGGCGACGAAGGCGGGTCGGACCAGCGCACGAGCCAGGGCGGACAGCAGTTTCATGTGCTCGGCCCCCGCGCCCTCCGGTGCGGCGATCAGGAAGACCAGGTCGGCAGGCCCGTCGGGGGCGCCGAAGTCGACGGCCGGGGCGAGACGGGCAAAGGCCAGCGACGCCGTCGTCACCGCCGACGCACGGCAGTGGGGGATCGCGATGCCACCGGGCAGGCCGGTCGCCGATTGCGACTCCCTGGTGAGGGCGGCCTCGGCAACTCCGGCCGCGTCAGCCGCCCGGCCGGCGGCGGCGAGCGTGCGCGCGAGTGCGGTGATCACCGCACTCTTGTCGGCGCCGAGGTCGGCGTCCAGTGCGATCAGGTCTGGGGTGATGATCGAAGCGGCCATCGTCGTGTCTTTCCGGAGTGGGGGTGGAGCAGGGCGAACGAGTGCGAAAGCGCCGGTCGGGACGCGTTTCGGCGGCATCGAAAGGCGAGCTCGGCAGCGGGGGAAGTGGGTCGAGTTCGGCGGGGCGTACCCCGGGCGGGATCGGGTGCGGCGCTCATGCGGGAGCCGGTGGTCGGTCGACGATCACGAGGCGATGGGCGGTGACGGCGTCGAGCGAGATGTCGGCGGGACCCGGAAGTTCGGTTCCGGGGAGCGCGGTGGCGGCGCTGCCATAGGCGACCGCGGTGCGGAGGCGGTCGGCGGGCGCGGCTCCCGCGAGATCGGCGAGGAGGTACCCGGCCAGGGCCGAGTCGCCCGCGCCGACGGTGCTGCGGGCTCGGATCGGTGGAGCCGCGGCGAACCATGCGCCGTCGGCGGTGACCAGTACCGCGCCCGCCGCACCGAGGGTGGCCAGGACCGCGCCGACACCGCGGTCGATCAGGGTGGCGGCGGCTTCGGCGGCAGCCGCGGGATCTTCGAGGGCGACGGCGTCGAGGCCGGTGATCTGGCCCAGTTCCGCGGAGTTCGGTTTTATGAGATCCGGTGCGGCACCTGAGTGTTCGGCGAAGAGGGCGTGCAGTGGGGCGTCCGAGGTGTCGACGGCGACGCGGAGTCGGTGGGTTCCGTTCGGCGACGAGCGCGGTGTGGACAAGGTCGCGACGAGCCGGCAGTACCAGTCGACGGGCACGCCCGGCGGCAGCGACCCGGACAGCACGATCCACTCGGCCCCGGCGGCCAGCTCGACGAGCAGCGCCGTGAGCTCGGCCAGATCACCCGCCCGCAACGGATGACCGGGTTCGTTGATCTTGGTCGTGGTGCCGTCGGTTTCGGCGATGGTCAGGTTCACCCTTGGCCCGCCCACTACCGGGACTGTGCGGAATTCGATTCCGGCCGTGCGCAATCCGTGCACCACGGGATCGTCCTCGGTCGCCGGTAGAACGGCCAGGACTCGTGCCCCGCTGCCGGACACCACCCGCGCGACGTTGACCCCCTTGCCGCCGGGGTGCGAGGTGACGCTCGCGGCCCGATGCACCTGTCCGCGCCGCAACGGCTCGGTGAGGGTGACCGTGCGGTCGACACTCGGATTGGCGGTCAGTGTGACGATCATGCGAGTACCACCTCGATACCTTCGGTGACCAGTTCCGTGTGCGCGGTGGCCGCGATATCGGTATCGGTCACCAGAACGTCGAGATCGGCGGCGCTGCCGAAGCGCACGAAGTCCTCGCGCCCGATCTTGCTCGCGTCGGCGACCACGACGACTCGATCGGCGGCGGCGATCATCGCGCGCTTCACAGCGGCTTCCTCCAGGTCGGGGGTGGACAGCCCGTGGCGCACGGTCAGCGCGTTGGTGCCGAGGAACGCGACATCGACGCGCAACTCGCCGAGTAGTCGCAAGGTCTCGGCGCCGACGGCGGCCTGGGTGATGCCGCGGACCCGCCCGCCGAGCAGGTGCAGCCGCACGCCGACGAACCCGGTGAGGCGCGCGGCCACCGGCAGCGAGTTGGTGACGGCGACCAGATCCACGTCGATCGGCATGGCCGCGGCTACCCGTGCGGTCGTCGTGCCCGCGTCGAACAGCACGCTGCCGCCGGGGCTCGGCAGATACCGCTGCGCGAGTTCGGCGATCCGGTCCTTCTCCGCGGCGCGGGTGCTGTCGCGCTCGGCGGTGCCCGGTTCGAAAGTGGTGAGCGCGCCGGAACCGACCGCGCCGCCGTGTACTCGCCGGATCACTCCGAGTCGATCCAACACCGCGAGGTCGCGGCGCACGGTTTCGGTGGTGACCCCGTATCGGTCGGCGAGCTCGGCGACGGAGACGCGCCCGCGATTCCCGATGAGGGTCGCGATGGCCTGTTGCCGTTCCTCGGCGTACATGGTTCCTCCGGTCGCAGCGAATCTTTACTCATGTTGTTTTATGCCCATTTGTGTGGGGTTGTCAATGGGTTTTAGTGAGACGAGTCACAAACGTTGCCTTCGCCTATCGCACCGGAGATGCCCGAAGTCGGACGCGAAGGGCAGGAGTTCTGGGCTGACTCAGGCGGAAGTGATTGCAGTGCAGATGCTTTCGGATCGCCTCTTCGGCGATGGACACGAAGGCCGCTGATCGGCGGGCGGCGATGTCGTGGATGCGACCCGCGTTGCTCGGGTGCGCGGCCGGCGGACCGCGGTGGTGCGCAGGCCCGACGCCTGGCTACGCAGCCGGCAGCTGCCTCGGCGTGCGCATCAACGCACATCAGTGGTGCGTGGACTACGAAGGCCTGCTGGAAACGGCGCGCGACGACCCATCGACAGGAGTCGGGCCCCGGAACAACCGGCTATGCCCGCGCGTTTCCCCCGCGCGCACGACTCGCCGATTCGCCAGCACTCACCGTGCGGCGGCGGCGCGGTTCAGTCGAAGCCGAGATCGCTGGTGAGTGGATCGCGCAGGGCGCCCTCGGCGGCCCGCAGCCGATCGGTGACCGAGGTCAGTAGATCCATCGAGTCCTGGGAGAGCCCGAGCGCGAGGCGGGTCAGGTGACGGGTGGCATCGCAATGGAAGCGGTCGGCGAGTAAGGCGTCCGGATCGGCGGGCGCAGCCGAGTGTTCGACGACGGTCACGGCAGGGGCACTCACAATCTCGTATTTTCGAGTATGACGCACCTTACATCCCCCCTGCGCTCCGTGAACCCCGGTCGGCATGCGAAAGTGCAGCAATGAGTCAGTTCGCCGACTATCAGAACGAGATCTACCTGGCCGCACTCGGTGGGATCCAGCCCGAATTTCCCATGGATTACGCGACACTCGAGCGCAAAGCCACTGCAGCACTGCCGGATTCGTTGCTGAACTACATCGCTGGTGGGGCGGGCGACGAGCTCACCCAGCGTCGCAACGCCGAAGCCTTCGCGGACTGGGGTCTGGTGCCGCGGATGTTGGTCGGTGCCACCGAGCGCGACCTGGCGGTCACCGCGTTCGGCCATACCTTCGCCAGTCCGCTGTTCCTCGCGCCGGTCGGGGTGATCGGTCTGGTCGGCGAGAAGGGGCACGGGGATATCGCGGTGGCCGAGGCGTCGGCGCAGACCGGCGTCCCAGCGATGTACTCGACGCTGATGGAGGATCCGCTCGAGGATGTGCGCCCGCACGCGGGCGACACGCCCTCGTTCTTCCAGCTCTACACGCCGAAGAACCGTGAGCTCGCCGAGAGCCTGGTGCACCGCGCCGAAGCCGCGGGCTACGCGGGCATCACGGTCACTCTCGACACCTGGGTGCCGGGCTGGCGGCCGCGCGACCTGGCCACCGGCAACTTCCCGCAGTTGCGTGGGCATGTGCTGAAGAACTACACCAGCGACCCGGTCTTCCAGAAGATGGTCGGCTCCGACGACCCCAAAATGATTGTCCTGCACTGGATCGCGACCTTCGGCAACTCGCTGACCTGGGACGACCTCGGCTGGCTGCGTTCGATCACCGATCTGCCGCTGATCCTCAAGGGCATCTCCCACCCCGAGGACGCGCGCAAGGCGATCGACTTCGGTGCCGACGGCATCTACTGCTCCAATCACGGTGGGCGTCAGGCCAACGGCGGTCTCAGTGCGCTGGAAACGCTGCCCGCCGTGGTGGCCGCCTGTGATGACCGGGTGCCGGTGCTGTTCGACTCCGGGGTGCGCTCGGGCGCCGACGTGGTCAAGGCGCTCGGACTCGGCGCGACGATGGTCGGGCTCGGTCGGCCGTATGTGTACGCGCTCGCGCTCGGCGGAGTGCGTGGGCTGGTGCACCTGCTGCGCAGCTACGCGGCCGAAGCGGACCTGTTGATGGCGGTCAACGGCTATCGCGATGTGGCCGCGGTGCGCGAGAACATTCGGCCGACGACGCGCGGTAACGTCACTCGCGGCTGAGCGAGCGGGGCCCGGAATCACCGGGCAAGAGCGGTTTTCGGGCCGTGTGGGCGGCTCGGGGGAGAACTTGTCGGTGCCGTGGGGCATCATCGGTGCCAAGCACGAAGCGCCACAGACCACGCTGTAGCACCAACCCCCGGAGTCCACGATGTCCTCGCCGAGCACCAAGTCCGCATCCCGCCGATCAGCACCGCCGGTTCTGTCCGACGCCGAGCTCGCGCGTATCGCGGACGAGCTCGCCGAGGGCAAACCGCCGATGGTGTGGTTCACCGCCGCCGCGGTGGGCATCGCCGAGGGGAAGTCGGGCAAGGTTGTCGCGCTCGACGACCCGTCCGCCGGCGACTTCCTGCAGGTACGGCCGACCGGTTCCAAAGATGTGCTCTCGTTCGGCCCGAGCGAGGTGACTCTGACCAAGCCGGCCCGCGGGACTACCGTTGCGCCGGGCGGATCCGCACGGACCCGCCCGGACAGTGCCCCCGCGCCGAGCAACCGAAAGGACAACACTGTGACCCAGCCGTCGACTCTGCCGAGCGCTGCTACGCCCGCGCCGAGGTCGCTCGCCCCGGTATCCGAGGACGCCCCCAAGCCCGCTCCCGTGCCGCCGCGACCGGCGAAAGCCCCTGCGGTGCGCAAGGCGAAGACCGCCGAGGTGACTGTCACGCTCACCGGTACCGCCGATGGGGAGTGGACCGTCGATGTGGTCAACGGCAAGAAACGCAGTGTGAAGGGCATGGCCGTGAGCAGCGCGGCCGTGGCACAGGCCGCGAAGATCTTGCATCCCGAGGTCGAGGAAGTGGTGGCGGGGATCTTGGAGGCCGCACGGGGCGCTCAGCAGGCGAAGGTCGCGCAGTTGCAGGCCGAGTTGGAGGCTGCTCGGAAGCTGTTGGAGGAGTTGGGGGATTGAGGGGTTCGGGGCAGGGGTGAGCTGGGCCGGTAGTTCTGGGTAGAGCTACCGGGCGACTCGCTGAACCAGTGGGGTGGCCGAACTCAGGCGATGGAGTGTGGGCTTTCGCAGTTCGTCGTGGAAGCTGAGGCCGAGGCGGTACTCCTTGGCGTGGTACATCGCGGCGTCGGCGGTGCGGATCAGGTCGTAGATCGTTGTCTCGGTGGGGTCAGTGGTGAGGCAGGCGACGCCGATGCTGGCGGTGATCGGAATTTCGCCGCAGCTCAGTTCGAAGGGGCGGAGGAAGGCTCCCAGGATGTGCTCGGCCAGGACGGCGGCTTCGGAGCGGGTGCGGGGGGCCAGGACCACGAATTCGTCGCCGCCGTAGCGGGCGGTGAGGTCGGCGCTGGTGGTGATGCGGCGGATGCGGGCGGCGGCGTTGGCGATGAGTTCGTCGCCGACGGCGTGGCCGTAGCTGTCGTTGACCATTTTGAAGCCGTCGAGGTCGATGAACAGCAGGCACAGTGGTTTTCCGGCCCACCGGGCGTGGTAGCGCAGCGGTGCGCGGAGCAGGGCCGCCCGGTTGAACAGGCCGGTGAGCAGGTCGTGGTCGGCCTGATACTGGGCTCGGCGTTCGCTGCGCGTGCTGCGGGCGATGGCGCGTTCGCTGCGCACGAGTACCCCGACCAGCAGCAAGGTGAGCAGCGAACAGATCACCGCGCGGTCGACGACACCGAGGTCGGCACCGACCACGCTGACCAGCGAGGCCGCCACCAGGGCCACCGCGATCATCCCTGCTCGCTGCCGGGAGCGATGCGGTCCCACCTCCTCGGCTTCGCGCAGCGCGCCCATCGTCGGCTGCACCGCGGCCAGTCCGGCCAGCAGGTAGGCCCACTGCTGCGGAACCAGCACCAGCTCGGCGTCAACGGCGATTGTTCCTGCGGCAGTGAGGCTTTCGACCAAACCACCGATCAGCACGGTGATCAGTGCCGCCTGCAACAACCGTAGCGACGTCTCCGAGCGAACCACCGTCGCCAGCGAGTGCGCGAGCACGGTGGCCAGCAAGGCGTGGATCACCGGATAGCTCGCGATCAGCGCGGTGTCGACGAACCCGGTGCCGTGCCGCACAATCGGCGAGATCAGGAATGTCCACGAGGCCAACAGCGCGCTGAGCCCGATGAGCGTGGAATCCAACCACAGGTCACGGCCGTGGCGGAGTCGGCGCGGCTGTAGCCAGCCGACGGCGGCGAGGCCCAGGCACAGATAGGCCGCCAACGTGCACAGATCGTCGATCGGGTGCCAGCTCGAGTGCATTCCGAGCGCGCGTATCGCGGTGCCGGCGGCGAACAGCGGAACCGAGGCGGCCAGCAGGTACCAGGGCAACCGGTGCGCGGGTCGGTGCAGGTACACGCCGTACCCGATCATCGCCAGCGATCCCGCGACGATCGCGACGAGCAGCAGAAACGGCAGCGCCCGGCCACCCGCCAGCGGCGCGATCAGCACGGCCCCCGCCGCGCAGAGCAGGACCGCACACCATCGCATGCCCCCGTGCTGTGTCTCGCTGACGGTCATCAGCCCCCCTCGATCTTGCTGCGCACGCGACGAGCGCCGATCGAAGGTGAGGCCGGTGAATCACTCGAAGTATCGGCCGAGAGCACCGAGTGTTGTTGTCCGAGCACTATCCCCAGCCGGCAGCGCCGACGCTCAAAACCTTGACAACTCAGTCGATGATGACACGTCCACGGGCCCGCTGTCGATGCGTTGACAGCATTGCCGGATATCGATCCGGCACCCGGTGTCCCACGGTTGCCCGACGCGGTGTTCGGTGGTGACATCGTCGCACGCAGCGGAAAGGGAACTACGGGTGGAGAAGTGGATCGCGCCGGGCCGAGTCAACATCATCGGCGAGCACACCGACTACAACGAAGGGTTCGTGCTGCCCATCGCGCTGTCGCTCGGCGTCGTCTGCGCGGCCGGACCGCGTGGTGACGGGCTGGTGCGGCTCACCTCGGCGCAGCGGCCCGGCGAGGTCGTCGAGGCGAAGGTGAAAGACCTTGTGGCGCAGCGCGAACGGCTTCCGGGCTGGGCGCGTTATCCGCTCGGTGTCGTCGACGAGTTCGTGCGCGGCGGTCATGGAATCGTGGGGGTGGATCTCGAACTCGACGGTGCGGTACCGATCGGTGCGGGACTGTCCTCGTCGGCCGCCCTGTGCTGCGCGGTGACGATCGCGCTGCGTGATCTGTTCGCGCCCGAGCTCACCGACCGGGACATGGTCGAGATCGCCAGGGCGGCGGAGAACGGTTTCGCCGGGGTGCCGACCGGCATCCTCGACCAGTCCGCCTCGATCCTGTGTACCGAGGGCCACGCGCTGTTCCTCGATATCCGCGCGTTCACCGACAGGGAATCCGGTGCTGCCGAACAGATTCCGTTCGATCTGCATGCTGCCGGGCTGGCGCTGATCGTCGCCGACACCGGCTCACCGCACGACCTGGCCGATGGCGGATACGCCGAGCGCAGATCGCAATGCGACGCCGCCGCCGTCGCGCTGGAGCTGCCCGCTCTCCGCGATGCCGTCTCCGAAGACCTTGTACGCCTGCGGGATCCACTGTTGCGGTGTCGCGCGAAGCACGTGATCACCGAGAACGCGCGAGTACTCGCGGTCGTCGACCAGTTGCGCGCCGGTGCGGTCCCCCAGGGGATCGGCGCGCTGCTCACGGCCTCGCATCGATCGCTGCGAGACGACTTCGAGGTCTCCGCGCCCGCTCTGGATCTGGCTGTCGAGGCGGCGCTCGACGCGGGCGCCCACGGCGCGCGAATGGTCGGTGGCGGCTTCGGCGGCAGCGTCATCGCCCTGGTCGACCGTGCCGACCTCGTCGCCGACAACATCGTGAACCGTTTCGCCACCGCGGGTTTCACCGCGCCACGGGTCTTCACTGTCGAGCCGGCAGCAGGCGCGCGCAGACTGGATTGAAAAGTCGTCCCTATTTGTTCAGCACGATGTCGCTGTGGGCTCTGGCTCCGATGCGCACAGTGAAAGCACCCGAACCAGTTCGACGGACGACGCGTTGCGCGCCGTGTGAACGACGCTCGCGTGTGGTCCGGCTCCAGGGCGCGAGGGATACGCTGTGCTGCTTGCTCTTTCGTCTGTCACGCGGCAAGCCTCATCTGGTACCGAGACTCGATCCCGCCCGTCGACGGATCCGTGGGCGGTGACTCACGCTCGGCTCGCGCCGGGAACTCGGTCCTCGACAACGAAACTCGCGCGCGTGCTGATCGGAGCGCCGGGTCGGCTCACATAGGGGACCACGCGGAAGTCGTTGCGCCACTGGCGATGATCGAGGTCGACGCGGACGTAGCCGCGTTGGCGGTTGTAGAACTTCATGTCCGGGTTGGCGGCCAGCAGGGCGCGGCCGGTGTCGGTGAGGTCGGCGCCGTCGCTGCCGGTGCTGATCGAGGTTCCGGTGAATTCGGTGGCGACGACAGGGGATTCGGGATCGGCGTAGTCGCCGCGGAGGTCGGCCACGTAGTTCTCGTGGCGGTCGCCGGTGATCACCACCAGGTTGTCGACGGCATGGTCGGCGGCCGCGGCCAACACCGTATTGCGGTCGGCGACATAGCCGTCCCACGCGTCGGTGCCGACCAGCAGGCCGGGGCCAGGGTCGTAGTTGGACTGGGCCATGGCGACCTGGTTGCCGAGTACCTGCCAGCGCGCGCTCGAGGAGGCGAAACCGTCGATGAGCCAGTCACGTTGGGCCGCACCGAGAATGGTGCGGCCAGTGGCGAAACGGTCGGCGCATCCGACCACCGCGGAGCCGTCGCCGCAGGCCTGGGCGGTGCGGTACTGCCTGGTGTCGATCATGGTGAACTCGGCCAGATCGCCGAAGCGGTAGCGGCGGTGCAGGTGCATCGACGGGCCGGCGGGGAGCTGGGTCAGCCGCATCGGCTGGTGTTCGTACATGGCCTGGAAGGCAGCGGCTTTGCGGCGTCGGAACAGCGGCGGGATGCGATACACGTCGATTCCGAGTCCGGGGTTCTCACCGGCCCAGTTGTTGTCGAGTTCGTGGTCGTCGAGGGTGACCAGCCAGGGGAAGGCCGCGTGGGCGGCCTGCAGCGGCGGTTCGGCTTTGGCCTGGGCGTAGCGCAACCGGTAGTCGGCCAGATTCACTGCCTCGTCGACGAATTGCGGCGCCATGTGCGCGCCGCGGCGGGCGAGGACCCAGAACGATTCGTAGATGTAGTCGCCGAGGTGGACGACGAGGTCGAGATCTTCGGCGCTGAGATGTTCGTAGGCGGTGTAGTAGCCCGAACTCCACGATTGGCACGACGCGAAGGCGAACCGTAGCCGCTCGGTCGGGCTGTTCGGCGGTGGCGCCGTGCGGGTGCGGCCGACCGGTGAGATCGACGAGCCGGCCCGGAATCGGTAGTAGTACCAGCGATCCGGTGCCAGCCCGTTGACCTCGGGGTGCACGCTGTGGCCGAGTGCGCGGGTGGCCACGGCCGAACCCCTCGCCACGACTTTGCTGAACCGTTCGTCCTCGGCGACCTCGTAGTCGACGGTCACCGCGTCGATCGTCATCCCGCCGTACCCGTCGGGTGCGAACGGATCCGGGGCCAGGCGCGTCCACAACACGACCCCGTCCGAGGTCGGTTCGCCGGAAGCGACACCGAGCGAGAACGGTTCGCCGAGTCGGCGGGGCGCGGCGAACTTTGCACTGCTCACCGCCGACACTCCTACCAACGCCGCGACCGAACCGGTCATGCCGGTGCGCAGGAGTTGTCGACGGGACAGCGACATCATCGGATCCTAAGCTGCCCTTCCGCGTAGCGCGGTGTCAGAGCCGGAAGATTCGTGAACCCACGGCCCAGCCGGCGCTGGACCAGTTCGGTCCGAAGCAGGACACCGTGCCCGCCTGCCCGACAGGCAGGTCCTGACGGATCGTGAACGGTCCCACGGCGAAGGGCGCGACGTTGTATCCGATGCAGTCGACTTCGAGCCGGTAGGTGCCCTCGCCGCCATAACATCCACCGTTGAACGCCCACGGGCCGTTCATCGATCCCTGGCAGCCGGGATCAGCGGCGGCTGTACCCGCGCCGACACCGGTCAGGGCGATCGCCATCACCGGTGCGGCCAGGCACATCGCAACTGCGCGAGCTGAGGTTCTCATCGAGAGGCTCCGATCATCGAGTGTCATAGGTTACATGGGATGTTTCCTCGATAGTTAGCCATGCGTTACACCCCATCGGTGCGCGCGGCGAGTCCCAGCGCGACGTCGACGATCAGGAAGACGAGCAAACTCACCCCGATCAGCGGGATGAACCAGCCGAAGGTGAGCGCCGCGGCGATCAGCGCGACGGTGATCCACGGCGACGTGCGGCGCAGTACGCCCCGTCGTGGCGGGACGGGCAGGGCCGCGCGCCGGGTGGGTCGACGTTGCCACCACATGCGGTAACCGAGCACGATCACGGTGAGGAGGCCCCCCATGATCGCGAGCAACAGCAGCTGGTTGGCCGGTCCGAACAGCAGGCCCATATGGAAGGCGATGCCCCAGTTGGTGAGCTTGGCCATCAGCGGCCAATCGGCGTACGCCAGCTGGTCGGTGACCGCGCCGGTCGACCCGTCGACGGCGACCGAATCGACGGTGTAGGTGCCGGGCAGGCGCAGTTCCTTGACGCCGAACGCCTTCTCCGGCGTTGCGGGAACGGCGATTTCGGCGCCCTGGGTGATGCCGTTGGCGCGCGCCACCTCGTAGACGCGGTCGAGTCGGGCGATCTGGGCCGCGGGGTCGACCGGTGTGGGCGCGGTGGCGCCCGCGCTGTGGTGATCGCTCGGCGCGGATGCCTCACCCGCGGACCCGGCACCCGGCAGGGCGACGCTCACCGCCGGAGTGGTCCAGCCGAGTTCCTCGCGCAGCGTCGTGACGTTCTCGCCCGCGTAGGTCGACCAGGTCAGGCCGGTGGCCGACAGCAGCAGCACCACAGGCAGGATCCAGATGCCGATCGCACCGTGCCAGTTCATCTTTCGGCGCCTGGCCTGGGACAGGTCCGGCTGGATCAGCCACCGCGCGGACCGGCGGTCTCGGCGTTGACGTACCCGATGCACCCACAGCACCAGCCCGAACAGGGCGATCACCCACAGCCAGGACGCGGCGAGTTCGCTGTAGAGCCTGCCGAGGTCGCCCAGGTGCAGGCTGCGATGGAACTCGCTGAGCCAGGTGCGCAGCGGCAGCGCGCCACCACTTCCGTAGACCACCGACTCGCCGACCGGCTGGGCGGTGTGCGGGTCGACGAACACCGACAGCCGCTCGGAATCGCCGAGTGTCGGATCGTTGAACAGGACGCGGGTGGTGTCGCCGTCGTTCGGCGCGGGAGCGACGGCGACCAGCGTCAGGTCGGGACGGGCGGCGGTGGCCGCGCCCACCTGGGCCGACAGGGGCTGATCGGGGCCGGTGGTGTCGACCTGGAGCAGGTCGCGGGAGACGAACCCCTCGATCGTCGGCGCGATCGCGTACAGCGCGCCGGTGAGCGCGGCGATCAGGATGAAGGGAGCGACGAAGATCCCGGCGTAGAAGTGCAGGCGCAGGGCCAGCGGATAGAAGTGTCCACTTCGGCGGCGGGAACCGGAGCGCTTGTCCTCGGTGGGCGGTGGTGCCGAAGCCGGGCTGTCCTCGGCCGGACGGGTATCCGTGATGCTCATGATGATTCGTTTCTGGAGTGCTGGAACCCGGTGGACAGACGGATCGGCGTGCGGGCGGCCGAACGCAGGCGCATCGTGGATCGGCTGTGCGCTGTGTCGATCGAGACCGAACGCGCGCGAAAGACCGACGTCGCGCCACGGCGAGCCACGGCACAGGCGACAGGGTCACCTGTGTGGGCACGTCGACAGCGCACGACGAGTCCGTGCACCGGGTGAAGGAGAGTTCAGAAAGGAATCGCGAGCGGGGGAGCGCGGGTTCGCAGCGACCGGGCGGCGAAGACGCGCAGGATGACGCGGTCGCGGTGGACCAGGCGCAACGGCGCCGGTTCGGGGATACGAGGTGGCCGGTAGCGCAGCGGAAGGATTCGCGCGAGGGCGCCGCTGCCCCTGCGGTACGCGGCTTCGGCGCCGACGATCACCACGGCCGCGAGCAGCGCCGCGATGGTGTGCGCGGTCAGCATGCCGAGTCCGAGGGAATCCCCGGCACCGTGTGCGTGCCCGGACCAGCTCATCGCGGTGTGGCCGAGCAGCTGACCACCCAGCAGCACCGCCGCCAGACCGGACGCACCGTCGCGCAGCGGGCCGACACCGGCGACGATCGCGCCGACCATCGCCGAAGCGCCCGCCAGCAGCACGATCGCGGTGCTACCCGGCAGCGCGCCACCGGCGGCCAGTCCGTGCGCGGCCAACGACAGCGCGCCCGACATCGAGCTCGCGCAGGCGCCACGCAGCCGCGCGCCGACAGCACGCGACGGCGCGGACGCCTGCTCGAACCCGATGATCACGGCCTGATGATAGACGACGGGCATCGACCGCCCTGGTCAGACGGTCGAATGAGCTCGCTCCGCATCGACCGTCGGGTATCGGCGATACGAAAAGTCGGCCGGTCGAACTCAGTCCGCGTCGATCGCCATCTCGATCAGCGGCTTGCGCAACAGCTTGCCCGTCGCGTTGCGGGGCAGTTCGTCGACGAAGATCACTTCGCGCGGCACCTTGTAGCGGGCCAGGTTCTCGCGCACGAATTCCTTGATCTCCTTGGCGTCGCGCTTGGAATCCGGGCCGGGGACGACGATCGCGCGCAGCCGCTTGCCGTAGTCGTGGTCGTCGACACCGACCACCGCCGCTTCGAACACGTCGGCACGGCCCGCGATCAGGTTCTCCACCTCGAGGGGGAAGACGTTCTCGCCGCCGGAGACGATCATGTCGTCGTCGCGGCCGTCGATGTAGAGCAGGCCGTCGGCATCGAAATGGCCGACGTCGCCGCTGGACATCATCCCGTCGACCATCTCCTTGGTGCGCCCGTCGGTGTAGCCGGTGAACGCGAAACCGTTGTCCACGAAGATCGTGCCGGTGACATTCGGCTCGGTGATCGGCTTGCGGTTCTCGTCGAGCAGCACGATCCGGATACCGACCGGCGCCTTGCCCGCGGTCGTCGGTGCCTTGCGCAGATCCTCCGGCGTGGCCACGGTCATCACCGCGCATTCGGTGGAGCCGTAGAGGTTGTAGAGCGAATCACCGAAGTAGTCGAGGGTGCGGGTCACCACATCGGGGGCGATCGCCGAGCCCGCCGCGAAGATGACCTTCATCGTCGACGGGTCGTACTTCGCCAGCACCTGCTCGTCCAGATCGAGGATGCGCTGCAACATCGTCGGCACCACGACCAGCGAATCCGCTTGGTACTTCACCACATTGGCCAGGGTCTGCTCCGGATCGAACCGGCGCTGCTGGAAGATGACCCGGTTGCCGAGTGCGAGCCCGAGGGTGAACTGCGACAGGCCGGTGCCGTGGAAGATCGGCGCCGCCATGATCATGGTGCCGTTGTTGGGCAGCGGCACCCGGTCCACGAACTGCGCCGAGGCGAACGGGCTCACCTTGTCGCGCGGCGCGCCCTTGGGGGTGCCGGTGGTGCCGCTGGTCAGGATCACCATGCCGCCGGGCTTACTCGGTGCGGTGACCGGCGTGGTCGCACGGTCCGCCGACAGCGACGCCACGGTCGGGATCGACGGATCCACCCCGTGCGCTTCGTCGACCCAGGTGAGCACCCGCGGGATCTCGGCGGGAATGGCGCTCATCAGGTCCATGAACTCGCTGTCGTGCAGCACCGCCTTGACCTTCTCGCGGGCGGCCACATCGGCGAACTGCGGCTTGGCGAAGCCGGTGTTCATCAGCACCGCACGCACGCCGAGTTTGCCCGCGGCGAGCAGGCTCAGCACCATGCCGCGGTGGTCACGGGCCAGTACCGCGATGACGTCGCCCTCGTTGATCCCGCTGGCCCGCAGGCCGCGGGCGAAGGCGCTGGACTGCGCGTCGAGTTCGCCGAAGGTGATCTCACCCAGTTCGTCGACGATCGCGCCCGCCTGCGGCCTGCTCTGCGCGGCATGCATGACAACGCCGGCGAACGGGCCGAACTTGGAGACATTGCGGAACGAGCGGGCAGCGTGGTCGAGGCGCAGCGGGTTGAACAGCTTGCGATCGACCATGACCTTGACGCCGAGCGCGAAGTCGCCGGCACGTCGGGCGGAGGAACCTAGCGCGGGCAGAGACAGAGACATCGAACAGCCTTCCGGCAGACCGTGCCTACGCGGAACCGCAGGCCGGACCGCGTCTTCGAGATCCAGTGCAGGTGCTAACACTAGCAAGCGATCCGGCCGAGCTGTGTATTCCGTCTCAGTGCGGACCGATCACTGTGAGACCTCATAGTCGATCAGTGTGCGGCGCACGATCTTGCCGGTGGCATTGCGGGGCAGCTCGTCGAGGAACACCACCTCGCGCGGCACCTTGAACCTGGCCAGGTTCGCCTTCACGTGGGCTTGCAGTTCGGCGGCCTCGACGGTCTGACCTTCCTCGAGAACGACGAAGGCGCGCAGGCGTTTGCCGAATTCGGGATCGTCGACGCCGATCACCGCCACGTCGAAGACCTCGGGGCGCTCGACCAGCAGGTTCTCGACTTCCTGCGGATACACGTTCTCGCCGCCGGAGATGATCATGTCGTCGTCGCGTCCGTCGACCATGAGCAGCCCGGTGTCGGTGAAATGGCCCATGTCGCCGCTGGACATGAAACCGTCGATGATCTGCTTGTGCCTGCCGTCGGTGTAGCCCTCGAACGGCGCGCCACTGCGCACGAAGATCCGGCCCCTGGCGCCCGGCGTCTGGACCCGCTGGTCCTGCTCGTCGTAGAGGCGGACCTCGCAGGTGATCGGCGACCGGCCGACCGTTCCCGGCGCTTCCGCCAGCTCGGCGGGGTTCGCGATGGTCGCGATGGCCACCTCGGTCGACCCGTAGAGGTTGTAGAGCACCGGTCCGAAGGCCTCGGTGGCGCGGATGCACAGCTCGGGGGTGAGCGCGGAACCGGCGAACAGGATGACCTTCAGCGAGGACAGGTCGTACTTCGCGCGGACCTCCGCGGGCAGCTCGGTCATCCGGTGCAGCATCGTCGGCACGCACACGAGCATCTCGACCTTGTGCTCGGCGATCGCGGCGAGGGTGGCCTCGGCGTCGAATCGACGCCGCATGACGATCTTGTTCGACAAGATCGTGTTGACCAGCCAGGTGCCCAGACCCGTGCTGTGGAAGATCGGCGACACGATCATCGCCGTGCCCCGCCTCGGGAACGGCACCCGGTCGACGAACTGCGCGGTGGCCATCGGCGTCACCTTGGTGCGCGGTGCGCCCTTCGGCAGGCCGGTGGTGCCGCTGGTGAGGATGATGAAGCCGCCCGGCTTGCTGGGCGCGGGCAGGTCCTCGGTGGGGTTGTTCGCGATGAGGTCGTCGAATGTCGTTGCGCCGGAAGGAAGCTCGGTGCCCTCGTCGACCCAGGTGAGGTAGCGCGGCAGGTCGGCGGGCAGCGCGTCGAGCAGGCCGAGGAATTCGCTGTCGTGCAGGACCGCGCGCACGTTCTCGCGCTGGCAGACCTCGGCGAACTGCGGCTTGGCGAAGCCGGTGTTCATCAGCGCGATCCGCGCGCCCAGTTTACCCGCCGCGATCATCGACATGATCAGGCCGCGGTGATCGCGGGCCAGCACAGCGATGACGGTGCCCTCGCCGATGCCCGCTTCGCCCAGGCCGCGGGCGATCGCGGTGGACTGCTCGTCGAGCTCGCGGTAGGTCAGCTCACCGCGCTCGTCCACGAGAGCCACCTGATCGGGGGCGACACGGGCCGAATGGCGCACGAGGGTGGCCTGCGGGCCGTAGATCTTGGATTCCTTCATCGTCCGCAGGGTTTCGAGCGGCGTTTTGGGGTCGGAGACCCCGCGCGCTCGCAGCACGCCGATCGCCTTCACGCTTTCCAGCAGATGTGACAGGTTCACTCGACTACCTCCGCAGCATTGATCACTCGACGCTCACCGTAGCAGTCGATGTGCCTTGCATCACAGTAGCCTATGCGGACAATTAGGACATCTTATGACGAACGCCGCCCAGGTCAGCGTTGTGCGGCGGCCAAAACAGCGAGCAGCGGGACGAGCCTGCCCTCCGGTACCTCGAATCGACCAAGGCCCGCGGTCTGCAACCAGCCCACCGCGGCGAGCTGGCGCAGATGCTGGTAGATGTCGGCCGAGGTGCCGAGCTCCTCGATGGCGGCGAGGTCGGCGGCGGTCCTTCGTCCGTAGACGATCTCCTGCAACAAACGCAGACGCACCGGATTCGCCAGTGCGGCGAGGCAATTAGCGGCCTCGATGGTCCAGACGTCACCCACGATGGCATCGGTGGCGTACTGGGCCTGCCAATCGAATCGCTCCCCGGTGGGCAGTTGCAGTGCGCCGGCGAGCAGCACGCCGCCGGTGCGTTGCCCGGCATCGGCGAACTCCTGGCGCAACCGCGCCACCGCCCACGGCAACTGCGTGTCCTCGGGTTGCGCGCTCTCCAGGGCGGCAACACGGCGTTCCAGTTCTTCGAGTCGGTCGACCAGATCCTCCACGCCGGTCAACCTACGCCACACCGAAGCTGTTGCGCTGCAGCATCGAAACGACAACGCACCCCGGGACCGTGTGGACCCGGGGCGCGCGGTGGGTGAGAACTCAGCGGGTGACAGCGCCGAACGAGGGCTGCGCGATCGTGCCGAGCTGGTAGGCGAACCCGTCCGGGTGCGCCTCGTCGACCGGGACGGACCAACGGTGCCACAGGCTGCCGTAGACCGCGGCCACGATCAGCCCGCCGCCGGTGTTCAGCGGTGCGGTGCGGATGGTGGTGTCGACCGGCACGTCCTGGTGTTCGGAGAGGATCGCGGTGCCGCTCTGCCCGTTGGACAGATTCAGCCACATGACCTCGAGCTTGGCGCCGCCCTGATTGGGCGAGATGGTGCCCGGCCCGCCGAAGAAGCCGAAGCGGAAGCCGTCGATATCGAGGGCGATGCCCGAGCCGTACACCCCGGGTCCGCCGCCGTTCTGGCCGATATCGGAGGTCGCGGGGATCTGGAACGGCTGCGCGGGCAGCGCGACGTCGACCGTGCCGTCGGCGGCGAGCCGGTCGAGGGCGGCGAGTGCGCCCGGGTTGTCGGCCACCGAGGTGCGCAGCTGCGAGACAGCCGAGGCCACATCGACAGTCTGTGGCGTCGGATCCGCGACCGCGGGACCCGCGAAGACGATGGCGACGGCGGCCGAGGTGACGGCAACCGCGGTGGTGAAGCGACGCATGAAACTCAGATGATGCATAACCAGCTCTCCTCGAGTGTTTCCTGGTACTGCTTTCCCTGGTGATTCGTCCGCTGTGCTTGTCGGTCGGGAACGGGTTGACTGCCGACCGCCTGTGCACCGTACCTACACCGGATGTGGGATCGATCACTACCCCGGGGGAAGCTGGGATCAGGACCTCGAGGGTCGGCTACGGCATGTTCGCGATCTCTACCTTGTAGCCGCGATAGAGCTCGGGTTTGGCGGTGAGGACCGGCATGTCCAGATTCTGGGCGGTGAACACTACGGGCGCGATCAGCGGCCAGTCGAGGTGGTCGTCGACGATCGGCACCGTGGTGCCGATGCGGATGGCGGTGGGCGCGTCGAGTCCGGCCCAGCGCACGGCGACACGATTGTCGAGCAGACGCCCGAGTTCGTCGACGTTGTCGACGGCGCGCATCGCGGCCATCAGGCTCACGGTGGGCACCACCAGGATTCGGCGCTGCTGGGTGAACTGGCGCATGATCACCTGCCCGAACAGCGGCGACAATGCCAGTGAGGTGAGCGCGGTGTGGTCGGCGACGCTCACTGGCGACTGTCCAGCGCGCCCATCAGCTTGCTCAGTTTGGCTTCGGCCTCGGCGATGTCTTCGGCGCAATGTTGGGTGATCCTGGCGTCGAGCCTGCCCAGGATCTGTTCACGGAGATCGTCGTTGAAGTACGCGGGGGGCAACGCCCCGTGCCGCAACACCTCAGCGGGTACCACCGCGACCAATTCTTTCCCCTCCCGCGTCACGATCACCGGCCGTCCGCTCGCGGACACCCCGTCCAGAACGCTACCCAGCTGACCACGTAACTCGGTCAGCGGCACACTGTCGTAATCGGCCATAGTCAACTGTACATCGTTGTGTACAGTCCTGCCTTCCGATGAGCGGGAGAAACTTCTTCGGAGTTCTGCCGCAGGTCAGCGCATAAAAACCTGGCTTCGATGCTACACGTCGATTCGGTCGCCGAATCGGTGTCCGGGGTGCTGCACTGGGCGCGTCAAACAAGCATTCGCTTGGTAGCGAAGGAGTATCGATGTCCCTGTCCACTCGCCGTGCCGCGGCCGTCCTCGCGCTGGGTGGTGGTCTGCTGATCAGCCCGCTGTCCGGTGCCGCCGTGGCCGCACCCGGCCCCGTACTCGCCGGCCCCGCCCGGATCGCCGACGCCCCACGCCTGGCCTCCGCCGACAATTTTCGCGATATCGCCGGGACCGGCGCCGGATATCCAGCGCAGGGGAGCCATCGCCTGAACAAAGGCGTGATCTACCGGTCCAACGCCCTGACGCTCAGCGACGCCGATCTGGCCACGCTCGACGGCTTACGGCCGGCCGAGGTGATCGACATGCGCAACGACGACGAGATCGCCGCCGCGCCGGACCGGGTCCCGGCCGGCGCCTCCTACGTCAACATCCAGATCCTGGCCGGCGATCTCGCCGAGCAGGCGGGCAAGCTCCGCAGCCCGGAGGAGGCGAGGCAATTGCTGTGTTCGTTCAACCGCGAGTTCGTGACCTCCCCCGACGCTCGCGACGGGATGGCGCGGACGCTCACCCGGATCGCCGACCAGCCTGGCCCGGTGGTGTTCCATTGCACCGCGGGCAAGGATCGCACCGGCTGGGCGACCTACTTGCTGCAGAGCATCGTCGGCGTCGACTCCGACACGATCATGCGCGACTACCTGCTCACCAACGAGTATTCGGCGGCCTCGATCGAGGCGACGGTCGCCCACATCGCCGCGACCAGAGGACCTGAGGCGGCTGTGGTCATCCGCCCGCTGCTCGGGGTGGACCGCAGCTACCTCGAGGCCGGGATCACCCAGCTGACCTCGGACTACGGCACGGTCGACAAGTACCTGCGCGACGGTCTCGGCCTGCGCCCGCAGGTCGTCAGCGCGCTGCGGGCCAAGCTCATCAAGTAGAACGTCGACGGCCCGCCGGAGCAGTCCGGCGGGCCGTCGCGCTCATTCGTTCGCTCAGGCGACCTTGCGAGCCGGTTCGCTGCGGTAGCGGGTGACCGGGCCGTCGATGCCGAGCAGGCGCCAGGTGAGCTTGGCGACCGGGTTCATCAGGCCGCTGTTGGTGGCGAGCGCGCGCACGTCACCGAAGATGTTGCGCATGGTGGTCTGCGATTCCTCGCTGCCCCAGTAGGCCTCACGCATGACCTCGGCCGGAATGTCGAACTTCTCGACGAATTCCTTCGGCGGCGTCATGATCATGTCGAGCATCACTCGCATCGCGATCGGGAAGGCCACGGACAGAACCGATTTCGTGATCGGGTTCATGCCGGGCACGTTCCGTCGCAGGTATTCGTGGGCGAACGAGATGTGCCGGGCTTCCTCGGCCACGTGGATCTGCATGACCCGCTGCACCATCGGATGGAGATCGACACCGGCGCGCAGCAGCGACTTCTGCAGGTGATCGATCGGCTCCTCGCCGCCGAGGATCATCGTGAAGAACAGCTCGGGGAAGTACTTCACCGAGGGCCAGATGGCCATCGTGAGCTTGCGATCGATGGTGCCCATGCCGATCACGTCGCGGTAGCCGATGCGGTTGATCATTTCCTGGAACATCATCGTGTGGTTGCACTCTTCGGCAGCCTCGTGGGTGATGTAGCGGAATTCCGGGTCACCGTTGGGCACCGACACCAGGTACTGCATCAGCCCACGGATCAGCAGCTGCTCGAAATCCAGGCCCACCTTGGCGATGCCGGCCTGGCGCCACATGCCGATGGCGATCTGCTTCTCGATCGGCTGGGCCTTGTACCAGGGGTGACGACCGAGCGGGTCCTCCTCGGGCATGATCCAGCGCGGGTCGTCGCTGTGTACGGCGAATTCCGGGGATTCCCAGTCGATGTCCACGTAGGGGTCGAAGTGTCGGTTGACCGAACCTTCGGACAGGTTGCGCAGGATCTCGTGGTACTCGGGATCGGTGGCGGTGTTCTTGGTTGTCGACAGCATCGGTGATGTCTCCTTCGTAGGACGCGGACTCCACTTTATATGAGACTCGAAGTCCCACACAACCCTGCCCGGGGGCCTCCTCGGGATTGCGGCGTGATCTACCTGCGCCGACGTACGATGAGGCGTCTCATCCAGCAGCTCTGGGAGCGAGGAAACCGATGCCACCTCTGACACCGGCCGGGGCCGTCTGGCCCAGCTTGCGAGTCGATTCCTGGTCCGACACCCGCGACACCGTGCACATGTGGTCCCAAGTCGTCGGGAAGCTGAAGATGGCGGGTACACCGCTGGTCAACCACTGGTGGAATGTCTCGTTCGCGATCAGCGCGCGCGGGCTGGCCACCGGCGCCATCCCTGTCCACGGCGGCATCCTCGATGCCGAGTTCGATTTCGTCGACCACGAATTGGTCCTGCGCACCAGCGGGGGCCGCCGGGCCACCGTGGCCCTGCGCCCGCGCTCGGTCGCCGATTTCTACGCCGAGTTGAACTCTGTGCTCGACAGCCTCGACATCGTGGTCGATATCGAGGCCTCACCCAACGAGGTCGACCCGGCCATCCCCTTCGCCGAGGACACCACCCACCATTCCTACGACGCCGACGCCGTCCATCGGTTCTGGCTCCAGCTCGTGCAGATCGACCGGGTGTTCCAGCTCTGGCGGGCCGGTTTCGCCGGAAAATCCAGTCCGGTGCACTTCTTCTGGGGGTCGTTCGACCTGGCCTGTACCCGTTTCTCGGGCCGCCCCGCACCCGTACACCCCGGCGGCGCCCCGAACTGCGCCGACTGGGTGATGGAAGAGGGCTACTCCCGGGAATGCGCCAGTGCCGGCTTCTGGCCCGGCGGCGCCGAGGGCATGTTCTACGCCTACGCCTATCCCACTCCCGACGGCTACTCCGCCCGTCCCGCGGGCCCCGAGGGCGCCTACTGGGACTCCGCTCTCGGCGAATTCGTCCTGCCCTACGAAACGGTTCGCAATGCCGAGGACCCCGACAGCACACTGCTGCACTTCCTCGACACCACCTACGCCGCCGCCGCGGATCTGGCCCAATGGGACCGTCGGCTACTGGAAGTCGACCCGCACCGCCTCGACCGCCGACTCCGCCTCGACAACACGACCGAGCTCTGACACTTTCCGGCCCCGTCGGCGCGAATCACAACTCCCGCAACAATTCGGTCAGCAGGGTGGGGTCCGCCCGATAGGGCGTGTTGAAGCCGAGCCGCCCGACGATTCCGTCGTAGCGCCCGTGCAATTGCGCCGCCGCGCGGGCGGGGTCGGTGGCCGTGATCGCGACGGCGTCGAGGAAATCGTCGTCGATCAGGTCGGCCATCCGATCCCATTGCCCGCTCTTGGACATCTCGGTGAGCCGGGGTCCGAGTTCGGCCCGATCGTGGAGCTCGAGAATCGGCCAGTAGGCCGGTGTCGATCCGTAGAAGGCCAGCTGCTTGCGGATGGCCTGTCTCGCCGCGGCCAGTTCGCTCGCCGATCCTCCCACCGCGACCATCGCCGAATGGTGGATCACGATGTCGTCCACGGGTTTTTGCGCGCGCGCCGCGCCCTGTGCCAGGGCAGGCAGGGTCACCTCGCGCAGAAATCGCGGAGTGCAGAACGGGTGCGACATGAATCCGTCGGCGACCTCTCCCGCGACGGCGGTCATCCCCGGCCCCACACCCGCGAGATGGATCGGCGGGGGCCCGAACTCGGCCACCTCGGCGGCCGCGGGGCGAAACAGCGGCGGCATCAGGGTGTGCTGATAGAACTCACCCTGATAGTCGAGCCGCCCGCCCTGCTCCCAGCTCGCCCAGATAGCGCGCACCGCCAGCACCATGTCGCGCATCCGGTCGGCCGGTCGGCTCCACGGCATCGAGTAGCGCCGGGTGATGTGCGCGCGGATCTGACTACCCAAACCGAGCACGAACCGGCCGCGCGAGTAGGCCTGCAGATCCCAGGCGATGGTGGCCAGCGACAGGGGATTTCGGGCGAACGCCACCGCGATCGAGGTACCCAGCTCGACCCGCTCGGTGTGCTCTGCGGCGAGCAGTAGCGGCAGGAACGGGTCGTGCGCCCCTTCGAACGTCCAGATGCCCGCGTACCCCGCGGCCTCCGCGGCGGCGGCGTCCTTGCCCATCGTGGCGAGCCCGCCGGTCAGCGTCGTGTCGATCTTCAAAACGCACGAATCCCATCACCGTCGTCTGCCGTTCGTCCAGCGGTGTCGGTGACAGCGCGGAACAATTCGACCGTTACCGTATCGCCGCACGGAGCGGATCCGGGGTGATCCGGGCAAAGTCGATGACACCGACTCGACCGGTTCGCTGATCAGACCGGGACGCCGCCGTAGGTCCTGCGGTGCTTGGCCTCCAGGAAGGACAGCGCACCGAATGCCATCAGGCCGACCGCGATCAGCATGAGCAGCCAAGGGCCGAAAGGTTTTCCGGCGAAATCGTGCAGCACCGCATCGACACCCTTGGCGGCCGCGGCGTCATAGTTCACCGCTGCCACCACCGCGGCGATACCGATACCGATCACGACCGCGCCCCGGGCGAGATAGCCGGCCCGGCCCAGCCAGATCGCGGCCTGCCGCATACCGTGCGTCATCCAGCCCATCCGCAGGTCTTCGGCGAAGTCCAGGCGCAGACCGCGCACCGTCTGCCAGACGCCGAAGGCCAGGATGGCGATCCCGATCAGCCCCACGACCACCTGCCCGCCCTCCCAGCTCAGGATGCGACCGGTCAGATCGCGCGCGACCGCGTCGCTGGGCGCAGGCGTGCGCCCGTGCATCACGAACCGCAGGGTGCTCCAAAAGGCAAGGGCGTACACGATTCCCGAGATCACGGCGTAGGCGCGATGTCCGCCCGAATAGGTCCGCCGCGCACCGGCCACCTGCACCACGCGCCACACGACCAGCGCGGCGAAGCCGAACACGAGGATCCACAGCAACAGATAGCCCAGCGGCTTCGCGGCGATCGCGGCCAGCGCTCCGCCGCCGTCCGGTGCGTGCTCGGCCGTACCGATCGCCAGCAGGAAAGCGAGAATGCCGATCACGATGTAGGCGATGCCACGCGCCACGAAACCGAAACGAGCGACCGCCTCCACTCCACCGGAACCGGCCGACCTACGCGGCGCCCGTTCATAGGACCGGCGCCCCCAGCCCCCGTTTCGGCCGGACCGCCACTGCCTGCGCCGTGGGGTGCGGACTCGATCCCGTCGCCGATATCGGTTCGCACTGCGAAATATGCTCATGGTGTTCCCTATCTCTTCCCCGCGGGAATGCCCGCCCCCCGGGGTTCAAACACCATGAAGAGAATTTCGAGGCGACGAGATCTGCTGCCGGGCAAGCGAATGCACGGGCAGGCGTCGAAAACAAGAAATCCGGTGCGAGTCAGCAGTCGACTCGCACCGGATTTTCTGTTGTCTACCAGCTCACTTCAGCTCGGCGCTGGTCTTTCCGAGCACGCGGCGAGCCACGATCAGCTGCTGGATCTGCTGGGTGCCCTCGAAGATGTCGAGAATCTTCGAGTCGCGGGCCCACTTTTCGAGCAGGGTGCGCTGGGAGAAGCCGATGGTGCCGGCGAGCTCCACCGCCTTGAGGGTGACGTCGGTGCCGGTGCGACCCGCCTTGGCCTTGGACATCGAAGCCTCGAGGGAGTTCGGCTTCTTGTTGTCGGCCATCCAGGCGGCGCGCAGCGAGAGCAGGTAGGCCGATTCGTAATCGGCTTCCATGCGCAGGAATTCGGCGGCCGCGGCGGACTGGTTCATCGCGGGGGTGTCGTAGGAGATCTCGACGCCCGCCTCGGTGAGCACGGTACGCAGTTCCTCGAGCGCGGCACGAGTGACACCGACGGCCATGGCCGCCACCAGCGGACGGGTGTTGTCGAAGGTCTGCATGACCCCGGCAAAACCCTTCTCCACGTTGACTTCCGGCGAGCCGAGGATGTTGTCGGCGGGGATACGGCAGTCCTGCAGCAGCAGCACCGCGGTGTCGGAGGCCTTGATGCCGAGCTTGTGCTCGAGCCGTGCCACCGACAGGCCCGGAGCGTCACGCGGGACGACGAAGGACTTGATCGCGGCACGACCCAGGCTCTTGTCGACCGAGGCCCACACCACGATGTGGGTGGCGCGCTCACCGCAGGTGACGAAGATCTTCTCGCCGTTGAGCACCCACTCGTCGCCGTCGAGGGTGGCCGTGGTGGTGACGGCGGCGGAGTCGGAACCGAAGGACGGCTCGGTGATCGCCATCGCGGCCCACACCTTGCCGAACCGCGACAGCTGCTCGTCGGTGGCGACCGCGGCGATCGCGGCATTGCCCAGTCCCTGGTAGGGGATGGTGAGCATCAGGCCGACATCGCCCCACGAGGTCTCGAGGGCGTTGAGCAGCGCGGACATGTTGCCGCCGTTGGCATTCGCGGTCAGGTCGACGGCGGCCTCGTCGTTACGGCCGCCCGCGGCGCCGCCGATCTTCTGGGTGCCGGAGTCGGCGAGCCCTTCGATCATGGCGGCCATCGTGTCGAGCTCGACCGGGTAGTCGTGCTCGGCGAGGTCGTACTTACGGGAAATGGGGCGGAAGATCTGCGAGGCGACCTGGTGGGCCTGGTTGGCGCTCGCCTTCAGCTTCTTGGGGAGTTCGAGATTGATCATGAGGGGGCTCCTGGAAGTGAGAAACGGGCCTAGACCAGCACGATGCCTTCGGCGACACCGACGGAACGAAGGTCGCGGTACCACCGCTCGACCGGGTGTTCCTTGGTGAAGCCGTGACCGCCGAGCAGCTGCACGCCGTCCAGGCCGATCTGCATGCCCTTGTCGGTGGCCAGCTTGCGGGCCAGCGCCGCCTCACGGGCGAACGACAGACCCTGCTCCGCGCGCGAGGCACCACGCAGGGTGACCAGGCGCAGACCGTCGAGTTCGATCGCCATGTTGGCGACCATGAACGCCACCGCCTGACGATGCGAAATCGGCTCGCCGAACGCTTCGCGCTCGTTCACATACGGAATCACGTAGTCGAGCACGGCCTGGCCGGTGCCGATGGCCAGCGAGGCCCAACCCAGCCGGGCGAGCTGCACCGCGTCGCCGTACTCGGCGGCGCGGGTCTTGGCGTCGGTGTCGCCGAGGATGGCGTCGGCGCCGACTGCCACGTTGTCCAGGATCAGTCGACCCAGGCCCGCGGCGCGCAGACCCATGCTCGGATCGGCTTCCACGGACAGCCCGGCGGTGTCGGACTCGACGATGAACAGCGCGGGGCGCCCGTCGAGTTCGGCTGCCACGATGAACAGTTCGGCATCGGCGGCGGCCGGGACCAGGCTCTTCACGCCGGTGAGCTTGTAGCCGCTGGGGGAGCGAACGGCCTTGGTCTGCAGGGCGAAGGGGTCGAACAGGGCACGCGGCTCGTTGATCACCACGGACGCCTGCGGCACCGCGTCGCCGGTGAAGGCGGGCAGGTAGGTCTGCTGCTGCGCGTCGGTGCCCCACTGCGACAGCGCGACGGTGACACCGCTCGGTGCCAGAATCGGCAACGCCAGTCCCATGTCGCCGTGCGCCAGCGCCTCGGCCACCAGGGCATTGGTGACAGCGCCGCGCTCGGAAGCCGCGCCTTCCAGCTCCTCGGGCACGTTGATCAGGGTGATGCCGAGTTCGGCGGCGCGCTCGAGCAGATCGCGCGGGGCCTTGGCGGCATTGTCGGCGTCGTAGGCCGCGGGACGCAGGATCTCGCCCGCGAAATCGCGCACCGTCTCCACGATCATCTGCTGCTCGTCGGAGGGTGTGAGGTCGAAGTAGTCCTTGGTCTTGGACTCGTTGTCGACCAGACGCTTGGGCTCACCGCCGCCCGCGACCTTCGCGAAGGTACGAGTGGCCGCGCCCAGGGTGCGGAACCCGGTCTTGGTTCCCTCGTAGGTGACTCGCTCGATCGGCTTGCGGAGGTTGTACTTGCCCGCGAGCTCCGACCCGGTAATGGTCGTCAAAGCACGCATCGCGGCGCCCATCCAGTCCCGTTTGGGCTGGCTCAGACCGACCGCGGACGTGTCGTTCGGACGTCGCTTCGTCGCGCTGTCTCGAGTGCTCATCATCACCTGATTTCCTCGGCTGTCGGGGTACCTTCGACCCCATATATCTTACTCTTCGGTAAGACTATCTTACTCTGGAGTAAGAAGTGTGCCGACCCCGTGGGGAAATCACCGGTTTCCGTCACCCTGGCCGGGTGCCCGGCATCGTCGGTTCCGCGCTCGTCCTGCCGGCGACCTCGGGCAGGCACGGCCGCCACCGCGACGAGCTGCACTTCTTGCCTCCCGTCGGCGGCTGGACTGGTCTTACCCCGATCGACCGCCGTTGTCGCCGTTATTGGCCGGATTCATGGCTGCGGTCGATCCCGATTCGTTATGTGTCATGAAACAGGGCTCGGCCGCAACCGGGGTCAGAGTCCGTGGCGGTCGAGGAAGTCGGTCAGCAGCTTCTGCCACTCGTCGGGCCGCTCGACCATGACCACATGGCCTGCTTCGATCTCGGTGTATTCGGCGCCGGGTATCGCCGCGGCCAGCGCCCGCGAGTTGGCCGGATCGACCAGCAGGTCGGCGGTGGTGGCCACGACGAGCGTCGGTACCGCGATGTCGGCCAGGTCGGCCGTGGTGTCGACCGATTCGACCAGCGCCGCCTGTTGACGAGTGCCGCCCGGAATCGAGGCGGCGGTCTGCCCGACGAGATCGTCGAGGGTGGCCACGGGCAGATCGTTGACGAAGCCGGTGGAGAAGCCGGTGAGCAGCACGAGACGGGCGAACGATTCGTGGTCGCCTCGATCGAGAAGGTCCTGCCACGCCCGCACGACCAGCCGCACGCGAATGTCCGGGGTCGCCATGCCCGCGGTGAGCAGCAGACCGGTGACGCGGTCGGGGTGGCGGGCGGCGGCGCGCACGGCCACCGCGGTGCCGAGCGAGAAAGCGACGATGGTGAAGGTCTCGACGCCGGCGTCGACGGCTGCCGCGACCAGGGCATCGGCGAGGCCGTCGAGGTCCAACGGGGTGTCGTCGCCCGGGTAGTCCGAGGCGACCACGGTATGACCGTCGGCGAGCGAGGGAATCACGGTGCCGAAATTGCTCTCGATCCCGCCGCCCGCGCCGTGCGCGAGGACGATCCCGGGGCCGGAGCCATGGACGGTGGTGCGCAGGGGAATCGTGTTCACGGCGTCGACGTTAGGGATTGACATGGGTGTGAAGGTCAAGTCGACAGGGCAGGGGTCGCATGCTGATCGGTGAATTGGCGCGTCGCACCGGGGTTGCCACCCGGCTGCTGCGCTACTACGAGGAGCAGGGCCTGCTGCATCCGCACCGCGACCCCAACGGGTATCGCAGCTATCCCGAATCCGCGCCCGCCACGGTCGCCCGGATCAGGGATCTGCTCGCCGCGGGCCTGAACACCGACGACATCGCGCAGCTCATGCCGTGTGCGGAAGGCGACGGACCGGTCCAGGCCTGCCAGATGTCGGTGCGGATCATGGCCGACCGAACCGTCGAACTGGACCGCCGCATCGCCGATCTCGATCGCCAGCGGTCCCACCTCGCCGCGCAGCTCGACGCGAGCCTCGCCAACCCAGCGGCGGCGACCACGCCGGATCGGGGCGTCTAGCGGATCAGCTCGGGCACCCGGCGGGTACCCGAGCCGGGCCGGGCTCCGTTCGTGCCCATTCCTATTCGCGCACGTAATAACGCAAGGTGAGGTAGGCGGTGACGGCCGCGAAGACGATGCCGACGGGGGCGATCGTCAGGGCCACCACCGCGATGTCGTCACCGGTGATACGCGGGAAGACATTGCTGTCGAACAGGGGGCCCAGTGCCCGGTCGATCACCAGCGGACGGGCGATCACCAGCCCCAGGACCGCCAGTACCGAACCGACGAAGGCGGCCGCGACCGCTTCCAGGAGGAACGGTAGTTGGGTATACCAGCGGGTCGCGCCGACCAGTCGCATGATGCCGACTTCCGTGCGCCGCGTGAACGCGGCGATCTGCACCATGTTCAACACCAGCAGCATCGCGGCCAGCGCCATCACCAGCGCCAAACCGAACGCGGCATTGCGTAGCCCGTCGAACAGGCTGGTCAGCCGGTCGACGAACTCCTTGTCGTTGGCCACGATCCGCACCCCGGGCCGCGTAGCGAAGCTGTCGTAGATGTGCTGATACTGGTCGGCGTCGGTCATCTTCACCCGCAGCGAGGCAGGCAGGGGGGAGTCGGCGATGTACTGCACCATCTCCGGCTGATCGGCGAACAGTTCCTTGGCCTCTTCCAGCGCGTCGGCGCGGTTGAGGAACTGCACGCTCTCCACGCCCGAGGTCTGCTTGAGGTCGGCGAGCAGTGACTTGCACGGGTCGGCGGCGCAGTCGGGATCGGTGTCGGAGACCGCGTCGTCGAGGTAGAAACGCACCTCGAGGCGGCCGATGAAGAAGTTCTCGGTCTTGTCGGCCATCCGCACCGACAGCATGCCGCCGCCGAGCATCATCAGCGACACCGCCGTGGTCAGGATCATCGCGATGGTCATCGTGAGATTGCGGCGCAGGCCGTCGACGACCTCGGTGAACAGGAAACTCAGTCGCATTATCGACCCACCCCGTAGACGCCGGTCGCTTCGTCGCGCACGAGTCTGCCGTGGTCGAGTTCGACCACCCGCCTTCGCATGGCGTCGACGATGTGGTTGTCGTGCGTGGCCATCAGCACCGTGGTGCCGACGCGGTTGATTCGTTCCAGCAGAGCCATGATGTCGGCGCTGGTATCAGGGTCGAGGTTGCCCGTCGGTTCGTCGGCGAGCAGGACCAGCGGCCGGTTCACGAACGCGCGCGCGATCGCGACCCGCTGCTGTTCACCACCGGACAACTCCGAGGGCAACCGCTGTCCCTTACCGCCGAGCCCGACCATGTCGAGCACCTCGGGCACCGTCCGTTCGATGAACTGGCGCCGCTTGCCGATCACCTCGAGCGCGAACGCGACGTTCTGTTCCACGGTCTTCTGCTGCAACAGCCGGAAGTCCTGGAACACGCAGCCGATCCGCTGCCGCAACTTGGGCACCTTCCGGCCCGGCAACCGGTCGACGCGGAAATCCGCGACCCGGATCTCGCCCGACGTCGGCGCCTCTTCCTTGAGCAGAAGTCGCATGAACGTCGACTTGCCCGAACCGGACGGGCCGATGATGAAGACGAACTCGCCTTTTTCCACATCGACGGAAACGTTGTCCAGCGCCGGTCGCGTCGAGGTCTCGTACGACTTGGTCACGTTGCGCATGGTGATCACGGGGAGCCAGTGTAGCCAGCGAACCGACCGTCTCAGCGGGACGTGGCGCGCCGATCAGCGGTCGGGTTTGTCACTCACCCAGGTCGGGACGGCATTGAGGAACGTCGACGGGCCCTCGGCCGCGGTATCGACGGGTTTGACGAACAGGTACACGACAAACGTCGACAGCCACGCCGCCATCAGGATCGCTGTGGACTTACGTGGTTTCACTGATTCCCTCTCTACGCAGGGCCGCGGCGACCCGCACCCGCAGTTCGCGACCCACTTCGAATTGTTTGCCTGGCAATGTGCGGGCGACCATCCGGATGTTCATCACGTCGAGCGAGAGACCTTCGACACCCATCACCGACGGCTCGTCGAGCAGCAGTGGTTTGAGGCGGTGATCCTCGTAGGCCCTGGTGCACACTGCGTGCAGGATCTCGTTGATCTTGGTGATGTCGGCCTGAGCGGAAACCGGTACGTCGATCGCGGCGCGCGCCCAGTCCTTGGACAAGTTGGTGACCTTCACGATCTGCCCGTTGGGGACGATGATCACCTCGCCGTCGGAGTTGCGCAGCGTGGTGATGCGCAGGGTCACGTCCTCGACGGTGCCCTCGGCCGGATCGGCGGAGCCGGTGACCGCGATCTGTACCACGTCACCGAAGCCGTACTGGCGCTCGGTGATCAGGAAGAACCCGGCCAGAATGTCCTGGACGATGCGCTGCGCGCCGAAACCGAGTGCCGCGCCGAGCACGGCCGCCGGCGCGACCAGTCCCGTCACCGCGAAGCCGAGCCGACGCAGCACCTCCATGCCGACCAGCACGTACACGATGGTCAACACCACCCACGTCACCACTTGCGCCAGCGCGTGGCGGTGCTTGGCCGCTTCGGTGCGAACCAGGGCATCGCTCGTCTGAAAGCCCGAGTCGATCTTGGTGGTCACGCGATCGCGGAGGAACGAGGCGAAGCGGCCGAACAACATCGCGCCAACGATCAGCAGGACGATTTCGAGCCCGCTGGAACGCATCCAGGCGGTGATCTCGGATCCGCTGTTGGCCGCGAGGACGTCGGTCATCGCGTCTCCTTCATGGGCCCGCACAGGCACAGTTTCGGTTCGGTCGAACGCACACCAGAAAGGTTACAGGTCGGTCACGGCGTCCAGTCAAACGTGCGCAAGCACACGATTTGCGAGCGAACAGCTGGCTACGCGTCGTCCTGATCGCGCATCCGCCAACGGATTCCGGATTCGATGAACCCGTCGATGTCACCGTCGAGCACCGCGGTCGGATTGTTGACCTCGTGGTTGGTGCGTAGGTCCTTGACCATCTGGTACGGGTGCAGCACGTAGGAGCGCATCTGGTTGCCCCACGAGGCGCCCTCGTTGGTCTTGAGCGCGTCCATCGTGGCGCGCTCCTCCTGGCGCTTGCGCTCGAGCAGCTTGGCCTGGAGCACGCGCATGGCCGAGATCTTGTTCTGCAGCTGCGACTTCTCGTTCTGGCAGGTCACGACGATGCCGGTGGGGATGTGGGTCAGGCGCACCGCCGAGTCGGTGGTGTTCACCGACTGGCCACCGGGGCCCGACGAGCGGTACACGTCGACCCGGATCTCGCCCTCGGGGATCTCGATGTGGTCGGTCGTCTCCACCACGGGCAACACCTCGACCTCGGCGAACGAGGTCTGGCGGCGGCCCTGGTTGTCGAACGGGCTGATCCGGACCAGGCGATGGGTGCCCATCTCCACCGACAGCGTGCCGTAGGCGTAGGGCGCCTTCACCGCGAAGGTGGCGCTCTTGAGGCCCGCTTCCTCGGCGTAGGAGGTGTCGTAGACCTCGACGGGGAACTTGTGCCGCTCGGCCCAGCGGATGTACATGCGCATCAGCATCATCGCCCAGTCGGCGGCGTCGACCCCACCGGCGCCGGAGCGGATGTTGACCAGCGCGTCACGCTTGTCGTACTCGCCGGAGAGCAGGGTGCGCACCTCCATCGCCTCGACGTCGACGCGCAGTGCGGCGCGCTCGGCATCGGCGTCGGCGGTGGCTTCGGCGGCGGCCGCGTCTTCTTCGGCTTCGGCCAGTTCGTAGAGCACAGGCAGGTCCTCGAGCCGCTGGCGCAGCTCCTCGACCCGGCGCAGTTCGCTCTGCGCGTGCGAGAGCTCGCTGGTCACCTGCTGGGCGTGCTCCTGGTTGTTCCACAGCTCGGGATCGGCGGCCTGGTGCTCGAGTTCGTCGATGCGGCGGCGTAGCTCCTCGACATCGAGGACCGACTCGACCGTCTTGAGCGTGGTGTCGAGTTCGGCGAGGTCGGCGATAACGTCAGGATGCACGATTTCCTAGGCTACCGGTCCCCACCGACACCGCGCGTATTCGCCTCAGCTTGCGATCGCGCGCAGCCCGCCCGGGCGGCGTCCGACCAGTCGGTCGAGGGCGGTCGCGCTGGACTCGTCGGCGGGGAGCAGGACGTAGAGCGACTGGTCGTCGTCGATGGACAGATCCAGTGATTCGTAAGCCAGCCGCAGCGTGCCCGCCTCGGGGTGACCGATGCGGTTGATCCCGCCCGAAGGAGGCAGGCCGGGCAGGGTGGCGAGGCGATCGGTGAAGGAACCGCCCGCGGTGACGGTGAGCTCGTCGACCAGGGCAGCGACCATCGGATCGGCGCGGAACGGTCCCTGTTTGACCGAAGCGACCACGGTGTCGGCGGCGGCGTCCCACTCCGGATACAGCGCGCGGGCGCCAGGATGGGTGAAGACGAACCGGGCGAGGTTGGCGGGTTCGCCCTGATCGAACAGCCCGCTCGGTGCCATCAGCTTTCGATATCCCTCGGTGCAGGCCAGTATCTCCGTGCAGCGATTGGTGATCGCGGCGGGCGCGGGCTCGAGCTGGGCGAGCACGGCCAGGATGGTCGGACGCACCGTGCGGTTGAGCCCGTTCTCGGCTGCCCCGCAACTGAAACCGGACACGCCTTTGCTGAGCTGGTGCAGGTGGACACGTTCACGAGGACTCAACCGCAACGTCTCGGCCAGCGCGGACAACACCTGAGCCGAGGGATGGCTGTCGCGACCCTGCTCGAGCCGGATCAGGTATTCGACGCTGACGCCGGCCAACATCGCGACCTCGGCGCGGCGCAGGCCCGGCGTGCGCCTGCGTTGTCCGGCGGGCAGGCCGACCTCGGCGGGGGATACCGCTTCGCGGCGGGTCCGCAGAAACAGCCCGAGTTCGTTGTCGCTCACCTCATCGACGGTACCCAGCTCGGCCCGGTCGAGAGTGGCCGTGCCACTACCACTCTCAGCGTGGTCTCCCTGCGAAGCGCGCGATCCGCGACATTTGGTCGCACCGGCTGATCGGTCGGCGCTACGAACAGGAGAACATCGTGTCCACACTGAAGCTCGCGATCATCATCGGCAGCGTCCGCGAAGGCCGATTCGGCCCCGTGGTCGCGAACTGGTTCGCCCAGCAGGTCGACGACCGCTTCGAGGTCGACATCATCGACCTCGCCGAGGCCGAAGTACCCGCCGCTCTGCCCGCGGTGCCGCCCCTGCTCGACCCCGACCCCGTGCGTCCCGCCGGCATGCACGACCTCACCGACCGTCTGGCCGCCGCCGACGCCTACGTCATCGTCACCCCCGACTACAACCGCAGCTACCCCGCCGCCCTCAAAGCCGCCATCGACTGGCACTTCACCCAGTGGGACGCCAAGGCGATCGGCTTCGTCGGCTACAGCGGCGGCTCCGGCGGCCTGATGGCCATCGAACACCTGCGCCAGGTCTTCAACGAACTCAACGCCCACACCGTCCGCAACTACGTCTCGTTCCCGCGCTACTACCTGCTCTTCGACGACAACGGCCAGCCGCACAACCCCGAGCAGCCCGAAGCGGACGCCACCGCCTTGCTCGACCAGTTGCATTGGTGGACAAGCGCTCTGGTCGCAGCGAAGTCAGCCCAGCTCACAGCCTGACCCACCCACACCGCACACCCCGACTCCCGCCCCCCGCGAATCCGAGCGCTCGGCTTCCCCGAATACACTCCCGACGTGGCCACCTACTCCGCTGACCTGGACCTCGCCCGCCGACTGGCCGACGAGGCCGATGCGATCTCGAGCGTGCGCTTCGGCGCCGTAGACCTCGAAGTCGACGCGAAGCCCGACCTCACCCCGGTCTCGGACGCCGACCTCGCGGTCGAGCAGATGATCCGCCGGATACTCGCGCAGGAACGCCCCGGCGACGCCGTGCTGGGCGAGGAATTCGGTGGCGACGCCGAGTTCACCGGCAGGCAGTGGGTCGTCGACCCGATCGACGGCACCAAGAACTTCGTCCGCGGGGTGCCCGTGTGGGCCAGCCTGATCTCCCTGCTCGAAGACGGAGTTCCGGTGGTCGGCGTGGTGAGCGCGCCCGCACTGGGCAGGCGCTGGTGGGCCGCCGAGGGTTCGGGTGCGTGGGTGCAGGTCCACCCCGGTGCGCCCAAGCCGATCTCGGTGTCCGCGGTCGCCGACCTCGACGACGCGAGCCTGGCCTTCTCCAGCCTGTCGGGCTGGCGGGAGCGCGGGCTGCGCGAGAAGCTCATCGACCTCACCGATGCGGTGTGGCGGGTCCGCGGCTACGGTGATTTCTTCAACTATTGCCTGGTCGCGGAGGGTGCGGTGGACATCGCCGCTGAGCCGGAGGTCTCGCTGTGGGACCTGGCCGCCCTCGACATCCTGGTTCGCGAAGCGGGCGGCGCGTTCACCTCCCTGGACGGACGCTCCGGCCCGCACGGCGGCGACGCCGTGGCGACGAATGGGCTGCTCCACGACGAGGTCCTGGCCCGTTTGCGCGGGTGAATCGAGTTATCCACAGGTGTGCAACTTCGGCATCCGCCGCCGTCGGCTTCGGTCGACGGGCTGCGGGCCCGGCGCTCGCTCGTAGGATGGCCCGGTGAGCAATTCCGGCGCCACGGCCCCCGATGTCGAAGACTTCCCACCCGAGGACTTCCCACCCGACGACGCGTACCCGTCCGACGGCGGTTACGTCTCCGAGCACGACTTCGCAGACACCGGCGACTTCCACTTCGACGATCTGGTCCCGGCCACCCCGGGCCGGGTCGCCGCTCCCGATCGCGCCGAGACGGCCGACGAAGTCCTCCGTCGCGTCTTCGGTTACGACAGCTTCCGCGGCGACCAGGCGGCCATCGTCGAGCAGGTCGTCGGTGGTGGCGACGCGCTGGTGCTGATGCCGACCGGTGGCGGTAAATCCCTCTGCTACCAGGTCCCTTCGCTGGTCCGCGATGGTGTCGGCGTGGTCGTCTCGCCGCTGATCGCGCTCATGCAGGACCAGGTCGACGCGCTGAGCGCTCTCGGCGTGCGGGCCGGGTTCCTCAACTCCACCCAGTCGCCGGATCAGCGGCGCACGGTCGAGGCACAGTTCGTCTCAGGCGATCTCGACCTGCTGTACCTGGCGCCGGAACGCCTACGGCTGGAAGCCACGCTGCGGCTGCTCGACCGCGGCAAGATCGCCCTGTTCGCGATCGACGAGGCGCACTGCGTATCCCAGTGGGGCCACGACTTCCGGCCCGACTATCTCGCGCTGTCGCTGGTGCACGAGCGCTGGCCCGATGTCCCGCGCATCGCCCTCACCGCGACCGCCACCGAGAAGACCGCCGCCGAGATCGTCGAGCGGCTCGACCTCGGCGCCGCGAAGCAGTTCATCTCCAGCTTCGACCGACCCAACATCCAATACCGGATCGAGTCGAAGAATCGCGCCGACCGCCAGCTGCTCGACTTCATCCGCGCCGAGCACCCCGGCGACGCGGGCATCGTCTACTGCCTCTCGCGTAATTCGGTGGAGAAGACAGCGGCGATGCTCAACGAGAACGGCATCCGCGCGGTGCCCTATCACGCCGGGTTGGATTTCCGGACCCGCGCCGAGAACCAGTCCAGGTTCCTGCGCGAGGACGGCCTGATCGTGGTCGCCACCATCGCCTTCGGCATGGGTATCGACAAGCCCGACGTGCGGTTCGTCGCCCACCTGGACCTGCCCAAATCGGTCGAGGGCTATTACCAGGAGACCGGCCGCGCGGGCCGCGACGGGCTGCCGTCGACGGCCTGGATGGTCTACGGCCTCAATGATGTTGTGCAGCAGCGCAAGATGATCGATTCCAGTGAGGGTGACGCCGCGCATCGCAGGCAACTGCAACTGCATCTCGACGCCATGCTCGCGCTGTGCGAGACGGTCGGTTGCCGTCGCGCGCGACTGCTCAACTACTTCGGTCAGACCGGTGGCACCTGCGGCAACTGCGATGTGTGCCTGAACCCACCCGAAACCTGGGACGGCACGGTGGCCGCCCAGAAGTTGCTGTCCACGGTGCTGCGGCTCAAACGCGAACGCGGACAGTCCTTCGGCGCCGGCCACCTCGTCGACATCCTGCTCGGCAAGACCAACCAGAAGATCACCCAGCATCGCCACAACGAGCTCTCGGTGTTCGGCATCGGCACCGATCTGCGCGATACCGAATGGCGCGGTGTGGTCCGGCAGTTGCTCGCGGGTGGCCTGCTCGCGGTGCAGGGCGAATACGGTGTCCTCGCCCTGACCGACGAGAGCAACGAGGTGCTGTTCGAGGGCAGGAAGGTGCCGATGCGGCGTGAGCCCGAACGCCCGGCCCGCCCCGCGCGCTCCTCGAAATCGACCAAGGCGGCCGTCGACCTGCCCGCGGGCGACGTCGGATTGTTCGAGCGCCTGCGGGCCTGGCGGGCGGCCACTGCCAAGGAACAGGGCGTGCCCGCCTACGTGGTGTTCCACGACGCCACCTTGCGTGAGATCGCCGCGCGCAAGCCCGCCGACCTCGCCGCACTCGGCACCGTCGCCGGAGTCGGCGAGAACAAGCTGGCCCGCTACGGCGAGGGGGTGCTCACCACTCTGGGCGAGGAATAGGCGCACCATCGCCTACGCATCCGCGCCCAGCCGGGTGTACACGCGCGGCGGAAAGGAACCCGCACCGAATCGCACGGGTCGAGTTACTGTCGAGTCATGGCGAATGGTGATGGCTCGGAGGGCGAGACGTCGGGCAGCAGCCCGACCGCGGGAGCCGATGCCCCGACACCCCCGATGCCGCACCGCCACATCGACCCCGTCGTCGCGCCTACCCTGCTCGGCACACACCACACGGTGATTCACCGTGGTAGGCCACGCTGGTCGACCATCGCGCTGATCGCCGTCTTCGCCGCCGCCCTGGTTCTCTACCTCGTTCTGAGTCCGGGCTGAGGTCGCGCTCCGCGTCCGTCAGCTGATCGTCGACGCTGGCATACCCGCCCGCGCACCAGTTCTCACCGAGGGTCGTGCGCGACCCGATGTCCGATTCCGGAAATTTTGCGATGCCCCGCACCAGCGTCGGCGGACATACGCATGTGAATTGTCGTAGCCGCAGGTCAATGGGACACCGGCCGTCGTCGACCGGGCGCACGGTTGCCGAGCGGGACCGATCACGGAGATCGGCCCGGGCTCGAGGAGGCGGCGGCAATGGTGCGGTGGACTTGGAGTACGCGAGTGATGTGCGCCGCGATAGCGGTGACCGGATTGGCTTGCGTGCCGGCACCGGCCGCTGCCGATCTCTCCGCCCCGCCCGGTCTCGACTTCGCGCGGGCGCTCGGCACGCCCGCGCTCCCGGGGATCTACGGCCCCGAGACCGCGGTGGTGGTCCTCGGTTACGGCCTGACCCCGGAGGGCACGATGCGCGAAGAACTGGTACGAAGGCTGCGCGCGGGCCTGGCCCAAGCGGTCTTCGCGCCGTGGTCGCCGATCATCGTCACCGGCGGCAACCCTCGAGCCGGGCTGTCCGAAGCCGATGTGATGGCCGACTGGCTGGTGGCCGCGGGCGTCGACGAGAGCCGGGTCCTGCGGGAATCCGAGGCCGACTCGACGGTGGCCAACGCCCGCAATACCGCGACGATGCTGGCCGAACGGGACCTCAGCTCGGTCGTCCTTGTCACCTCGGAGGACCACATCGCCCGAGCCAGAGGCGCCTTCGCCGACGCGGGCGTGCTCGTGGTCGGCGACCTCACCCCCGACCGCGCCCAGTGGGACGGGGTGCCGCTGCACATCGGCGACTTCGGGCCTGCCGCTTCGGCCGGATGAGGCGCACCGTCGACCGAGCGCGAAGGTCCGCGCAACGCCACGCCTGTCCCGACGCTGGGGGCTGTGACCGATCATCGCCGCTGGTCCACCCCGTGATGAGTAGTCGCGGAAATCTCGGCAATCACGCGGAGAACTCACCCCCGCACTCGTAACGTCGACGCATGACGCTCCACCTGTCCGACAGCGACATCCTCGCCGAGCTCGAGCCCACTGCCGAGGCGAACCTCAACGACCACCTGTCCAAGGCCAAATCCTGGCATCCCCACGACTACGTGCCGTGGGACGAAGGCCGCAACTTCGCGGCCATGGGCGGCATCGACTGGGACCCCGAGCAGTCGCAGCTGAGTGAGGTCGCCAAGGCGGCGATGATCACCAACCTGCTCACCGAGGACAACTTGCCCTCGTATCACCGCGAACTCGCCGACACCTTCGGCTTCGACAACGCCTGGGGCACCTGGGTCGGTCGATGGACCGCGGAGGAGAACCGCCACGGCATCGTGCTGCGCGACTACCTGGTCGTGACCCGCGCCGTCGACCCGGTCGCGCTCGAAGAGGCCAGGATGGCGCACATGACCGCGGGCATCGCCAAGCCCGAGAAGGGTTCGCAGTTCCTCAAGGGCGTCGCCTACGTCACCTTGCAGGAACTCGCGACAAGGATCAGCCACCGCAACACCGGCGCCCTGTGCAACGACGCGGTCGCCGACCGCATGCTGGCCCGCATCGCCGCCGACGAGAACCTGCACATGATCTTCTACCGCAAACTCTGCGCCGCCGCCCTCGACCTCACCCCCGACGCGGCCATGCAGGCCATCACCGACGTGATCCTGCGCTTCCAGATGCCCGGCCTCAACCAGCCCAACTTCCGCCGCAACGCGGTCCTGCTCGCCAAGCACGGCGTCTACGACCTGCGCCAGCACCTCGATGTCGTCCTGCGCCCGACCCTGCGCACCTGGCAGATCTTCGAGCGCACCGATTTCGGTCCCGAGGGCGAAATCGCCCGCGACGAACTGCACACCTACCTGCTCGATCTGGAGGTCAAGGCGGCTCGTTTCGAGGAGCAGCGAGACCGCGCACTGGCCAGGGCGGCCGCCCGGGTCTGAGTCGGCCATGGAATAAAGCGCTGGCGTCGTCACTTACAGTTGACCGTTATGAGGGAAAAGGGGCGCAAGGTCATCGCGACCAACCGCCGGGCGCGGCACAACTACACGATCCTCGACGTCTATGAGGCGGGGATCGCGCTGGTCGGCACCGAAGTGAAGAGCCTGCGCGAAGGCAAGGCCTCCCTGGTCGACGCCTTCGCGACCGTCGACCACGGTGAGGTGTGGCTGCGAGGCCTGCACATTCCGGAGTTCAGCCACGGCACCTGGACCAACCATTCGCCGCGCCGCACCCGCAAGCTGCTGCTGCACAAGCGCGAGATCGAGCACCTGGTCGGCAAGTCGCGCGAGGGCAACCAGACATTGGTGCCGCTGTCGATGTATTTCTCCGACGGCAAGGTGAAGGTGGAGCTCGCGCTCGCCAAGGGCAAGCAGGACTACGACAAACGTCAGGACCTGGCTCGCAAGCAGGCCGAGCGCGAGGTCACCCGTGAGGTAGGTCGGCGGGTCAAGGGCATGCGTTAGTGCTCTCCGTCGCGCTCGCCCTCGTCGCGGCGGCGGGCTACGGAGTCAGTGACTTCTTCGGCGGGATCGCGGCACGCAGGGTCACCGCGCTGCGCGTGGTCGTGGTGTCGTACCCGTTCTCGGTACTGCTGGTCTTGTTGATCGCGCCGCTGGTCGGGGGGCACGCCGACACCGCGTCGATGATGTGGGGCCTGGCCGCCGGTGTGGCCAGCGGCTTGGCGGTGTGGTGGTTCTACGCCGCACTCGCCGACGGACCCATGTCGGTGGTGTCGCCGCTGACCGCGGTGCTGGTCGCGGGCATCCCGGTGATCGCCGGGTTCTTCCTCGGCGAACGACCGGGCGCGATCGCGATCGCGGGCATCGCCGTCGCCCTGGTCGCGGTGATACTCGTCAGCCGGGAGGCCCCCGACGAGACCACCGAGGAGATCATCGGCGGCAGGCCACTGCGCTTCACCCGCCGGGTCGCGTTGCTCACCATCGGCTCGGGTGCGGCCTTCGGTTTCGCGTTCTACTTCCTGCACGAAACCAGCGCGAGCGCGGGCCTGTGGCCCCTGCTCGCTCAGCGCGTCGCGGCCACAGCGGTCGTGTGGACCTCGGCGTTGGCGGCGGGAGAATTCCGCGGCCTGCACGGCGAGCCGTTGCGCCTGGCCCTGGCAGTCGGGGTGCTCGACGTGATCGCCAATGCCGCGCTGCTGTACGCCTTCCACGGCGGCATGCTGTCGGTGGTCAGCGTGATCGGCTCGCTGTATCCGGCGGCGACCGTGCTGCTGGCGATGGTCCTGCTCGGCGAACGCGTCAGCGCCACCCAGAAGGTGGGCATGGCGCTGGCGCTCGCGGCGGTCGCCATGATCGCCGCGAACTGATTCCTACAGCCGGGTGCAGGGCTCGTGCAGGTCCAGGCGACCCAGCGTCGTGCCCTGATAGCCGATGCGCACCGCCCTGGCGCCCATGGGTGCCTCGTCGTCCGGTTCGAACACCGCCGACCATTCCGCGTCCAGATCCGGTTCGGCCGCACCCGCCGGATGGATCACCACCATGCCCTCGCCGTCGGGTTTCATCGAACCGACGCTGCGTCGCAAACCCGCGCGAGTGAGGTCGCCGTTCGCCGCCGCTGTCGTGAGCAGGGCTTTGAGTGGATAGGTGATCGCCCAGCCCAGCGAATAGCCGAAGTTGGCCGGCTCGCCGGTGATGGCGTCGCGGGCGTGCTTGGCGCCCACGCTGTCACCGGCCCAGCTGTCGACCGGGGTCGTGTAGTTGTAGAGCGCGGTCAGCGCGGGGGCGGCGGCCGATTGCAGCAATGCCGCGTTCCAAGTGGGCAACGAGCCGAGGAACCGGCCGGTGAAGCCCGATTTCACGAGCTTGCCCACGATCTCCGCGGTTTCGGCGGGCCCGGTGGCCAGCATCACCAGATCGGGTTCGGCCGCCAGGATCTCCGAGACCGGGCCGTCCTGGTTGCCGACCTCGGCGTTGGGCCCGGTGTCGATGCGATCGGCGATGGTCGCGTTGTTGGCCAGCGCCCACTTCAGCGCGCCGCTGGCGTAGTCGCCGCCGTAGTTCCCGCGATAGGCGACGACGGCGATATTGCGTGGTGCGTAGTGGGTTTCGGCGAACCAGTCGAGGCCAGTCACCGCTTCGGTGCAGTAGGAGTAGCCGGCACTGAGCACCAGATTGCGATCGGCGCTGCGATAGTTCCAGCCCGACCACTGGGTGGCCGCGGTGCTCACCATGTCGTCGGCGTCCATCTGATTCAGCATCGCGACGGTCTGCGCGGTCCCGAAACTCATCGACAGCGCGAGCACATGCGGCTCGATCTCCTGGTAGGCGGTGCGGTGGGTGCGCGGGTCGTAGGAGGTGTTGCGGGTGTAGGTGCTGATGTCGATGTCGTAACCGCCGATGCCGCCCGCCGCGTTCACCTGCTTCCAGAACGCCGCCTGACCGTCGTTCATCGAGGCGCCGAGCGGGGTGAACGGCCCGTTCGCCAGATCGGCGAGTACCCCGAGGTAGATGCAGCCGCGATCGGTGTTCGCCGAGCCGGGACAGGGCGTGCTGGTGACGCCGGGCGCGGCGGTGGGCTCGCCCGACGAGCAGGCCGCGGCCAACACGAGACTCGCGACAGCAGGAATCGCCGCGAGCCGGCGCAGTCCACGCTGACCGGTGAATGCCATGGGATAACTCCTCGCTCCAGTCGCCCAGTACATTCCACAGTTCCGGCGCGGCCGAACGAGAACGATACCCGCCACTACCGGCGGCGCCACCCCGATTCGTCGACACGGTCCGACACGGTTCGCCACAAGATCACGGCGGCGCCACCGCGAGCTGGCAGAAAATAATGGGATGATCTGGTGCCGCTCCGGTGTTAATATGACTAGCCCGCACGGTGCGGGCACGTACGGGGCTGAACGGTTTCGACTGCGTACGTTGATTCAGGGGAAGCGTGTCGGTGCAGGCAAGAGACCACCGTAAGCGTCGCTGCAACCAATTAAGCGCCGATTCCAATCAGCGCGAGTACGCCCTCGCTGCCTAAGTAGCCAGGTCGTCTCTGTCAGTCCGGGTTCGTCCCTCGACCCGGGTACTGGCATCAGCTAGAGGGAATTACCGTTCGGCTCGGTCGCGGAGTCGGAGGGGACATCTAACAGCGACTGGGATCGTCATCCAGGCTTGTTCGCGAGACTTGGAGATCCAAGCAGAGACACAGCGAACTGCACACGGAGAAGCCCTGAAGACGCGGCGGAGGACCCGGGTTCGATTCCCGGCAGCTCCACTCGAGGCCCCCCACCTGTACACGCAGGTGGGGGGCTTTTTCGTGTTCCCGCATCCAACTACCAAGTACATCATTTTCTGAATACAGATTTAGTTGTACTATTCGAAGATGCAATCCACGGTGCAGACAGACGCACTCTCCCGATTCGGCTACGCCCTCTCCGACTCGACGCGCACCAAGATCCTGCTGAGCCTGCGCAAGGAACCTGGGTATCCGTCGGAGTTGGCGGCGGCGATCGGCGTCTCGCGCCAGATCCTGTCCAACCACCTGGCCTGTCTGCGTGGATGCGGGTTGGTCGTCGCGGTCCCGGAGGGCAGGCGCAGCCGTTATGAGCTGGCCGATGCGCGGATCGGCCAGGCCTTGGACGATCTGGTCGGGCTGGTCCTGGCTGTCGACCCGGCCTGCTGCCCGGCCGCGGAATCGGACGGCTGCTGCTGATGGACGCACTGGGGATGCCATCGCCGCTCGCGCCGACTTCGGCACGCAAGGCGGTGCTCGCTACGCGGATCCGCTGGTTCGTCGCGGCGACGATCAGCTACAACGTGATCGAGGCCGCCATCGCGCTGACCGAAGGCGCGCGGGTGTCCTCCTCCGCGCTGATCGGGTTCGGGCTCGACTCGGTCATCGAGGTCTCCTCGGCGGCCGCGGTGGCGTGGCAGTTCGCCGGTCGCGACCCGCAGGCGCGGGAGAAGGTGGCGTTGCGGGTCATCGCCTTCTCGTTCTTCGCGCTGGCCGCCTATGTCGGCGTCGACGCCGTCCGCTCGTTGCTCGGCGACGGGCAACCCCGGCATTCGGCCGTCGGGATCGGACTGGCCGCCGCGAGCCTGGTGATCATGCCCGTGCTGTCCGTCGCCCAGCGGCGGGCCGGACGCGAACTGGGCTCGGCGTCCGCGGTCGCCGACTCGAAACAGACCTTGCTGTGCACCTACCTCTCGGCGGTGCTGCTGGTCGGTCTGCTGCTCAACAGCCTGTTCGGCTGGTCGTGGGCCGACCCGCTCGCGGCGCTGGTGATCGCGGTGATCGCGGTCAAAGAGGGGCTCGACGCCTGGAAGGGCGAAACCTGCTGCGCGACACCACCGACGGTCACCACGTCGGACGACTGCTGCGCTGGTGGAGATCGGTGCTCGTGACGGCGATCCGGGCACGTCGCCCTCGGCTCGACCTGCCCAGCGGGATCGCCGACACCGCCCGGAGATAGCTCCTACACCGCGTCGATCGGACTCCGGCCGGACAGGCGAGACCCTGGTGCGGCCCGGTGCGGACCGGCCACGTAAAACTGACCGAATGACGCGGTATGCATACGACTCGGGTGCGGGAACGCTGGTCGCCACCTGGGGGACCGGTCGGGGTGACGTCGCCGAGACGATCGCCGAACTGCCGGGCCCGGAGCACGGGGTGGAACTGGCCGCGGCGTTGGCGAGTCTGGCTCGGTTCCAGTGGCGGACCTACACCCACCCGGCGACCGCGGCCGGGGACCCCGATGTCGAGAACGGGGAGGCGTGGCGGCGGGCGGAGGAGCGTGGGCGGTTCGCGAAGGTGGAGGCCGCGTTGCGCACGCCCAACCTGCCCGACGACGAGGGGTGCATGCTGGTCTTCTACAGCCCCATCGAGGAATCGGCGCATCACTTGGGCCGCGTGCTCCATACGGTCGGTGACGCGGGCCTGATCGACCGTGTGGTGAACGAGGTACTGACCGAGCAGGCGGCGATCACGGCCGCGGAGCTGGGCGATCTGGGAGGCCGGGCGCGACAAGCTGTCGAACTGACCCGCCCGGAGATCTCCCCGGTCCAGGTCCATGCCGCCGACACGCTGCTGCGCGGCAATCCCCTGGGCACGATCGACCTGTTCACCGAACTGGACCCCGCTGCCGCATCGGTCGCGGCCGCGCATTGGCTGCGGGCCGCGGCAACCGTGGCCGGTGAGATCACGGGCCTCGAGCCGGTCGATGTCGTCGCCGAGGCGGACGACATCGAAGCACTCCAGGTCGAGACGCCGACGGTGGTCTTGGAACGGCTCGGTGCGGGGGAGACGCCCACCCAGGTGGTCGTCGACCTCATCGCCGATGCCATCGCCGTGTCCGAAGGCAAAGTGCGCGACCTGGACGCAATCATCGAGGCCGCGCAGGAAGTCGAGGAGCGCGACGAGGACGACGATCCCGACGCGTGGTCCGACGGCTACCGCATCTGCCGCCTAGACCCCACCCGCCCCGCGATCGACCTGCTCGAGGACCTGCTCGGCGCCATTCGGGGATGCTGGCTGGTTTTCAGCGAAGCGGACAGCGGCACCACGTTCGAGAACGCCGTTCGCACCGAAGCGGACGCCGATACCTCCCGGCTGCAATAACTGCCTGCCCCACCGAACAGCCCTGCGCCGCACGGCGATTACCGGCGGTGGCAGGGCTGCTCACGGAACTGCGAGGCTGCGGGCGCCTACCTAGCCGCCCGCGCGACGGCGAAAGGTGCGCTTCCCGCCGGCCTGAGCGTGGGTGCCACGCACTTTCGCCGAATTCTGGGCCGCGCCACCGGCTGAGGAGTGGCCGTTCTTCCGCTCGAGCGCCTCGCGGAACTTTCGCTTGGTCGCCTCTTCCGGGGTTTCGTTCGCGTCACCGGTCAGTTCGGCGGAGACTTCCTGTTCATCGGGCATGCGTACAGCCTGCCACCTCGGCACGCATTCGAACCAACTCACCTTCGACAGGACCATCGCCTGCCCCTCGGCGCCCCCTCGGTAGGATCCACCGATGCGAGGCAGGCCAGGAGGGATGTGGCTGTGATCGAAGTATGGGGCGAGCGAGTCGCGGTCCGCTATGCGGACGGACGGCTGGTGACGACGCCGCTGCGCGCAGACCACGAAATCGCGCTGGACGTCGGTGTCGCCGAGTTGGGCAGGATCGCGCTCGCCACCACCGAGGACGGGCAGATGGCGTTGCTGCTGTTCTTCCGGTCGGCACAGTTCGTGGTCAACGGCGCGCCGACCGACCGGCATCCGGTGCCGGTGTTCCTCGAGACCGGCTTACGCGAGCAGGCGCAGGCGCTGATCAGGGCCGTGGAACGCGACCTCGTCAGCTTGCGCAGGGTGTTCCCGCCGAGGCCGAATCTGGTTCCGCCGCAACCCGTTCAGGGTTCGAACGGTCGACAGCGCCCCGACGTCACGGCCGCAGCGCGGCGAATGCGGCACGCGGGCAACTCCTTACGCGAGATCGACATCCTGCACGGCTGTGCCCGCGCCGACGAGTACGTCCTCGAACTGGCCCAGGCGGGCCACGAAGGCGCTCCGGGCCTGGTCGCGATCACCACGCTGCGCCTGCTGTTCGTCTCCGCGTGGGCGGTCTACGAATTCCCGGTCTCGGTGCTCACCGATGCCGAAGTCCGCACGCCGCCCGGGCAGCTCGCGACCCTGCGGATTTCGGGTGCGGGCACCGACCTCGACTTCGTCGACTGGGAGCCCGCCGACTTCATCCGCGTCACCGAGGCCGTGCGTCTCGCCTGCGAGATCGAGCACGTCGACGGATCCATCACCCAGTCCACGCCCAACTCCGCCGACCTCTTCGGCGAATGGCAACTGCTGGTGGAACGTCGCAAACTCGGAATGGTCGACGACGAACCGTTCCGCCGTCAAGCCGTCGGCATCATGCTGACGATGCCGGGCTGAACACCGGCGCACCCGGATGCAGGGCCACCCGCCGCCACGGGCTCGACGGCCGAAGGTGCAGCCCCGCGATCATCCGCCTGCGTTCGGCCACTTGGCTTTTCGCGGCCGACAGGTCCTGGGTGGCCGCCCAGAAGATCGCCCCCGTGAGGAACCCGTCGCCGAACTGCCGCCAGTTGCGATAGTGCTGACGCGCCCGGTCCAGCCCGGTCAGCATGTGGTCCCATGCCTCGTCCTCGGTCAGATAGCCCGCCGTGCACGCGGCGCGAGCGATGAACACCAACCGCGCCAGATCCCATGCCGTGGCATCGATCTGCAACGGCGTCGGCAGGCTGTCGGTGATGCCGAGCTTGATGGCTTGCAGCCACGCGTCGTAGTCGCGATCGATCCCGGCGGGCCCGCGGTAGCCGCGGAAACCCGAGAGCGTGTGCAGGAATTCGCGATGCTCATCGGCCAACCCGGACCGGTCGACCCGCCCGGTATCGGTCGCGGCCATGACGGCGAGCGGATGGACGAGTTCGAACAGCGGCGCGTGCATCCCGGCCAGCAGTCGTCGCACGGTGTCGTGCGCGTCCTCGGCATTGTCGACACCCCACGACTCGTGCAGTCCCTCGATCGCGGTCTCGCGCCGCGTCGACGAGCTGTCGGGCTCCTCCGGCACAAACGCGACCCCATCGCACTGCGCACCCCAACTGCGCCCGTAATACGCGCCGACGGCCAGCGCCCGGATCCGGTCGTCGTCGACGGCCGCGCCCGACCAGACGTCGGGCTCGATATCGATGTCCGCGCCGGGAAACCCCGCCACCCGCGGCCGCCCATCCCGCACTGATGCTGTCGATTGCATATGGCACCCCTCCGCCGAGCGAACGTCGTGCCGCCAGATCTTACGGTGGGTCGGTATTCGGATCCGTTCGCGGTGGGTGGGGTGGACGGGTCGGCTCGGACCGCCGGGTCCAGCCCATCAGGGTCGTCTGTCGGTGGGCAGGGCTACCGTCGAAGTGTGGCGGAATATCGGGAGCGCGAATCGCAGCTGGGCCGAGCGGTGGTCTGGGCGCGGACCATGCCCGCTCGATCGGGGCCCGTCACGGTGTTTCCCGACGGCTGCATGGACCTGATCTGGACCGAGGGCGCCCTGATGGTGGCGGGCCCGGACAATCGCGCGTTCTCGGCTGCGGCGGCGCGTGCGCGCGAATACGTCGGCATCAGGTTCGCGCCCGGAACCGCGCCGACCTTGCTCGGGATTCCGGCGGTCGAGTTGCTGAACCAGCGCGTCGATTTGGCCGAGATAGCACCGTCGCGCACCGCCCGCGAACTCGTCGACCGCATCGACAACGCGCCCGACCGCGTGGCGGCCTTGGAAGCGGTCGCATTACGATTCGCCGCCGACAGCGGCCCCGCCGATCCGGCGCTCACCGCGGTCGTCGACTCCCTGGCTGCGGGCGCCACGATCGCCCGAACCGCCGCCCAGACGGGCATGTCGGCTCGGATGCTGCACCGACGCTCCCTGTTCGCCTTCGGCTACGGACCCAAGATGTTGGCCCGTATTCTGCGTTTTCAACGTGCGTTGGCGGCGCTTCGCACGGGAATTCCCGCCGCGCAGATCGCTGCGGTGACCGGTTACGCCGACCAGGCGCACCTGTCGCGGGAGGTTCGTGACCTGGCCGGATGTTCGGTACGCACCCTGCAGAAACCCTGATCGGGCGGCTGCCCGCCCGGAAAGTCTCATTCGGCACAGCGGGACGGAAGGTTTAGGCTCACTAGTGCACGCCCCGTCGCAAGTGCTCGATCCGAACACCGACGAGAGGATGTGACCCGATGATCGACGAAACCGTGTACTCCACGCTCCGTATCGAGGCAGAACGAGACGAAATCCGCCGGCTTGTCGTCGGCGCGGTCATCGTCAGCCATCATCGAGTGCTCATCCTGCGCCGTCGACGATCGGACTTCCTCGGCGGCCGGTGGGAGTTGCCCAGCGGCGTCGTCGAGCCGGGTGAGGCACTCGACGAAGCGCTGGCCCGTGAAGTCGCGGAGGAAACCGGACTGCAGGTCACCGGAATCAGCGACTACCTCGGCGATTTCGACTACCTCACCGGCGAAGGCGCCCGCACCAGGCAGTTCACCTTCGTCGCCGATGTGGACGCGACAGGACCGGTGACGCTCACCGACCACGACGCGCACCTGTGGACCAGGCTCAGCGGAGAACCCCCGGTCAGCGACGAGGTCCGCGAGTTGCTCGGTCGCTACGAGCAGCGACAGCGCAACCCGCACGACTGGTCGGCCTACTCGGGCGACAACGGCGCGTAGAGGTCGATCCCGTGCCCGTCGGGGTCGGCGAGCGAGGCGTAACGCTGACCCCAGAAGGCATCCCACGGCGGGAGTTCGCCGTGATGGCCGGCGTCGACGAGTTCGGCGTAGAGCTTGTCGACCTCGGCCGGATCGGCACAGCGGAACGCGAGACTGCTGCGCCCGGGTCCGCTCGGCGGCTGCCAGTCGGTGGTGAAGGAGGCGATCGTCGCCTCGGTGTCCAGCGCCAGCCGCATGCCACCGCCGATCACGGCCTCGGCGTGGCCCTCGGATTCGGAGCCGTCCGGGAAGACCAGGCCCAACCTGCGGTAGAAGGCCAACGAAGCGGCCATATCGGAAACAACAACGGACACGACATCGAGCTGTGGAGTCATATTCGCAGCGTAAACACCCCGGCGCTGTGCGTCTTGAACGAATCGGACGTTCAGCGCGCGGGCACCGGCACCAGTTCCGCGATCAGATTGCCGATCAGGATCTGCAGGTGGTCGCGAATACTGCGGACCACCTCGATCGGCTGCCCGGCCGGATCCGAGAGCACCCAGTCGCGGTAGCTGATCCCGGGGAAGTACGGACACGCCTCGCCGCACCCCATCGTGACCACCACATCGGAGAGCCCGACCACATCATCGGTGAGCGACTTGGGCCGCTCGCCGGAAATATCTATCCCGATCTCGGCCATGGCCAGCACGGCGGTGGGGTTCAACGCTGCCGCGGGTTCGCTGCCCGCGGTGCGTACCTCGATCCGGTCACCGGCCATGGCACGCAGGAATCCCGCCGCCATCTGTGATCGGCCCGCATTGTGGACGCAGACGAACAGCACGGTGGGTGTGTGGGCCATGGTCGCCCTTTCGGCGCAGGGGCGAAGTGCTTGTGGCGCTTCGGATATCACCCGCCATCATTCCATCAGGGCGCGGTGTCGGGGGCGGTGCGGGTGAACCGGCGACTTTGTTGTCCGAGCAGTGTCCGCCCCGCCGCGGCTTCAGTCGAGTGCGCCGAGCACCCGGTGCACGTAGTCGTTGGCGAACACACCGGTGGGGTCGAAGCGTCGTCGGACCGCGGTGAAGCGGTCCCATTCGGGGTAGCGCGAACGCAGTGTCTCGGCGGTCTGGAAGTGGCGTTTGCCCCAGTGTGGCCTGCCGTCGTAGGCGTCGAACACCGCTTCGCACGCGCGGAAGTACGCCTCCCAGGCCATGCCCTGATACTGGTGCACCGCGATGTAGCAGGTGTCGCGACCGCTCGCGGGGGACAGGAAGGCGTCATCGGCGGCGACCCAGCGCACCTCGATCGGCATCGGCGTACCGAATCGTTGTCCCAGTGCCAGGATCGCGCGAATCGCCTCGGCCGCGTGCGCGCGCGGGATCGCGTATTCCATCTCGTTGAACTTCACCAGCCGGGGGGTGGCGAACACGCGGTAGGAACGGTCGACCTGCCGGTTGTAGCTGCCGGCCAGGGTGGCGGCGCGGTGAATCATGGGGATGGCGGCCGGAATTCGGCGGCCCAGCCTGCACATGCCGTCGTAGACGTGGTTGGCGATCAGGATGTCGTTGAGCCACTCGCTCGCCTTGCCACGCGGTTGTTCCGGCGCCTCGGTGCGATTGATGGCCTTGGTCATCGCCGTGTTGCTGTGCGGGAAGGCGAAGAACTCGAAATGATCACTGCCGTCGGCGAATTCGTCGATGTCGGCAAGCACCTCGTCCAGTGTCATCGGGCGCTCGACGCACTCGAGCACGAACGACGGCTCGAGCTGCAGGGTGGCCGCGGTGACGATGCCGAGCGCGCCGATGCTGACCCGGGCCGCCTTCCAGCCGTCGGGATCGGTCTGCTCGTCGAGCTCCACCAGGCTGCCGTCGGCGCGGAGTACCTCCACCGCGTGCAATGCCGCGGAGATATTGCGCAGCCGGGCACCGGTTCCGTGGGTGGCGGTGGCGGTCGCGCCCGCGAGGGATTGCGTATCGATGTCACCGAGATTGGGAAAGGCCAGTCCGTGCGCGTGCAGTAGCGGGCTCGCCGCGTGCAGCGAGATCCCGGCTTCCACCCGCACGCGCCCGGTGTCGGTATCGACGTCGAGAACCTTGTCCAGGCCACTGAGATCGACCAGCGTGCCGTCGGTGAGCACGGCGTCGGTGAACGAGTGCCCCGCCCCGGCGACACGCACGGTCCGTCCCGCGGCGGCGGCATCGGCCACGATCGTGGCCAGTTCCTCGACGTCACGCGGCGCGGCGACGATGGCGGGTGTGCAGCGCTGCTCGCCTGCCCAGTTCACCCAGGTGCTCTTGGTCATGTGTCCAACTGTAGAGGATGCGCTGTGACGCGCGCTACTTCTCGGACAGGTTTCGGCTCAGCGACGACGGCCGAGGCAGCCTGCGGCCTTGGCCTGCTCGACCTGCTCGTCCGACATCGGCGCGACCAGCAGCGGCCTGCGCGGCACCGCGTCGGTGCGGACCCCGTTGAGCGCGATGGCCATATAACGCTGCCACACTTCGGAATTCACGGGTGCGGCGAACTCGGCGATGGAATTGACCATGTGGATCAGCGCGAAGAAGTCGGAGGTGGCGACATCGGGGTCCACCGCGCCCGCCTCGCGCGCGCGATCGATGATCCCCGTGACCGACGGGTGGATCCGATCGCGCAGCTCGGCGAAACGGGCCGGATCTTCCTCCAGCTCGAGCATCACCTCGCCGAACCCGCGGTTGGTCGCCAGGTGTTTGCACGCGCTCTCGAAGAATTCGACGAGCCCGAGCCAGGCGTCCGGATTGCCCATTGCCTCCTCGGCGGCGTCGGCGAAGTCCTTCACGTGCTGATCGAAGACCTCGGCGATGAGTTCCTTCTTGTTCGCGAAGCGTCGGTACACGGTGCCGACGCCGACACCGGCGCGCTCGGCGACATCGTCGAGGGTGATCTCGAGGCCGTGATCGGCGAACAGTTCACGGGCGGCCGCGACGATGCGTTGCTGATTGCGCGCGGCGTCGGCGCGCAGTCTGCGAGGGGGTGTGGCAGTCGTCGTGGCGTGATTCACAGGGGCATCCTAACAATCCGGGGATTAAGTGGAGGTCGTTTCTCCGTTAATCTGGTAGCTTCGAATGAAGTGGAGGCGGTATCTCCGATTATGCCACCCAGAAACCACACGCAGCCTTTCAAGGGGAGTTATGACCACCACACTCGACACCGGGCCGAAGAGCTCGGCGGATAGCGGGCGTCGCGGCTCGCACGCGCTGCGCTGGTGGGTGCTCGCCGTGCTCGGCATCGCCCAGCTGATGGTCGTGCTCGATGCGACGATCGTGAACATCGCCCTGCCCGCCGCGCAGGCCGACCTCGGGTTCGGTGACGGTGACCGGCAGTGGGTCATCACCGGTTACGCCCTCGCCTTCGGCAGCCTCCTGCTGCTCGGCGGCAGGCTCAGCGACCTGTTCGGTCGGCGCAACACCTTCATCGTCGGCCTGGTCGGCTTCGCGGTGGCCTCGGCCGTCGGCGGCGCGGCCACCAGCTTCGAGATGCTGGTCGCGGCCCGCGTCGGCCAGGGCGTGTTCGGTGCGCTGCTCGCGCCCGCCGCGCTCTCGCTGCTCACGGTCACCTTCACCGAACCCAAGGAACGGGCGAAGGCATTCGGCATCTTCGGTGCCGTGGCCGGTACCGGTGGCGCGATCGGCCTGCTCCTCGGCGGCGTGCTCACCGAATGGGCGTCGTGGCGCTGGGCGATGTATGTGAACCTGATCTTCGCCGCCGTCGCGCTCGTCGGTGCCGTGTTGCTGCTCGCCAAGCATGTCGCGACCTCGCGGCCCAAGCTCGATTGGACCGGCACCGTCGCCGTCACCGTCGCGCTGTTCGGCATCGTCTACGGCTTCTCCCACGCCGAGTCCAACGGCTGGAGCGACCCGACCACACTGGCCTTCCTGATCGGTGGCACCGTGCTGCTCGCGGCCTTCGTGTGGATCGAGACCAAGGTCGCCCACCCGCTGCTTCCGTTGCGCATCGTCGCCGACCGCACCCGTGGCGCGTCGTACCTGACCGTGTTCATCATGGGTATCGGCATGTTCGCGATCTTCCTGTTCCTCACCTACTACATGCAGCTGACCCTGGCGTACACGCCGATCGTGACCGGCCTGGCGTTCCTGCCGATGGTGGCGGGCATGGTGGCCTCCTCGACCACCGCGCCGTCGTTGCTGCTGCCGAAGGTCGGCGCCAAGGTCATCATCAGTGGCGGTTTCCTGGTCGCCGCGGCGGGCATGCTGTGGCTCACGCAGATCGGGCTGGACTCGGGGTACGTCACCCACATCCTGCCCGCGCTGGTATTGCTCGGTCTCGGCCTCGGTGGTGCGATGTCCGTCGCGTTCCAGGGTTCGACAGCGGGCGTGCAGCACGAGGACGCCGGCGTCGCCTCGGCGATGGTCAACACCAGCCAGCAGGTCGGTGGTTCCATCGGCACCGCGCTGCTCAGCACCATCGCGGCCTCGGCGATGACCGACTACGTGTCGTCGCATCAGCCGGGTCCGCTCACCGTGGCGCAGGGCGCGATCGAGAGCTACACCACCAGTTTCTGGTGGGCGACGGCCACTTTCGTACTCGGTGCGATCGTGATCGGCGTGCTCATGCCGAACACCGTGCCCGCTCCGGCCGAAGGCGAGCCGGTGCTGGCGCACTGATCCGCGACACCCGCGAGACGATGGCCCGAACCGACAATCGGTTCGGGCCATCGTCGTTCGATCGCGCGGTCTGCTGAAAGTTTGCTACGGCCGCACCGCTCGCCCGGGTGTCGGTGGGTCTCGATACGATGAGCAACGACCACCACACGGATCGGCCAACGGGAGGCGAACGCATGACAGCGCGGCCCCCGGCACTCGATCCGGCCGTCCTCGCGGCGATCTCGGTGGGCGGCGGGCTCGGCGCCACCGCCCGTTTCGGCGTCGGACACTGGTGGCCGGTACCCGCGGGCCGATTCCCCTGGTCGACGTTGACGGTGAATGTGCTCGGGTGCTTCGCGATCGGGGTGTTGATGGTCGTGGTCACCGAACTGTGGGCCGCACCGAAACTGGTCCGGCCGTTCCTGGGAATCGGTGTGCTGGGCGGCTTCACGACCTTCTCCACCTATAGCCTCGAGATTCGTGGACTCCTCGACACCGGTGCGACGGGCACGGCGGTGGCCTATCTCGCCGTGTCGGTGCTCGCGGCGCTCGGCGCCGTGGCGGTGGCCATGAGCGCCGCGCGGTGGGTGGCGCGGCGGGGGTGCGCGTGAATTCGACGACGGAAGGGTGCCATCCGATGGTCGAGATGTGGGCTCCCACACCGGGAGGAGTGGCATGACGGTGGTGCTGGTGATGGCCGGTGGCATGCTCGGCGCACCCGCCCGGTACCTGATCGACCGGCAGATGGCGGCGCGGTTCCCGACTGGGCTGCCATGGGGGACGCTAACCGTTAACATTGTCGGTTCGGCGTTGCTCGGGGGTCTGATCGGCGCGAGTGCGGGCAGTGCGCTGCTGGCATTCGCGGCAACCGGCTTCTGTGGTGCGCTGACCACGTTCAGCACGTTCGGTTACGAGACGATCCGTCTGGTAACCGAGGGCGCCTACGTGTATGCCGTGGGCAATGCCGTGATCAGCGTCGCGGCGAGCCTGGCCGCGGTGTATGCCGCCGCGTCCCTGACCCAGTGGTTGTGCGCATGATCCTCATGACCAGCCGCGCGCAGCCGACACGGAAGGGAACACCCACCATGGCCCACGATCGCGCCGGACGGCCTGCCCGCCCGACCGACCTGGTGGACATCGCCCACCTGGTCACCGCGTACTACAGCCTCGTCCCCGACCCGGACGAGCCGAGCCAGCAGGTGGTGTTCGGCACCTCGGGTCACCGTGGGTCCAGCGAGGACAGCGCGTTCAACGAGGCCCACATCATGGCGATGACCCAGGCGATCGTCGAATACCGCGCCACCCGCGACATCACCGGCCCGGTCTACCTCGCGCGCGACACCCATGCCTTGTCCGAACCCGCCTGGACCACCGCGCTCGAGGTCCTGGCAGGCAACGACGTCACGGCCGTGATCGACGCCCGCGGTCGCTACACCCCCACGCCCGCGCTGAGTCACGCTGTGCTGCGCCACAATCGAGGCGGCACGAAACATCAGGCCGACGGCATCGTGGTCACCCCGTCGCACAACCCTCCGCGCGACGGCGGCTTCAAATACAACCCACCCCACGGCGGCCCCGCCGACACCAAGGCCACCGACGCCATCGCCGCCCGTGCCAACGAACTGCTGCGCGGAGGTCTCGCCGAGGTCAAGCGCGTGTCGCTCGACCAGGCGATGAAGGCCCACGTGCAGCGCTACGACTACCTCGACCAGTACGTGTCCGACCTGCCGAACGCGTTGAACCTGGACGCGATTCGCGGCGCCGGCATTCGGATGGGCGCCGACCCGATGGGTGGCGCGAGCGTGGACTACTGGGAGGAGATCGGGCAGCGTTTCGATCTCGAGCTCGAGGTGGTCAACCCGTTCGTCGACCCCACCTGGCGTTTCATGACCCTCGACAGCGACGGCCAGATCCGGATGGATCCGTCCTCGCGCCACGCCATGGCGGCCCTGGTCGGCATCAAGGACGACTACGACATCTCCACCGGTAACGACGCCGACGCCGATCGGCACGGCATCGTCACCCCCGACGGTGGGCTGATGAACCCCAATCACTTCCTGGCCGTCGCGATCGAATACCTCGTCGCGAACCGGATGTGGTGGGACGCGCTCACCAAGATCGGCAAGACCGTCGTCACCTCCTCGATGGTCGACCGCGTGGTCGGCGTGCTCGGGCGCGACGTGTACGAGGTGCCGGTCGGGTTCAAGTGGTTCGTGCCCGGATTGTTCAGTGGCAGCTTGGCGTTCGGTGGTGAGGAGAGCGCGGGCGCGTCGTTCCTGCGAATGGACGGCACCGTGTGGACCACCGACAAGGACGGCATCCTGCTGTCGCTGCTCGCCGCCGAGATCGCCGCCGTCACCGGCCAGACCCCGTCGGCCAGGTACGGCGAACTCGAACGCCAGTACGGTAGCCCCGCCTATGCGCGAGTCGATGCCGCCGCTTCCAGCGAACAGAAAGCCAAGCTCGCCCGCCTGACTCCCGACGCTGTCACCGGCACCGAGATCGCCGGTGAGGAGATCACCGGCATCCTCACCACCGCGCGTGGCAACGGAGCGCCGCTGGGCGGGCTGAAGGTGACCACCGAGAACGCCTGGTTCGCCGCCCGCCCCTCGGGCACCGAGGACAAGTACAAGATCTACGCCGAATCGTTCCTCGGTCCTGAACATCTCACCCAGGTGCAGGCCGCGGCCGAGGAGATGGTGAACCAGGCGCTGGGCGAGTGAGCGCTCCGACCAAAGTTCGGCTACCCGTCGAGATCTGGGTTCTGATCGCGGCGGCGTTCGTGATCGCGTTGGGCTTCGGCCTCGTCGCGCCCGTGCTGCCGCAGTATGCCCGCGAATTCGGCGTCGGTATCGCCGCGGCCTCGGCGATCGTGAGCGCGTTCGCGTTGATGCGATTGTTGTTCGCGCCCGCCAGCGGTCGGCTCGTGCAGAAGCTGGGCGAGCGGCGGGTGTACCTGGCGGGCATCGTGATCGTCGCGGTGTCGACCGGGGCGTGTGCGCTGGCGCAGACGTATTGGCAACTGCTGGTGCTGCGTTCGCTCGGCGGCATCGGATCCACGATGTTCACGGTGTCGTCGATGGCGCTGATCATCCGGGTGTCACCGCCCGCCGCGCGCGGACGGGTTTCGGGGGTCTACTCGACCAGCTTCCTGATCGGCTCACTGGTCGGGCCGCTGGTCGGCAGCAGCTTGGCGAGTTTCGGGCTGCGTGCGCCGTTCCTCATCTACATGGCCGCGCTGCTCGTCGTGTGCGTGATCGTGTTCGCCGGGCTGCGTGAATCGCCGGTGCTCGCTCCCGAGAACGGGACGAAGTCCATCGAATTCACCTTCCGGCAAGGCTGGGCCGAGCCCGCGTATCGGGCGGTGCTGCTGTCGAGTTTCGCCGGCGGCATCGCGGTGTTCGGTGTGCGCATGGCGTTCGTGCCGTTGCTGGTGGTGGAGACCCTGCACCAGGAAGTCGGCATGGCGGGCGTCGCGCTGACGGTGTTCGCCGCGGGCAATGCGGCGGTGCTGTTCCTGTCGGGTCGGCTCTCGGACAAGTTCGGGCGCAAACCCTTCCTGATCACCGGGTCCGTCATCTGTGCGCTCGGCACCGGTGCGCTCGGGTTCGCGCCCGACATCGCGTGGTTTCTGGTGGCGTCGTTCATCGCGGGGCTGGGGTCGGGGATGTTCAGCCCCGTGCAGCAGGCGGCGCTGGCCGATGTGATCGGTTCGCGGGCTCGCGGCGGTCCGGTGCTGGCCGCGTTCCAGATGTCGGCCGATCTCGGCACCGTCCTCGGACCGATCGTCATCGGTTGGCTGGCCGAGCGCACCTCCTTCGGCGTGGGCATGGCGGTCACCGGTTCGATCCTGGCGGTGTCGGCCGCGGTCTGGCTGGTGACTCCCGAGCCCTCGCGGATCGTCCACCCCGAAGATCCCGAGCACCCCGATCACGCGGGCGACGGCATCGACCCGCAATGCAGCTGCGACGGCAGCCCCGACGGCGTGCCGGTGGTGCGTGACGGCATGGTTCCCACCGGTCGGCGCAGCGATTACGGGAAGCCGCAATAGCAGGTCAGCGCCATTTCGACATGCCCGGGCGGCGAGCCGCCGACGACTCGAGGCAGAGTGGACGGGTGAGCACAGCCGGTTCTTCGCACAATCCGCGCCCCGTTTCCAGCAACACCACCTACGCGCTGGCCGCGGTGGCGGTCGTCCTCATCGGACTGATCGTGTTCGCTGTCTACAAGTGGAGCGCGGAACCGCCGCCCGCCGTCCGCAACGAGGGCTACGGCCCCGTGCGTGAGGCCGCCGTGCAGGTCAGCACCACTCCCGAGGGCGTCATCCGCCTCGGCCGCCCCGACGCCCCGAAAACCGTCGACATCTTCGAAGATCCCATCTGCCCCGCCTGCGGCGCGATGGAAACCGCTTTCGGCCAGGAACTCGCCCAGAAGATCGACGAAGGCAAGCTCGCGGTGAACTACCACTTCGTCACCTTCCTCGACCCCCAGTCCAAGAGCAAGGACTACTCCACCCGGGCGACGGCGGCGAATCTCTGTGTCGCCCAAGCGGGTTCGGGACCCACCTACAGCAAGTTCCACGACGCTCTGTTCACCGAGAAGCAGCCCGAAGAAGGCGGCTCCGACCTGAGCAACCCCGCCCTGGCCAACCTCGCCACCGAATCCGGTGCCCCCGAATCGGTCGCCGCCTGCATCAACAACAGCACCCAGTCCGAGGCCGCCAAGACCGCCGCCGCGAAGAACCTCGCCGACCTCGACGCCCGCACCGGCAACAAGGCCGCCACCCCTTCGATCTACGACGGCACCACCAAGATCAACTGGCAGGACGAGAACTGGGTAGTGAACCTGGCCCCGTGAGCCCCGCGTGAGGTTCGGCACATCCTACCCCTGACCAGGCGATCCTTCCCGTCGCACAATGCGCGAGCACCCGTCCAGAGCCCCACATTTTCGCCGTCTACCAGCCGATTTGTTGTCTCTCAGACACATGGTGTAACTTCATTCAGGCAGCAGCGAGAGCCGCTGGAACAACTGAACACGGGGCTATGGCGCAGCTGGTAGCGCACCACACTGGCAGTGTGGGGGTCAGGGGTTCGAGTCCCCTTAGCTCCACCCAATAACCGCAGATGAGACCTGGTTTTCGAACCGGGTCTCTTTTGCGTTCTGGGCCGATGCGCCATCGGCCGGGAGAACAGTCGGTAAGACGGCCTTGCCGGTGCCGCCGAACATCACCGACTCCGCAGCGGTCAGCCCTCGTCGTAGACACGGTTGTAGGCCGAGGTCGTCATCCGCGGATCGTGTCCGTGCCACGCTGCGATCCCGGACGCCGGGATGCCCGCGTGCGGCATCAGGTATGCCGCGTGCAGTGGGTGCTTCGATGCCTGTCCAGCGAACTTTTGCGCCTGTTCTTGGGTCTACCGAGTTCGTCGGACACCTGGTCCGGCGGCCTTTTTGGTGCTTGCGCTCGGATTCGATGCGCTTGGATCGCCTCTACCTTCCGGTCCTCTGGGATCGGCTCAGGCCAGAACACCGTACCGACCAACACCGCGAGCGGGATCGCAACCGCGAGCAACAGGCCGCCGGTCACATGTCCGCCTGACATCCAGCCGGGAAGTACCGCCGGGGGCGGCGAGCGTAGGTTTCTGCCGCGCTCAGCCATGCGCCGATCGCATCGAGGTCGCCGAGGACAACCACGCGCCAGGGGCTCGCAAGTTGCCAGCCTTCCTGGTCGGGGGTGATAGTCATCGACCGGCGTGCAGCGCGTTCGGTCAGGTCGGCCAGCTGCGCTTTCATCGCGCTGGTCATGACGGCTGCTTGTTGGTCGGCCACGCGTCGAGCGCTTCCAAGATCTTTCGGATGACGCTCGGTGGTGCGACTTCGATCGGGTGCGGGCGCTTGTTTCTGGGTGTCCGCTGCGGGAGCATCGCGGCCTCCTGGGTGCTCTCTGGGTCCACTCCCGGCGAGGACACCTGGTTCACCCGCCTGGAGCATTTGGAGGTGACGGTATGGGGTTGCACAACCGCCCGAACAGGAACTTTCTCGAACTTGCTCCAACTGGTCTGGACAGGTGACAACCTGTGTGACACGGGGGGCGATGTGACAGTGCGGGAAAGCTCGCGCAAGTTCTCACCAGGGGGTAGCGATGCGCCTTACGTTCCTTGGCAACGGCGGCAGTGACTCGGGCGGATGCCCGACATTGTTCGCCACCGATGCCGACACCTACGCGGTGCAGGGATGGCAGACGGACTCACCGGAAACCATTGAAATCCCGCACCTGCTCCTAGGTTTCGCCCAACCAGATACCTACGTCGGGGTACCGATGACCGACACCGGCCGAGGGACGTTCACCCTGACCGGCCGACCGATCACCGACCCGGAAACGCTCGCACAGATGAACCTCGCCGCCGACGAGTCGGCTATCGAGGTCCCCAAGCTCGAAAGGACCTTCTACGGTGCGCTATCGGCCCAACGACGAGCCTGACCTCTGGCCCGGACTGTTCCGGGAAACCCAGCGGTCAGCGTTCCATTTCGAGTGCCGAGACGCCTATTTCGTCGCCGACGAGGACGAACGCCTGCGGGCGTTCCTCGCTGGTGAGCCAGCGCCCTACACCGCGACGCCGTGGCAGGCGCTCATGCGGGAAACCACCGAACGCGGTGTGAGCGTGAGTCGTGTTCGGATTGTCACGGTCCCACTGAGCGATTATCAGCGATGGTTGCTGTCGGTCACCGGCCACAACGTCGAAGCGGGTGAAGACATCCGGTACGTGCCACGTCACGCCGCCGGCGAGATCCCACCGGATGATGCGTGGCTGTTCGACGACGAGCGGATCGTCTACAACCTGACCGACGAAGGCGGAGCCCCGGCAGGCTTGGCGGTCACCACCGACCCGGCCGTGGTCGATCATTTCGTGACGACCCGTGACCGGCTGTGGAAGATGGCTGTTCCGTTCGGGGAGTTCGCCGGGTGACCAATCCGGCAGACGCGCGGGAAGCTCTCGGGGCCAGGCTCCGGGAGCTTCGCCGTACCGCAGGCATTACCGGCCGCGCCCTGGCCGACCTCGCTGGTTGGGGTGAGTCGAAGGTCTCGAAGATCGAGAACGGCCGACAGGCACCGTCATCCGACGACCTCCGCGCCTACTGCGTTCATACCGGTACCCCGGACCAGCTCGCCGACCTTCTCGCGACCCTGCACAACATCGAGACCGCGTATACCGAGTGGCGCAAGGTCCTGGGCACCGGCACACGCCGGCCGCAGAAGGCGAACATCCGCCTAGCCGAGTCGGCCGAGATGATCCGGATCTACCAACCGCAGATCGTCCCCGGTATTTTGCAAACAGCGGACTACGCGACTGCCGTTCTTCGCCGCTATGTCGAGTTCTATCGGACCCCCGACGACGTAGACCAGGGCGTCGCCGCCCGCATCGAACGCCAACAGCTCTTGTACTCGGGTCGACGGAAGTTTCACATCCTCATCGCCGAACAGGCACTACACACCACGGTCGGTGATGACGCGGTCATGGTCGGCCAACTGGACCGCCTGCTTGCCGTGGCGGGCTTGTCCAGGGTGCTGCTGGGCATCATCCCCGCGAGAGCCGAGATGCCGATACAGGCAACGAACTTCGTCCTGTTCGATCAGCGGCTCGTCACGGTCGAAGCGATCACCGCGGAACTGCGGGTGACCCAACCCCGCGAGATCCTGATCTACCTCCGCGCGTTCGACGCGCTCGCCCGCCAGGCCGCCACCGGGGAACTTGCCCGGGTGCTCATCCGCCGGGCGATGGAAACGCGGCTGTAGGTCGCGCCGCAGCCTCCTCGTGACCGACCAGACGACGACAGCCCGGAACCTTCACGATTCCGGAGATGTTCCGTGTTCGCGCACGGTAGCGCGCTGTCGGACTCCGCCCCTGTACCCCGCTCGATCCCTAGACCGTGACGCCGGTCTGTTCAGTGAGCCGAACCGGCCACGGCAGAGGAGCGTTCGTTTTGTGCAGTTGATATCGCCGCGCGGAGCGCTGGCGGGGGGCAACGACCGCACGTATCAGGCAGCGGGAAGGAATTGTCCGTGGAATTTCTCGAGCCCGGCGATCTTCTCGGCGATGCCGGCATCGGGTCCGCTGTAGTACATCCACGGCATGGTCAGGGTGTGGGTGACACCGGCGTCGGCCGCGCGCTGGAACTGATCGGGTGTGAACGCATCGGTCAGTGGCGCGATCACGGTGAAATCGGTGGTGTCGCGGCCTTGTTCGTGTCTGAGGCGGTGAAGTCGGGTGGCGGTGTCGATGGCTTCAGCGGTGGTCATCAGGTCCCCGATCCAGCCGTCGTTGCGGGCAGCCCGGGCCAGAGCCGCATCGCTGAGGCCGCCGACGAGGATGGGTATGGGTGGGGGCGTTGGACTCATCTCCAAGCGCGGAAACTGGTAATACGTACCTTCGAATTCGGTCCATCCTGGTTGCCACAGCCTGCGCAATACCGTGATCATTTCATCCGTCCGGCGGCCCCGTCCGGTGAATTGTGCTCCGAAAACGTCGAATTCGTCCTTGCACCACCCCACGCCGAGTCCGAGTTCGACACGCCCGCCGCTGATCAGCGCGGCGGTACCGACGACCTTGGCGACGGTGAACGGATCCCGCAGGGGTGCGACGTAGACGGTGGTGACGAAGCGCAGGTTCTGTGTCACGGTCGCCAATGCCCCGGCCAGCACCCACGGGTCCGGCCACGGGGTGTGCGGGGGCCACCGGCGTTGCCCGTCGGAGGTGTACGGATACGGGGTGGAGATCTCGGCGAGGTTGATCAGATGGTCGGGGATCGCCATTCCGTGGTAGCCGAGCGCATCGGCGGCTTGCGCGATGGGGATGATCTCCTCGACGGGTAGGTAGGCAGTACTGATGTAGAACTTCACCGCTACAGTCCCTTTCGGTCAGGTTCCGCAGGTGTGACGGGGTCCGTGATCGGGGGCTGTTGGAGGAATCGGACGCCGGTGAGTTCTTCGGCCGCCGCCCAGAGCCGGGTGGCGAGGGCGGGGTCCTGTGCGCGGCGCGAGATCGCCACTGGGACCGGTCTTCCGATCAATTCCCAGCGGCCGCCGGGACCGAAGAAGTCGGCTCCGCGGGCGTCGGTGTCGAGGGCGGCGCGCAGGATCGGTTGTGCTCCGGCTGCGGGACTCTGGGTGAACCATCCGGTCAAACCCGTCAGGCGGGGGTGATACACGAGCTGTATCAGCCGATTCTGTTGTTGCAGAATGCTGGTCCGAACTCCGCCCGGGTGCGCGGCCAGCGACAGCGTCGATGCGCCGACCGCGCTGAGCCGTCGTTGCAGTTCGATCATGAAGGTCATCGACGCCATCTTCGACCGCGCGTACGCCACCGCCGGGTCGAAGCCACGATCGAGGGTCAGATCGTCGAAGTCCAAGCCGGCGTTGCGGCGGCGGTGGGTGATGCTGCTGACAGTGATGATCCGCCCGGCGGGCGCCGCGGTCAGTGCATCGATCAGCCCGCCGGTCAACGCGAAGTGGCCCAGGAAATTCGTGCTGAAATCGGTTTCGAACCCGTCGACGGTGTAGGCGTGCTCGCGGGCCATCACCCCGGCGTTGTTGATCAGCAGATCGATCACCGGCCATCGTTGCCGCATCAACTGCGCGCACGCGGCGACAGATGCCAGGCTGCTCGTATCGAGTTGCACGACAGCAACATCTGATCCCGGTGCGGAGGCGAGAATATCTTCGCGTGCCGCGTTCGCGCGGTCCAGGTTCCGGCAGGCCAGCACTACCGTGGTGTGCCGAGCGGCCAGCGCACGCGCGATCTCGAGCCCTATGCCCGTGTTGGATCCGGTCACCACGGCCACTCGGCCGGCCTGGTCCTGCGCCTGGGCCATAGTCCACTGAGGCTGATCTGCGGTGCTCAACCCCGGCCTCACAGCTCGACTGCCGGGACCGGCCACAACGGGCTGCTCATCTGCGTCAGCCCCGGGTAGTGCCCTGGCAGCGGTCCACTGGCGGCGGCATTGACCCGCGCGGTCAATTCGGGAGTGTTGGTGTGGTCCTTGAACATTCGCGTGACAGTGCTCGCGGCGATACCGGCATCGAAGACGTCACGCTGCCACGCCCAGGTACGGCGTCCGCTGTACTGGAACCAACTACAGCCCAGACTCGGGATTTCGTAGGGTTGGCCTTCCGGGTCGGCGAAAGTGCTGCGCTGACGCCAGAATCCGACGACCTGGCCGTTCGTCTCATCGATGACTGCCGTCTGATACGGATAGATCCATCCTTGGAATCCCAGCATCTCGGTACCCAGGGCCAGGTCACGAATTTCCTCACGTCCCGTTGCCATGAACTGGTCCGACGCCGAATACGACCACCCATAAGTCGCGTCGGGTTCGTAGTGATCGGCCATGACCGTCCAATCACCCAAATCCTGGGCGCGCCGGTTGACCTCTAGCCAGCTCTGCCAGAACGATTTTATCTCGCCACGATCGAAACTCATGCCTGCATTCCTCATTCATCTCTCGAACCACGTCGACGACGCGGAAAACGTTCGATACCGTGCCCTGTCCGGGCACGCTCAGCGTTCTGATGCGTTGGCGGCCAACAGCAGTCGCGCGACTCGGGTCAGCCGCAGCGACATGCCCTCGTAGGTGGAGTAACCCATACCCGCCTGCACCATCGCGCCGCTGACAGCGATATCGAGCGCGTCGAGCACGTCCTCGGAACAGCCAGGCCCGGCCGCGAGTCGCACGCGAGCACTCATCGCCGCCCCGATACGGTTGCGCACCTGAGCGACATCCGGGTCGCGGCTGAGTACTGCCGCGGACGCGGCCACGCTCAGCTCCGGTTCGGCTGCGGCCAATTCGCCCAACTCGGCGAACACGGCCGCCAGGCGTTCCTGCGGGGTGCCCGAGACCACCGGAGTCTCGCACCACTGCTGTACGCGTCGCCAATAGATCTCGGCGACCAGATGCTGTTTGGCCGAGAAATACCCGTACGCAGTGGCGTGGGTCAGCCCGGCGCGTCGGCACACCTCACGCATCGAGAGCTGTTCGTACCCCTGCTCACACAGCACCTCGAGACCTGCGTCCAAGAGTCGATCCACCGTCTCGGACGACCTGCCTTTCAGCGCCCGCTTTCCCATGCTTACCATGGTTTCTTACAGTAGGATAGCCACCTGTAAAGTTCAATAACTAAAGTTCGGCCGCGATGCGAATGGGGTGAAACCACCCGGCGTAGTCGCGGGGGGAGTACCGGCCCACCCTCGACCGCCGTGGTCTCTCCGCTCCGCCGCTTACAGCGCCTCGCTAGAGATCCGGAACACCGTCCGCGAACTCGCCTGAGACTCCGGATCGTTCGCCCGCGCGGATCGCTGCCGCGATGCGGTCCACATCGGCGCGTTCCTGTTCCGGCAGTGGCGCTCCCGCGGTGTGGCGTGCCGCGGTGGCGTCCGCGAGCAGTGCCGTCGCCTGTTCGAAATCCCCTGCGAGGGCGGCGGCTCCGGCGAGTCCTTCCAATGCGAGGGCGATCGCGCGGGGGTCGCCGGTGCGGCGGGCCACCGCGATTCCCTCTTCGTGTAGCGCGCGTGCCTGTTCGGGATCGCCGCGCAATTCGGCGATGAAGCCGAGTTCGGCGAGGCTGTGCGCGACGCCTGGTGCGTAGTCGACATCCCGATTCCAGTCCAGGGACGCGCGGGTGTGGCGTTCGGCATCGTCGAGGCGGCCCGCACGTCGGGCGCCGATGCCGAGACCGACCTCGGCGAAGACGCGGCCGAGTTCGTGGCCCTGGCTCACCGACAGCTCGAGCGCGCGTTCGTGGAGGCGGCGCGCTTGGTCCAGATCGCTCGCGAGCAGGGCGAGTCGGCCCAGACCGGACAGCATGTCGGCGACCTGCGGCCATACCCCGAGCTCTTCGGCCTGGCACAGACCGTCGCGGTACAGGCGAGCGGCTTCGGGGTAGTCGCCGATGATCTCGGCGCGGCGGGCGAGCAGTTCGGTGGCGCGCAGCTGTCCCCACCGATCGCCGAGGTTCGCGAACAGGCGCGCGCTCTCGGTGGCGTCGCGGGCCATGGCGGGGAGATCTCCGCGCAGCATGGCGTGGTGGGCGGCGGTGCTCAGGGCCGCGGCGATGCCCCAGTGATCCTCGGCCGCAAGGAATCCGGCGAGGGCGCGCTGTGCCAGCGTGTCGCTGACCGCCTGGTCGCCGCCGCCGAGCAGCGCCTCGGCGAGCAGCCATTCGGTGAACGCGCGGCCCGCCGGATCGTCCACCTCGTCGAACCCGGCCAGCCCTGCCGGCACCAATCCTGAACGGTCCGCGTCGCCGGCGCCGAGCAGCATCAGCGCCGACCGCCAGCCGTTGGCCCTGGCCCACAGCGTGGGCGCGGTCTCGCGGGCGGTGGCCAACGCGGTGTCGAGCAGCCGCACACCCTCCCCGATGCGGCCACGCAGGAACCAATACCAGGCCATCGCTTCCACCAGCCGAAGCGCGAAGACACTACTACCGCGACGCGACGAAGCCTCAACGGCGGCACGCAGATTCGCGTACTCGACGTCCATGACTGTGAGCCATCGCCGCTGGTCGGCGCCGCGTAGCCGGTCGCGTGCCCGCTCGGCCAACGTCGCGTAGTAATCGTTGCGCAGCTCGTGCACCAGGTCGGCCTCACCGGCCTCACTCAGCCGCTCCGAGCAGTACAGCGCGACCGTTTCCAGCAGCCGGTATCGCGGGCCGTCGTCGGTGTCGGTCGTCGTGACGAGCGACCGGTCCACCAGCCGGGCGAGCAGCTCGAGGACCCGGCGGCGAGGGAGTTCCCCGATCGCGCAGATGCACTCCGCCGCCGCCAGCCCGAAACCGTCGGCATGCACCGAAAGTCGGCGCAGCACAGCCTGTTCCGGTTCGGAGAGCTGTTCCCAGCTCCAGTCGATCATCGCGCGCAGGGTCTGCTGGCGATTCGGCCCGCCGCGGTGTCCGGCGACCAGCAGGTCGAACCGATCGTCCATCCGGGCGGCCAGTTCCCGCACACCGAGCGCCCGCACTCGCGCGGCGGCCAGCTCGAGCGCCAGCGGGATTCCGTCGAGTCGGCGACAGATAGTGGTGACGGCCGCCGCGTTTCCCGCGTCGAGGGTGAAGCCGGGCGCCGCGGCCGTCGCGCGTGCGGTGAACAGGCGGATCGCGCTGAACCTCGGTAGCGAGTCGGGGCCGATATCCGCTGGGGAGTAGGGCAATTCGAGCGCGGCCACCGGGTAGACGGCCTCGCCTGCCACGCCGAGTGGTTCGCGGCTGGTGGCCAGCACGCGCAGTTCGGTTGCCGAGCGCAACAGCCGCTCGGTGAGCTCGGCGACCACGGCCACCAGGTGCTCGCAGTTGTCGAGGACCAGCAGCACCCGCTTGCCGCGCAACGCGCTGATCAGCTGGTCGAGCGGACCGGCAGGGGAGCGGGCGTCGTCACGGATGCAGAGCACCGCGTGCACGGTGTCGATGATGCTCGCGCGCGCGGCGGCGGTCTCCTCGATCCCGGCCAGCTCGACGAACCACGCGCCGTCGGGCCGGTCGGTGAGCAGGGTGCGCGCCACCTCGATTGCCAAGCGGGTCTTGCCGACACCGCCGGGCCCGACCAGGGTCACCAAGCGATGCGCGCCGACCAGCGTCCGCACGTCGCGTGCTGCCTCGGCCCGGCCGATCAGCTCGGTGAGCTGGCCGGGCAGGTTCGTCGCGGCGCCCGAGCGAGGCGTGAGCAGCGGGTCATGGGCCAGGATCGCCCGGTGCACGGCGACGATCTCAGGACTCGGATCCACGCCGAGTTCGGTGCGCAGTCGCGTGCGCAGCTCGGTGAACTCGGCCAGCGCGTCACTCTGCCGTCCGGCCCGGTACAGCGCCCACAGGTGCGCCGCGCGCAAGCGTTCGCGCAGTGGATGTTCGGCGACCAGCGGCGCCAATTCGCCGACCAGCGCGACGTGTTCGCCGAGTTCGAGCAGCGCCTCGGCCCGCGATTCCACCGCGGACAGCCGCAGCTCGTCCAGCCGGGCGATCTCGACCTCCGCGAACTCCGCGTCGGCCACCTCCGCGAACGCGGGGCCACGCCACAGCTCGAGCGCGGCGGTCAGGGCGTCGGCCCGCTGCCGGGGGTCCGGGTCGGCGTGGGCGAGCAGGTCCTCGAAGCGGCCCGCGTCCACCGCATCGGCTGTCACGTCGAGGCTGTATCCCGCGGGCCCCGACACCACGAGGGCCCGCGCGTCCGGCTCGGCGGCGGCCAGCGCGCTGCGCAGTTGCGAGACTTTGACCTGCAGCGCCGCCGCCGCATCCCGCGCAACGCGGCGCGGCCACAGCACCTCGACGAGCCGATCGGTCGACACCGAACGTCCACGATGCACCAGGAGCACGGCCAGCACCGTGCGCACCTGCCCGGCCGGAATCGTGACCGGCTCGCCCTCGTCGGTCCACACCGTCAACGAACCGAGCACACCGAACCGCATGGCCGTGACGATACGGACCGACTTTTCCGGGCCGTGTAGGGCGGCTGTAGGAGCGGCGTAGGCCGCACCGGCGAAGGTCGTGACGACAACAACCCGACCGGAAGGCGGACCCGATGCCCGCAACTGATCTCTTGCGCGTGGCGATCATCATCGGCAGCACCCGAACCCAACGATTCGGGCCGACGGTCGCCCGCTGGTTCCATGGTCACGCCGTCGAGCACGGCGGGCTCGACCTCGACCTGATCGACCTCGCCGAGACCCCGCTCCCCGCCGACCTCGACCAGCCCGACGATGTTGTCGCGGCGCTGTCGAAACGTTTGGCGGGGGCCGACGCCTTCGTCATCGTCTCGCCCGAATACAACCGCGGCTATCCCGCCGCGCTCAAGGCCGCCATCGACTCCTACGTCGACGAGTGGAAGGCCAAGCCGGTCGCGTTCGTCTGCTACGGCGGTGTTTCCGGCGGACTGCGCGCCGCCGAACAGCTGCGCCAGGTCTTCGGCGAACTGCACGCCATCGCGATCCGCGACACCGTCAGCTTCCACTCGTGCTGGAACAAGTTCGACGACGCCGGTGAGCCGCTCGACAGTGCCGGAGCGGGCGCCGCCGCCACCGCGCTGCTCAACCAGCTCACCTGGTGGGCCCGCGCGCTGCACGAGGCCCGCGAAGCCCGGCCCTACCCGCAGTAGAGAAGGACACCGTCATGAGACGTCCCGCCACCACCCTCGCCCTGCTCGCCTTCTCCAGCTTGATCACCTCGCTGGACTTCACGATCATCTACGTCGCCCTGCCCGATATCGCCCGCGACGTCGGATTCTCCGGTCACTCCATGCAGTGGGTGGTCAGCGCCTACGCCATCTTCTTCGGCGGCCTGCTGCTGCTGGGCGGACGCTGCGCGGACCTGCTCGGCAGGCGGCGGATGTTCGTGCTCGGCATGGTGGCGTTCGGTATCGCGTCGCTGCTGGGGGGCTTGGCCACCACCACGATCGCGCTGATCGCCGCCCGCGCGATCCAGGGCATCGGTGCGGCCCTGTTGTTCCCCGCGACGCTCTCACTGGTCAACACCATGTTCGAGGAGGGCAGGCAGCGAATTCGGGCCCTCGCGGTGTGGGCGATGGCCGGTGCGGGCGGGCTCAGCCTCGGTGCCCTGCTCGGCGGGGTGCTGACCAGTGCGTTCGGCTGGCAGGCAGTGTTCTTGATCAATGTGCCGCTGGTCGTGGTCGGCGCGGTGGCGGCGTTCCCGCTGTTGCGCGCCGACGGTCCGCGCGACGGAGGCCGGTTCGATGTGCCCGGCGCGCTCACGGGGACCGTCGGCGTGACGCTGCTGGTGTTCACCGTGGCGCAGGGACCGGAATCCGGCTGGACCTCGGCGCCGGTCCTCGGCGGTGGCGCGCTCGCGGTGGCGCTGCTGGTCGCGTTCGGAGTCATCGAGTCGCGCAGTGACAACCCGCTCATGCCGTTGCGGCTGGCCCGCGCGTTGGGGCCGGTGCTGGCCGTCATCTTCGTCTTCGGCGCGACCATGCAGAACATCGTCTACTTCCTCACGCTGTTCCTGCAGAACGTGTGGCGCTACAGCGCGCTGGTCACCGGGCTGGTGTTCCTGAGCCTGTCGTTGGTCATCGCGGTCGCGAACTTCGTCGCCGAGCGGCTGATCGGGCGGTTCGGCATCCGCGCCACGCTGATCGTCGGGCTGCTGCTCGGCGCGGTGGGTGGCGCTCTGCTCGCCGCGGGGATGATCGTCGACGGTTCCTACCGCACGATCGTGGTCGCAATCCTGGTCTACGGCGCCGGGATGGGCACCGTCTACCCGACCATGTACGCCGCCGCGGGCACCGGTGTCGCCGAACAGGAGCAGGGCACCGCGGGCGGGATGGCCAACACCGCGATGCAAGTCGGCATCGGCGCCGGACTCGCGGTGCTCGTCGGAATCGCGAACGCGGGCGTGACCGACCTCGACGGTGACGTGCTGCGCACGGCCACCGCCGACGGTTTGCGCAGCACGGTCGTCGTCGCCTCCGCCCTCACCCTGCTCGGCCTGCTCGCGGCCTGGTCGCTGCCCGATCGGCGCGCGGTGCCGGTCGAGGGTCCGACGCCTCACGCTCTTGACCTCAATAAAGGTTGAGATTTTATCGTCGTTCGTCAACAACGAGATCGGAGAATCATGACAATCGCGCTCTTGGGTTTGGGTGAAATGGGTTCCGCGCTGGCCGCCGCCCTGCTGGCGGCCGGACACCCGCTCACCGTCTGGAACAGGTCGCCCGAGAAGGCCGAGCCGCTGGTGGCCGCGGGCGCCCGGTCGGCGACGTCACCGGAAGCGGCGGCGCGTGCGGCCGAGTTGGTGATCGTCAACGTCCAAGACGGCGCGGTGGCCGGGAAGCTGCTGCAAGCGGCGGGCACCGCCCTGGCCGGGCGCACCGTGGTGAACCTGACCGACGGCCCGTCCGAACAGGCCGGGGCCGCAGCGGATCTGGTGACCGACCTGGGCGCGGACTACCTGCACGGCCAGATCATGACCATCGCCCCCGCGATCGGCTCACCGGAGGCGGTGATCTTCTTCGGCGGCCCCCGCCCGGTCTTCGACCGGCACGAACCGGTCCTGCGGGCACTCGGCGGACGCGCGACCCACGTGTCCACCGACCCCGGCGTGCCACTGCTGTACGGGATGGCATTCCACGACATCATGTGGGGCCTGCTGAACGGATTCCTGCACGCCGCGGCGCTGCTGCGTGACGCCGGCATCCCGATCGGCCGCTACACCGAACAGGCGCAGCCGTCCCTGGCGGCGCTGCCGTCGCTGTTCGGGCTGTTCGCCGGGGAGATCGACCGCGCCGAATTCGCCACCCCGTTCGGCGCCCTCAAACACCACCTGCCCTCCATCGACGACCTGATCGCCGAAAGCGATTCCCGCGGAATCGATGTCGTGCTGCCGACCTACACCAGGCGACTCGTCGCCGACGCCCTGGTCGCCGGCCACGGCGACGACAGCTACTCCCGACTGGTCGAACACTTCGGCCGCCGACCGGACCGCGCGTGAGCGTCTGGGGTGGTGCGGACCTGGACATGGACGCGTATCTGGCCCGCATCGGCTTCACCGGTGCGCGCGCTGCGACCCTGGCGACATTGCGCGAGCTGGTCTATCGGCACACCACGACCTTCCCTTTCGAGAACCTCGAGATCATCCTGGGTCGGCCGGTCCGGCTGGACGTGAAATCCATGCAGGACAAGATGGTTCGACACCGCCGAGGCGGTTACTGCTTCGAGAACTGCGCGTTGTTCGCCGCGGTGCTGGAACGGCTCGGCTTCGGCGTCACCGGCCTGGCCGGACGGATCTTCCTCGGCGCGGATACCCGCCTGCTCCCTGCCACCCACGCCCTGCTGCGCGTCACGACGGCCGACGACGAACGAGCCTGGTTGTGCGACGTCGGTTTCGGCTCCGGACCACTGGAACCGATCGAACTGACTCCCGTTGACGGCGAATTCAGCGCTGGTGCATGGCGATTCATGCTCGAACGCGACTCCGATGTGCTGGGCGGCGGCCTGTGGACCCTGCACCACTTCTCCCGCAACGGCTGGCTCACCCGCCGCACCTTCACGATGAACCCGCAGTACCCGATCGACCAGGTCGTCGGCAACTACTACGTCTCGACGTCCCCGCATTCGCCGTTCACCACCCGTCCCATCGCGCAGCGCCTGCACCCGCAGGTCCACCACATGCTCGACGGACTCACCGTGCACACCAACTACCCTGACGGGACCGGCGAGACCCGGGCGGTACGACCCTCCGATGTTCCGAGGATCCTCACCGAGATCTTCGACATCGAACTCGACGCCACGGACGTGGCGACGCTCATCGACCACCTCGACACAGGAGAACTTTCATGAAGAACAACATCGTCGCGGCAGTGCGAATCGCGGCCGCCGCAATCTCGGGCCTTGCCTTCGTCGCGATCATCGGTTCCGGCACCGCCCAGGCAGCGCCCCAGGACTGCGTCGTCGAACGTGACCTCTTCGGCGCCTCGGCGACCTGCCAACCCGACGGCGGCAGCAACTACGTCCTGCGCGTCGAATGCGTCGGCCTCTACGCCAACGGCCCGTTCCCGCTCTACTCCATCGGCCAGTACCACACCCTCAGCTACCCCTTCACCCCCACCGGCGAGCGCATCACCACCGGCTGCACCGGGACAGGCCCCGGCGTCGTCGCGGTGACCACCAACGCCTACGTCGAGGTCTACCAGCGCTAGCGCACCCCGGCCCGACCCGAGCCCTGCTGCCCGCGCCAGTGGGTCCGAGTACCACCTGCGCGCGGCGGCGAGCTCGGCGTCGAGGCAATGTCATCCACCGCGCGAGCCGGTCCGGGTCGTCGGAACCCAGCTCGACATGGCACGTGGACTTGTCGACCACCTCGATATCGACCGGGACGGGGGTACCGCCTCTTGACCTGGGCAGGTCGGACGGGAGCACCCATTTTCTGGAAGCCCTTGCGACACTGTCAGTGTGGGGGTCAGGGGTTCGAGTCCCCTTAGCTCCACAGAAATAGCAGGTCAGGCCCCCGTTTACCCCCGTTTTGGTCCGGCTTTCCGTCGATACGGCTTGGGCCGTCGGCGGGGTGGGTTCTACGATGCGGGCATACCAGCGCATTGTGCGCTCGGTCGGGGTTGCCCGTGATTCCACTCTTCTCCAACCGTGGGCCAGAAGTGGATTAACAGCCGGTGCGGTCCGATAGGGAAAAGTAGCAGCGCCGTGGTCATCAAGCTGAGCCGCTTCTTGCGAGTCCAGTCGGGATATCCGAGATGAAGGACTGGCTCGTCGCAAGTGATGAGCGGTGTGGCGCTCGAAGCCAGCCAGAACGTCCGGGCAGAAAAGTGCGGAACCTCCATGGCCCGCCAGGTATGGATGGCCATGTCGATCGCTGCGGTCTGCGGGTCCTTGCGTCGGGTTCCATGATTCGATGGCGTTGTTGACTGAGCGTACGCGTGGTGTTCGCTGACTCTGTAAGCCGACGAATACCGCGAGGTTGTGGGTGATGGCCTTATCGGTGATCGCGCCGTCGGCCTTCACGCTCGGACTCGATGCGTGCCCGGATGGCGTCTACGGGCCGTTCGGGCGGAGTCGGTTCGGGCCACACGATCGCGCCGAACAGCACGAGTAGCGGCAGGCCGATCGCGATGGCGAAACCGAGCGCGGTCATCACCCGTCCGCCCTGACCCCGGTGCGGTCCGACGGCAGGGCCTGCCCGTCGCGCTGCTCCGCTGCGGTCAGCCACGCGGCCACGTTGTCCAGCGACCCGTGGCAGACGACCCGGAACGGGCTGTACAGCTCCCACCCGTATGGCGGTTCGGGTGCGCGCCGGATCGCCATGGACCGCAGCGCGGCCCGTTTGGTCAGCTCATCGAGGCGGTTCTGTATCGCCTTGCTCATCGGTCCCCCTGGTGGGTTGTGCGCCCACCGCCGGGGAACCGGTACCGGGCCGATTCACTACCCGGCGGCGGGGCTGAGACCAACCTTTCCGCCGACCGGTGCCAGGTAGAACGGTTCTTCGGCTACAGCGCGTCTACCACTCATAGCCCGGCTACCGTGTGTTGTATGGATTCCGGCCCACCCCCCGCCGTCGTCGGGGCACAGCTGCGCGCGGCCCGTGAGGCAGCGGGGTTCAGCCTGGCCGAACTGGCCGATCGAGTGGCCTACAGCCGGGCGGCGCTGGGCCACTATGAGACCGGGCGGCGCGTCCCGACCGCCGATGTCGTCAGGGAATACCGACGCGCGTGCGGACCGCTGGACGCGGTGACGACGGCTGAAGCACTGGGCCGTGCCGACCTGGACCGCCGGGGATTTCTTCGCACTGCTGCCTACAGCGCGTCACTCGCTGCCACCGCCCTGCTGCCGATGCCCGAACACGCGCGCCTGGCCGCGATCGGTGACGGCACCGGCACCGGCGCGGCTGACGTGGCAGCGGTGCGCGGGGTGACGGACGCGCTGCTGCGGTTCGATGAAGTGCGCGGCGGCGGGTCCGGGCGTCCGGCGATGACGGCGTTTCTGTCGACCGACGTTTCTGCCCTGCTCCGGTCCCGATTCACCGATGCTCACGTTCGTGCCGAAGCATTCAGCGCGGCATCGGAACTGGCCTACGCGATCGGGTTCAGCTCCCACGATGTCGGCGCGGACGGGGCGGCGCTGCGGTACTTCCTGGCCGCGCTGCGCCTGGCCGAAGAGTCCGGCGTGCCCGGACAGGATGGTTTCGTTCTGCGGATCATCGCCTTGCACGCAGGCGACGTGGGCATGCCGCAGCACAGCATCGAGCTGGCCGAGCGGGCGGTATCGCGGGCACGCGGTCACGTCGACGTGGATGCACAAGCGGTGTTCGATGTCGCGCTAGCTCGGATGTACGCCGAAGGCGGAGACCACCGGGCGGCGCGGGAGACGCTGCGCGGGATTGATCCGTGGCTGACGCCGACCACGACGACCGAACTGCCGCGCTGGTTGTCACTGTTCTGCCCGAACAAGGCATCGGTCAGCCGACAGGCGTCGAAGGCGTTCGCCGCGCTCGGTGATCTGAATGAGGCCGAACGGCAGTTGCACATGAGCGCGGCGGCCTGGAACCCGGAGACACACACCCGCATTCGGGCGCTGAGTGAAATCGAGACCGGACTACTGCGCTGGAAACTCGGACGCCATGAAGACGCAGCCCGGTTGTGGCGGGCCGCGCTGCCGGTGGTGGCCGGTGTGGATTCGGACCGCACCCGCAAGGCGGTCGCCAAGGTCGCTGCCGTCGCGCCGGAGGTGGCTGTGTGAGGCGCTGCGGTGCCGACAACGACGAACGACCCCGGGCTCATCATGAGCCCGGGGTCGTCCTGTGTCGCACACCTGTTCGTCGTGTCCTACGGGTGTCCTAGGACGCTCGACTACGGATCGACACTTCACACTGGCAATGTGGGGGTCAGGGGTTCGAGTCCCCTGGGTCCACAGAAGTCGTCACAGGACCCGGGGACGCAGGTGGGTCAAGGTGAACAGCGGAGTCAGCGGCCGTAAGGGAATCGGCGGCACCCACCCGCCGAGCAGGTCCACTCGGTGCAGCCGGGCTTCGATCACCCGGCCGATACCCATCTGGTCGATCGGATCACGTTCGGAACCATGTAGTTCCAGGGTGAAGTCCTCGATCCGTCGGACCTCGATGACGCTCTCGCGCGGAGTGAAAGCCACCAGCCAAGACGGGAACAGGCCGGTGATTCCGGCGATATTGCGGTGCGGCCGCGCGAGGATCGGCGGCGGGTCGCAGATGACCTCGCCGAGGCGTCCGCCCATGCTGAGCAGCGGGTGCCCGCGCCGCGTGGCCTCAGCGTGAATCTCGGTCTCGGTGAGCGACCAGTCGATCTCGCCGAGTTTCTTCGGATAGCCGAGCAGTTCACGGCCGATGATGAGGGCCACGTCGTCGTCGAGGATCATCCACGGACAATGAATTCCGGTGCCCTGCAGCGTTTTTATGTGCACGAACAGTCCGGCCTCGTGGTAGCCCGGTGATTCGACATTGTTGTCCGGGAACCAGGCGGTGAAGAAGTCGGCGCGGGCCGGTTCGGCCAGTCGCACCCCGGCGGGCAGCCACTGCTTCATGTGCTCGGGGTCGATTTCCACCGTGGCACTGAAGTAGTGGGCATCGCGGTAGAGGCTCTGTCGCGGGTCGGCCATGGTCCGCAGGCGGTGCAGGTCCGCGCCGAGGGAACGACCCACGGAACGAATAGCGGGTTCCCAGGCCATATCACTTCACCTTTCGATACACGGTGCGCAGGATCGGCCCGACCAGCCCGCGCGGTGTGTACTGCCCGCCGAGGGTCTGTACCTTGGCGAAGACGCCGGGGACCACGCGACGGCGACCGGCGGCCATACCCGCGATGGCTGCCGCCGCAGCCTGATCCGCGCTCACCCACAGTGGGCCGGGAACCATGCGATCCAGCTTCGGTGCCTCGGCGACCTCGGTGTATTCGGTGCGGACCGGCCCCGGGGCGAGCAGTGTGCACTGCACGCCGGTCCCGGCGAGTTCGCCGTGCAGCGACTCGGCGAGGGTATTGGCGAAGGCCTTGGATGCGGCGTAGGTCGCGTTGTGCGGTCCGGGCTGATTGCCCGCGGTGGAACCGGTGATCAGGATCGCGCCCGCGCCGCGTTCGACCATGCCGGGCAGCACCGCGAGCGTGAGATCGTGCACCGCGACAGAATTGAGCTCTACCTGTTGCCGTTCACGGGCCGTATTCGCGGTGGCCAACTCGCCATAGGTCGCAAAACCTGCGTTGTTGCACAGCACGGCGATATCGCGCCCGGCGAGTTCGTCGCACAGTTTCGCGCGCTCATCGCGTTGCGCCAGGTCGACCGCGCGGATCTCGATCTCTACGCCGTTGTCCGCAACCAGTCGATCGGCCAGTTCACGCAGGCGATCCTCGCGACGGGCGACGAGTATCAGCGAATACCCGTACTGGGCAAGGCCTTCGGCAAGCGCATAGCCGATGCCGGAAGAGGCGCCGGTGATGACGGCCCGTGAATCGCGGGTGGGGGTGGGAAGGCTCATCGGTGGCTCCTCAGCGCTCAGAACTGGGTGAGCGCGCGGGCGCTCACGGTGGTACCGGCGGCGATCAGGGTGCGGACCGCACCCGGCCCGCCGACCTGGGTTGCGCCGGCCGCGATGCGCCGGAACTCGCCTGCGTGCCAAGCGAGTTGGAGATAGGAGTTGATCGGATCGGCACCGGGCAACGGAATTCGCGGCGCGGTGGGCAGTGTCTCGGGTTCCCGGGTACCGGCGAGCAACTCGGCCGCGATACCGGGCCGTACGGCGAACGGGCGACCCAGCCCGATGACATCGACCGCACCCCGGCTCAGCACCTCATTCATGAAGTCCAGGGTGCGGATGCCACCGGTGAGCATGAGCGGCATGGTCGAACGCGCACGCAGTTGCTCGGCGTAGCGCAGGAAGTACGCCTCGCGTTCGCGGGTGTTGTCGGCCACCACCCCTGTCATGGCGGGGGCCTCGTAATTGCCACCGGAAATCTCCAGCAGGTCGATTCCGGCCTGCTCCAAGGCGAGCGCGACACCGAGCGACTCGTCTTCGTCCAGGCCCCCGGCCTGAAAGTCGGCGGAGTTGAGCTTCACCGAGAGAATCGCCTCGGGGCCGATGGCCTTGCGCACATCCGCCACCACCTCGAGCAACAGACGTCGGCGGTTCGTCGGGTTGCCGCCGTACGCATCGCCGCGCTGGTTGGCGACCGGGGAAAGGAACTGCGACAGCAGATACCCGTGTGCTGCGTGCACCTGGACGCCCGCAAAGCCCGCTGCTACAGCGAGTTCCGCGGTGCGCGCGTAGCGGCGGCGCAGATCGGCGATGTCGTCGAGCGACAATTCGCGCGGCTTACGCAGGTTGAATCCCACCGCCTGCGGGCGCAGCGCCGAGGGGCCGACCGGACGGCGATGCAGCGGGCCGACCGCGACCCGGCCCGGGTGGTTGATCTGCATGAGCATCACCGAGCCCTCGCTCGAACCGGCACGCGCCCAGTTGCTCACGGCCTCGAGATGCCGCTCGTCCGTCAAGGTCACATTGCGCGGCTCCACGTAGGCGCGCCGGTCGATCATGACATTGCCGGTGACGAGCAGGCCCGCGCCACCACGACCCCAGGCCCGGTAGAGCCGGGTCAGGGTCTGGCTGGGTGCGCCGTCGATCGCGGCGAGCTGTTCGCTCATCGCGGCCTTGGCGATGCGATTGGGCAGGGTGACCCCGCATGGCAGGGTCAGCGGACTGCCGACTGCGGTGGTGTGCGTGGTGCGCTTCTCGGCGGGCATGTGCGGGCTCCTGTGGTTGTGGAAAGAGTGCGGGTCAGGCGATGTGGCGCGCGACGGCGAGGATCGGGCGCAGGACGGCCCCGGTCAGGCCGCGCAGAGGGGGCGAGGGTTCAGGTGCGCTCGATGAGTCCTGCTGCGGTGCGGGTTCATCGAGCACCGAGGGTGTCGACTCGGCGGCGCCGAGCAGCAGCGTGCGCAGGGTCGACAACTGGGTCAAGGTGCGCACCAGCCATCGGCCGCGCAGTACGTCCCAGCGCAATTCCGGGCCGCCTGCCAGGATTTCGCTCGACGCCTCGGAGATGTGGGCGTAGAGATCACCAACCGGTGTGGACAGGCGCTGTTGCAGCAGCGAGGTCTCGGCGAGCAACCGGGCGCTGTTCGTCAACAGCATGCCCGCACCCGAGCGCGGCGCGACCAGTCCGGCGAAGTACAGGTTGGCCACCCCCGGCGCGAAGGTGTGCGAGATCAGGCGCGGCTGACTCTTTTCCCAGGTCAGCAGGCCCTCGCGCAGGAACGGGAAGGTGGTCCTGAAGCCGGTCGCCCACACGATGGTGTCGAATTCCCCGCTGGTTCCGTCGGTGAAATGCACTGTGCGCCCATCGAATCGTTCGATCTCGGGGCGCACGGCGATGCGGCCGTGCTTGAGGAAGTACGGCAGTTGCTGGTTGACCACCAGGTCCTGATCGAAGATGCGGTGCGTGGGCTCGGACAATCCGAAACTCCGAAAGCTGCCCATCCCGACTGCGACGATCGTTCGGAAAACCAACTCCTGCAACAGTTTCGGCACCGGGACCGAACCCACATCGAACTTGCTGCTCGGAATGCCCAGCACGTACTTGGGGATGAACCAGTAGCTGCGGCGCAGCGAGATCTCCGAGTTCCCGAAGGTCACAGCGGCCTCCACGGCCAGATCGCATCCGGAATTGCCCGCCCCGACCACCAACACGCTCGGTCCGTCCAGGTCGGCCGGGCGCTTGTAGTTCTTGGAGTGGATCTGCGTGCCCGTGAATTCTCCTGGATAAGAGGGGATATGGACGTCCCAGTAGTGCCCGTTGGCGACCACGACTCCGGCGTACTCTCGAACTTCCCCGCTCGCGAATTCGACCCGCCAGCCCGCCAGGCCCGTTTCGTCGAGTGGCGCGACATCGGTCACGAAGGCACCGAATTCGATCCGGCGGTCCAGCCCGAATTCCGCGGCGAACGCGCGTAGGTAGTCGCGCATCTGCGCGGCACTGGGGAAATCCGGGTAGCCGCTGGGCATCGGATAGTCCGGGTACTGGGTGACGTCTTTGGAACTGATCAGGTAGGTCGAGTCGTACACGCCGTGCGACCAGTTGCCGCCGATCGAGTCGGTGGCCTCCACGTGGTCGTAATCCAAGCCCAGATCCGCATACGCCTTGGCCACCGCCAACCCGGTGTACCCGGCTCCGATGATGCAGTATCGGCGCGACATTGCGACCTCCCATAAAAGCTACAGTCGGTGTAGCTACAGTGGGTGTAGTATTTGCTCAGGCGCGGGCGATTGTCAAGCCTGCCCGACGGAAGAGAAGGTGAAAGGCGGGATGGCCGAACGACGTGGCCGCGTGTACGCACCGCGGATGGCCCCCGAAGAGCGCCGCGAACGGCTCTTGGCCGCAGTCCTGCGCGTCATCGTCGAGCGGGGTGTGCACAAGATGTCCATCGACACCGTGGCCAAGGAAGCGGGCGTCAGCCGCCCGGTCATCTGTGAACTGTTCACCGACTCCGAGCAGTTGCTGCGCGCCTGGCTGGACCGAGAAGAAGCCGCGGCCCTGGCTCAGATGTCAGCCGCGGTGCCCTTGGCCACCGCGGGCGATCCGGTCCAGGCCGCGACCTCGTCCCCACCGCGCGTGCGGCAGCCTGGTCAAAGGTCCTTGGTGAGGGCTCGGTAGTCGTCGATTCGGTGCCCTGTCCGCCAGGGGCGCGCCGCGCCCGAGGACGCCCAGTGCCACCACAACGACGGATGTTTCGCCACGATCGGCAGTACCGGGAGTGGGTCGAAGTAGTTCATCCGCTGGATCGCTTTGCCGTCGCGCAGGATCATCCGGTCGATATTGGGCCACTCGATCCGGTGGCGCCCCACATGCGCCAGCAGCCGGAATTCGATGAAAACCACCTCGTCGTCACCGCGCCACCGGTCGACGTGGGCGCGGAGGTCGGGCAGGAATCGCCAGATCTGCGCGAACTCTCGTTGTGCCGCGGCGATGCCGTGCATCGGTGGGGACAACGGCTGAGTCAACACCACGTCGGGATGCAGGATCTCGGGAATTCGATCCACGGACGGCCGGGCCCAGAAATCGGTGAAATTCGCGACGAACTGGTCAGCGGACATGCGGCTCCTCTCGTCATCTCGACGCTAGCGGGCTCGCGGGTTCGGCGCGACCACCCTGGGGTGGATTCCTTCACTGTTGTGCGCGAGATTCGTTGTGGCGCAGCATATCTGAACGATTGCTCTGCAAGAGTCGGTCCATCGAGGTCGGCGCGGGTCTTCCCATAAATTAGAGGATGTGCTCTACTTGGTTAGTAGAGTAGATACTCTAAAACGATGCACGGGACGTCACCGGAGAAATGATGACCATCACGCTCAGCCAGGCAGCAGCAGTGCTCAGTCACCAGCCGTTCAGCACGCACATCGGGGCGCGCATGGTGGCGTTCGAACAAGGGTCCGCCACCCTCGAGGTGCCGGTACGCGACGAGCTCCGACAGCAGTTCGGGCTGGTCGCGGGCGGCGTGCTCGCGAGCTTGGCGGACAACGCGTTGACCTTCGCGGGCGGGTCCGTTCTCGGTCCGTCGGTTGTCACGAGCGGGTTCACGATCACCTATCTGCGACCGGCGACCGGCCACACTGTTCGCGCGGTCGCCTCGGTCGTCGACGCGACCCGCCGCCAAGCGGTGTGCCACTGCGAGGTGTACTCGATCACCGACGGTGCGCCCGAACAGTTGTGCGCGGTCGCCTACGGAACGGCGCGGCTGACCGAGGCCGGCTACGCGGACGACGTAGTGGAGGACCTTCTCTAGCGGCGACTATTCTCGCTTTCATGGGACGGTCGGCGATACATACCGAGGACGACTTCATCGACGCCGCGATCCAGTTGTTCGCCACACACGGCCAGCGGGCGGTGACGATGGGCGCGGTCGCGCGGGAACTCGGCGCCTCGAACGGCTCTATCTACCACCGGTTTCCGGACCGGATCACGTTGCTGTCCGCGGTCTGGTTGCGGACGTCGAAGCGCATGCAGCTTCGCTATCGCGAACTACTGGGCGAGCAGCCGACTCCGGAATCGGCGACCGAGGTCGCGGTGTGGCTCGTCGAGTGGTGTCGCGACAATCTCGCCGAAGCCCAGGTACTGCAGGCCGGTGCCCGCGCCTTCGGTCGCGACGAGTGGAGCGACAGCGCCAAGGCGGAATTCGACACGATGGAATCGGCCCGCCGGCGCCTTTTCCGCGCGCAGGTGCAGGTTCTCGCGGCGCGCACCGGGCGACCGCCCGACCAGATCGCATTCGTCCTGCTCGAGCTTCCGCTGGCCGTCGTGCGGCCGAAGCTGCTGGCCGGCCGAGCGCCGACCGAGCGGGAGGCCGAGCTCGTGCGCGGTATCGCCGATCTCGTCCTCGCGCCGGTCGACGTCGCCGGGTAGGCCGCGGCGGCGCGCGGCTGTCGTCGGGTCGCGAACATTCGGTAGTCGCTGATCTGCAACCCGTTCACCCGGCCGTGGCCTCCATGCGCCATGCTTGTGCCGTGGTTATCGCGTCTGATGTCGTCCCCGTGCGTGGCAGTGAGTACTCGGTCCTGTTGCGCCGCATCCGGGCGGCGGATCTGCTCGACCGGCGACTGCGCTATTACGGGTGGAAGAGCGCGCTCACCGCGGGGGCCTTCGTGGCTGGTTGGGCGGCGTTTTTCGCCATCGGTGACTCCTGGTGGACGCTGGCGGTCGCGGTGTTGCTTGCCGTGGTTTTCTCACAGATCGCCTTCCTCGGGCACGACGCGGGGCACAAGCAGATCTTCGCCGGACGGCGGGCCAACTACCTGTACGGACTGATCGCGGGCAACCTCGCGATCGGGCTGAGTATCGGCTGGTGGACCAGCAACCACAACCGTCACCACGCCCACCCCAATACCGAGGGCGCCGACCCCGACGCGATGGGTGTGCTCGCGTTCTCCGGCGACCGCGCGAAGGCCGGAAGAGGTTGGCGGCGTTTCATTTTCCGCTACCAGGCGTGGTTGTTCTTCCCGCTGCTGCTGCTCGAAGGCGGCAGCCTGCACTGGAAGAGCGTCGTCGCGGTGTTCCGCTGGCCGATCCCGAACCGCATCTGGGAGGGCGCGCTGCTCGCCGCCCACTTCATCGGCCTGCTCTCCGCGGCGTTCCTGGTGTTGTCGCCGGGTAAGGCGTTGGTCTTCATCGCCGTCCAGCAGGGCCTGTTCGGCCTGTACATGGGCTCCACCTTCGCGCCCAACCACAAGGGCATGGAGGTGCTGCCCGAAGGCGACAACACCGATTTCCTGCGTCGTCAGGTCCTCACCTCGCGCAATGTGCGTGGCAGCTTCCTCGTCGACACCGCCATGGGCGGGCTGAACTACCAGATCGAGCACCACCTGTTCCCGTCGATGCCCCGCGCCAACCTGCACCGCGCCCAGCCGATGGTCGCCCAGTTCTGCGCCGAGATCGGTGTCCCGTACTGCGAGACGGGCCTGTTCGAGTCGTACCGGCAGGCGATGGCCCACCTGAACGAAGTCGGCCGCCAGACAGTGCGGTAGCGCTTACCCGCCGACCGCCTCGTTGTAGGCGGCGGTGAGTTCCGCGAGCACCCCGTCGTCGGGCAGCGGCTCGCCGCGCAGATGGGTGGCGCGCAGTTCCTCCATGAATCGGTCCCACATCGGGAGTCCGCCGGCGGCGAGCAACTCGGCGCGCACGGTCAGCTCCGGCGCTGTGTGCAGCCATCGCGCACCCCACGCGCCCAGTGCGGCCAACACCGGAACGAGCGCGATCGAGGCCTCGGTGAGGTGGTACGCGACTTTCTGACGGTGGCTCGGGTCGTCGTCGCGAGTGAGTAGACCGGCGGAGACGAGTTTGGTGAGCCGAGCGGCCAGGATATTCGAGGCGATGCCCTCGACGGAACCGGTGAGCAGCTCCCGGAAATGTGTCTGCCCGCCGAACATGATGTCGCGCAAGATGATCAGGCTCCAGCGGTCGCCGAGGAGCTCGACCGTCAGATTGATCGGGCAGCCCGACTTGCCCGGCGGCACGGGCAACTTTTCTCGAGCAACTGGTTGCGACACAGGATCAGTCTAGGTTATGTTCTTCACTGCTTGCACATCGCAATCAGAAAGGGCACACCGATGGCTCAGATGGTTCGCGTTCAGAACTTCAGCGTTTCCAGCGACGGGTACGGGGCGGGGCAGGGGCAGAGTCTCGAACGTCCCTTCGGTCACGCCGACCCCGCCGACCTCATGTCCTGGGCGGGCGCCACCGCGCACTGGGTCAACCGTACCGATCCCGGCGGCACCTATGGCCTCGACGACTACATCGTGCGCGACTACGCCTTCAACATCGGCGCGGAGATCATGGGTCGCAACAAGTTCGGCCCGCTGCGTGGCCCGTGGGAGAACTACGACTGGCAGGGTTGGTGGGGCGACAACCCGCCGTTCCATACCCCGGTCTTCGTGCTCACTCACCACGAACGCCCGTCGTTCACCCTGGCCGACACCACTTTCCACTTCCTCGACGCCACGCCGGAGGACGCGCTCGCCCAGGCTCTCGACGCTGCCGACGGCAAGGATGTGCGCATCGGCGGTGGCGTCGCCACGGTCCGTGAGTTCCTCGCGGCCGACCTCGTCGACGCCATGCACATTGTCGTCGCACCGGTGAAAATCGGTGCGGGCGAACGACTGTGGGAAAGCCCCGACGAATACGACGACCGCTTCCACCACGAACAGGTCCCCAGCCCCAGCGGAGTCGTCCACCACTTCTTCTGGCGCCGATGAGTATCGCGTGAGCTGATCGCGTTCGACGACTGTCAGTGTTCGCAGAGGGAGAATTCTCGCTCGTACAGCTCGTCGTTGTGTTCGTCGACGAAGAACTTCCGCTCTCGCATCAGTTCTTCGCGGAAGACCGCGGCCTGGGCGGGGGTCATCGTCGACGTGGGCGACCACGGTTGTTGCGGGGGGATGTCGGAGGTCGAGACGATGGTGATCGACGGGTCGACCAGGAAGAAGGCCAGGATCTTGCGGTGGCCGTCGCGGGTCGGGTCCTGGAGCCGGAACGGGGCGACGCGATGTTGCAGGATGTTGGGGAATGCCACGCAGCGACCGGCTCTGGCCTGTACTGATCCCAAGTCCTGATTGAGGATGTCCTCGTCGGCGAGGCCGAAGACCTCACGCATCCCGGTCTCGTCGTTCTGCTGGTACTGCGGGTCGTCGACGGCGGCGCGGAAACCGAGCACGCTGTCGGTAATGTTGTCGTTGTCCCAGTAGTAGATCCCGGTGGCGACGATGCGTTCGTTGAGCATCCCTTCGACGTGCCAGGAACCGCCCGGGTATTCCGGCTTCGCGGGCGTGAGCTGAATGGTGGCGAGCTTGACGATGACCTGCAACCGGCGACCGTTGAGATCGACGCGAACGCTGTCGTCGACGGGCGGCGGCGCCTGAAAGACGGGTGCGTCGGGAACGGCAGGTCGGCGGTTTTCCCACCAGTGATCCCAGGCAGCTTCGTAGGCCTGGTCGGCTTCGTCGTCGTCCTCATCGGTCGGCTCCGTGGGTTCGCTGTCGTCGTACCAGCTGAACGGGTCGACCTCGATCCGCACAGGTCGTGGGTGTCGAAGGTCGGTCAGGACGTTCGCCAGCATCGGTAGCATGCGGGCGAGGAGGTCCGGCAGGACGGATTCGAGTGCGTGATGGCGAGCGGGGTCGACGTTGTTGATGTAGGAGCGGAGGACAACCTCGCCGACATCGGTGACGTCGACGTCGGTGGGCAGCCATTGAAACTTCGGTGAGTAGGCGTACCGGGCATCGTGGGTCGCCGGGCTGGGCCATGGCGCGTCGGCGGACCGGCTGACGCCGCGGACCAGGCAATACAGCGAGGGATGCACGAGATTGCGCACCTGATGATTCGAGCCCGGATGCCAATCCTGTTCTGCCGCGGGAACGTCCTCGAGTACCCGGGCCGCTTCGATCAAGCGGGACCGCAACGCGTCGTCGATCAGGGTGTCCGACTGCCACACCCCATCGACAGCGGAGACCTCGATCCCGGTGCTCTCGTCGCGCACACCGGCGTAGTACGCGAGTTCATCGAGCACATAGCGGATTTGAGCCGCCGACATCCCGAGCTCGGTGGCTTCTCGAGTCCATCGGGCGAGGATGTCGGCGTCGGTGATCTTCCGATGCCACTGCGATTTCGCCCGGATTCCCGCGCTCAATCGCATCATCTCCAGCTCGCGCACCGTCCGAACCGGCGCGAGCGCCACCAGATGAGCGACACGAAAAGGCAGGGGAAACGGGGCGATCTGGGTCAATTCTTCGTTCTCTCAACAGTTCTGGCGACGCGAATACCGAGACGACACTAGTGGACGCGAAAGCCCTCAGAGACGAGGGTCGGTCGGCACGGATTCCATGGCGAGGATCGCGAAGACCAACTCGTGCACCCGCCACAACGGTTCGCCGGCCGCGACGGCATCCAGGGCTGCCAGGCCCAGGGTGTGTTCGCGCAGGGCGAGGGTGCGTTTGCGGCCGAGGGTGCGGTCGCGGAGTCGGGTGAGGTGTTGCGGTGCGGTGTAGTCGGGGCCGTAGATGATGCGCAGGTATTCGCGGCCTCGGCATTTGATGCCCGGTTGGGCGAGTTTGCCTTTGGCGCGGTGAGCGAGTCCGGCGTAGGGCTTGATGACCATGCCTTCGCCACCTGCCGAGGTCATCGCGAGCCACCAGGTGGTGGCTTCGGCCTCGGCGGCGGGGTCGGACAGATCGACGACGCGATGTTCGGTGGGGCGGAAGGTCACCGGGTCGGCGGCTACCAATCGGTCGCTGATGCCGAGGTGGCAGCCGTGGTCGCGGTCGGCGTAGGTGGCGCCTTCGGCGGCCAACAGGGCGAACGGGGCGATCTGAACGCCGTCGAGTCCTGTTGTCGGCCAGCAGTATCGACGGTACGCGGCGGCGAAAGCGTCCGCGTTCTCGGCGCGGTCGGCGGTGCGACTACGCAGTTCGCCGAGGTCGAGTCCGCGGGCCAGACCGGCATCGAGTGCCGCGACAGCCGACGGAAGCGCCGAGCGCGCGGCCGCACCGGTAGCCGCGTACTGGGTGCGGATCAGCCCGGCGGCTTTGGCCGACCAGGGCAGCAGCTCGCAATCCAAGAGCAGCCAACCCGATTCGAGTTCGTCGAAAATCGGTGCCGCTGCGGTCCGTACGCGGTCGAGCAGCGTTTCGGTCAGCGAGGGATCGGTGAAGAACGACCGTCCGGTGCGGGTGTAGATCGCGCCGGAACAGCCGTCGCCGACCCCGAAACGATCCGCTGCGCGATCGCGGCACACGAGCACCACGGCCCGCGAACCCATGTGCTTCTCCTCGCACACCACCTTGTCCACGCCCGCCGCGCGATAGTCGGCGAACGCCTCCGTGGGGTATTCGAGATAGCCCTCGACGGTCGACGTGGACGGCGGGGACATGGTCGGCGGCAACCACAGCAGCAGCCGAGGGTCGATCGCGAACCGGCTCATCACCTCCAGCGCGGCCGCGGAGTTCTCGGCGTCGACGATCACCGTGCCGTAGTCGGTGCGGATGTGCCTGCGACCCGTCACATCGGCGAGGTCGAGAGTTTCGTTGTCACGGGCGGATTCGGCGTCGGCGAGCGGCTTGATCGGTTCGTAGTACACCTGCGAGGCCCGCACCGCCACGAACGTCTTCTCCGGGTAGCGCATCGCCGTCAACTCGCCGCCGAACACCGCACCGGTGTCCAGGCAGACGGTGTTGTTGACCCACTCGATCTTCGGAGTCGGCACGTGCCCGTAGACAACCGTCGCCGCGCCACGGTAGTCCCGCGCCCATGGGTAACGCACCGGCAAGCCGTATTCGTCGGTCTCCCCGGTGGATTCGCCGTACAGGCAGAAGTCGCGCACTCGACCGGATGCCCGACCGTGATACGCCTCTTTGAGCCCGGCGTGCGCGACCACGAGCCGCCCGCCGTCCAAGCGCAAGTGGCTCACCAGGTCGTGGATCCACTGCGCCGCGGAGGCGATGAATTCCGGGGACTCGCTCTCCAATTGCTCGAGCGTCTCCGCGAGACCGTGCGACACCGTGACGTTCTTACCGCGCAACTTCTTCAGCAGCTTCTGCTCGTGATTGCCCGGCACGCACAGCGCGTTGCCGCCGGCGGTCATCCCCATCACCAACCGCAGCACACCCGGGGAATCGGGCCCACGATCGACGAGGTCGCCGACGAATACCGCCTGACGCCCCTGCGCGTGCGTGGCGTCGACAGCACGACCCGCCTCGTCGCGAACCAGCGTCCACCCGAGTTCGACCAGTAGCGTTTCCAATTCGGCTCGGCAGCCGTGCACATCGCCGATGATGTCGAACGGCCCCGTGAGTTCGCGCCGGTCGTTCCATGCCTTCTCGTAGGTGATCGTCACCTCGGCCGGATCGCTGACGACGTGCACCTTGCGAAAACCCTCGCGGCCGAGTTCCCGCAGCGAACGCCGCAGATCCTGGCTCTGGCGCTTCAGCACAGTGCGACCGAAGTCTCGATCGGTGCGGCCCTGAGTGCGTTCCCACGCGATGGCTTCGGGCGTATCGATGACGATCGCGACCGGCAGGACATCGAAAGACCGTGCCAACGCGACCAATTCGGCCCGCGCGTGCTTCTGCACATTGGTGGCGTCGATGACCACCCGGCGACCGGCGCGCAGCCGGATGCCGGCGATGTGCCCGAGCGCGTCGAAGGCGTCCTTCGTCGCGGACTGGTCGTTCTCGTCGTCGGCCACCAGGCCACGGAAGACGTCCGACGACAGCACCTCGGTCGGCTTGAAGTGCTCGCGGGCGAAGGTGGACTTGCCGGAACCGGAGATGCCGATGAGGGCGATGAGTGACAGCTCGGGCAGGTCGATGTTCACAGCGCGCCTTTACGTTCGGGCCCGGAGGCGGTAGCGGAGCGTGGCCGCGCGGGGTCGAGCGCAGGCGCCGATGTCACAGTGGCCTTGCGGAAGAGCGCGAGCTGGGTGGGGGAGCCGGACCGCGGATCGTGGTCGCCGACCGGACGGATGTCGACGGTGTAGCCGAACGTCTCGGCGACGTGGGCGCACCAGTCGGCGAATTGCGCACGGGTCCACTCGAATCGGTGATCGTCGTGGCGGTGTCCGTCGAGGGTTTCGTAGTGCACGTTGTATTCCACGTTCGGCGTCGTCACGATCACCGCGCCGGGGGCGGCGTGGCCGAAGACGGCGCGTTCGAGCGCGGGCAACCGTGACTCGTCGACGTGTTCGATCACCTCCATGAGCACGGCCGCGTCGAAGCCTCGCAGCCGGTTGTCGTGGTAGGTCAGCGCCGACTGGATCAGCGTGATCCTGGCTCGCTGCCGATCCGACATCCGATCGAACTTCAAGCGCCGCTCCGCCATCGACAGCGCCGCGCTCGAGACATCGGCGCCGACGATCTCGGTGAACCGGGCATCGGCCTGCAGGGCGAGGAGCAGAGCGCCAGGGCCACAACCGAGATCGAGGACGCGCGAGGCGCCGGTCTCGGCCAGTGCGGCGAGGACGGCTTCCTTGCGCAGCTTCACCAGCGGTGTGCGGCGCTCGGCGGCTTCGACGCGTTCGACGGCGTCGGTGGGCATCTCGGCGTCGTCGAGTGGTTCGTCCACCGCACGCAGGCGCTCCAACGCCGACAGGGTCAGTGTCCGTCGCCCGGCCAGGTAGCGCCGGGCGATCAGCTCGCGATCGGGATGGGAGCCGAGCCAGCCCGCACCCGCGCGCAACAGCTTGTCGACCTCGTCGGCGTCGACCCAATAGTGCTTGGCGTCGTCGAGCACCGGCAGGAGCACATAGAGGTGGTTGAGCGCGTCGGCCAGCCGCAACGTCCCGGTCAAGCGGAGCTGGGTGTAGGGGGAGCGACCCCACTCCGGGAACTCGGGATCGAGCGGCTGCGAGGTCGTCGATACGGTCCAGCCCAGCGGCGCGAACAGCCGCTCGACGATCTCGGTCCCGCCCCGGCACGGCACCGCGGGTACCTCGATCTCCAACGGGATCGCCGTGCCCGCCAGCTCCGCTCGATCCCGGCTCGTCCCGTTCAGCGCCGACCGGAACACCTTGCCCAACGCCACCGACAGCAAGCTCGACGCCACGTACGGTCGGTCGTTCACATAGCGTCCCAGTGCGGAGCCGTTGTGCCCCTTGGTCGGCCGGGCCAGTTCGACCGGGTCGACATCGAGCAGCAGCGCGACGGTGCAGCGGTCGACGTCGGCCTGTGGATAGAACACGTGTGCCGTGCCGCCGGTGGTCGTGAACGACTGCACGCGGTCGGGATGCTTGACCACGAGATATCCGAGGTCTGTCGCCGGCGTGTGAGTCGTAGAGATCGTCAGGAGCACTCGCTGATCCTGTCACGCCCCGCCAGCGGTTTTATCCGGTCGCCGACTCAGCCGAAGTCGAACGACGGCGGGATGGCGACGATCACGACCGCGGCCCACACGCCGTACACCGGCAGGTAGTCGGTCTGCCAGCGTTCCAGGGCGGCGAAGGTTCGCCTGCCACGCAGGAATCCGAGACCGAGGTGGCCCGACCACGTCAGGTTCACCAGCAGCACCACATTCAGGCCCAGGGCCACCACCTTGTTCGGGGTGGAGCCGAATTCGGCGATGCGGGTGAGCATCGCGGCCAGCATCACCACGTCGACTGCCAGCGCGGCGACCACCAGGAGCAGTTGCAGGCGATCGAAGAGGCCGGGCGGGGTCAGTGGGTCGCGGGCCGAGATCGTGTAGAGGAGCAGGCCGAGGACCAGCACGAGGATCAGGTCCATCAGGATGAGCAGATCGCGATCGACGGCGGTCAGGCTGTGGGTGGTCGCGAGGGCGGCGAGCAGCGCGAACAGCATGACGATGGTGAGCGGGGTGAACACCCGTGTGAGCACCGGCGCGATGTTCTCCACGACGTTCTGTTTGGCCTCGACCAGCCAGGCGGCGACGATCACCGCGCCCGCGGCGCCGAAGGGCAGCACCCAGTCCTCGATCACCGGCTCGATGTCGAAGTCGAGCGTCCCGAACGCGCCGACCGTGAGTCCCACCAGCACGCCGCCGCCGAGCGCCAGCAATGTCAGGTAGACGAACCATTCCCCGGTGAACCGGATGAAATCCATCCGACGCCGCCCGGATCGCCAGTCACCGCCCGCGTACGCCAGGCCGACCACCAACCACAGCAGGATCGGTGCGTGGATCGCGGCGATGATCTCGGTCGCGCCCTCGGGCTCGAACGGAGAGAGGTTCAGGACGAGCGCGGTGAGCACGAACGGGACGAGCAACACCGTTGCCACCCGCACGGAAACCTGCCGCTTCCAGGCGAAATAGCCTGCGAGGAAGGGTAATACGAACAGGCTGAGGTTGCGGGCCACAGCGGATCCGTCGAGCCAGGTGAAGCCCGCCTTCATCGTGAACGCCGCCCCGACGGCGAGTACGAGAACCACCAGCAGTTCGCGATTGTTCGCACCGCTCTCGGACTCCTCGGGCACCAGAACCAGCTGCTTCCACAGTCTTTCGGAATGCTCGCGGGCGAACTCGCGCGAGATCGCGTCCATGCTGCCCATCCGCTTGACCGCGACGAGGAAGGCCTCCTCGCCCGACAGGCCCCCGGCCTGCAAGGTCGAGATCTGTTCGCGCAGATGGTCTTCCATTTCGTCGACATCGGCGAGGGAAATGGCGTGATGACGCTGGACGTATCCGCGCCACTGGTCGATATGGGCTTGCAGCTCGGTTTCCATCACGCCCATCCCTTCGTCGTGGGTGCGGTGGCACCGCGCCAGACCTGCTCCAGCGCCTCGGCGACCACGCTCCACTGCGCCTGTCGTTCGGCCAGTGCTGCGCGACCCGAATCGGTGATCAGGTAGTGCTTGCGTCGGCGTCCGCCCTCGGACACCCGCCACGTCGACGACACGTGCCCGAGTCGCTCCAAGCGGTGCAACAGCGGGTACAGCATCCCGTCGGTCCATTGCATTCGCCCCCGTGAGAGCTGGTTGACCTGCTCGAGGATGGCGTAGCCGTACGACTCGCCCTCGGCCAGGATTCCCAGCACCAGCGGCGTCGCCGAGGCTGCCACCAGGTCTTTGTCTATGCGCATGACACTCCTATACCTAGAAGATCTATGTCATAACCTAGCAGATCTAGGTATATGGGTGTGGATGTCGCACCCTAGGGTGAGGATTTCGTTGAATCGCCTAACGACCGTGTCGAGGGCCCCGATGAAGTGTGCACATACGCGCTACAGCGCGTAGGGGACACAGAATCGAGGAACCATGAAGAATGCAGTTCGGATGGGTGCGCTGATCGCCGTCGCCGCGGCGCTGGTCGCAGGCTGCACTGACGAGAGTGGTTCAGGGACAGCTACTTCGACGTCCCGCGCGCCGGCGACCCCATCGTCGACCAGTGCGCCCGCGCCGGGCACGCAGGCTCCCGGGGCCACCGCGCCCGAGCGGACGTCCGCGCCACAGCCCGGCGCCACCATCGCACCGGAGCCCGAAACACCGCCCGTCACACAGGCTCCCACGGTGGTCCCGGCTCCCGACAGCGCCTCGCCCGCCCCCGGCGACGACATCAGTGGGCCGGGTCGCTGCATCGATACGTCCTCGGCGGGTGTTCGCAATGCCCTCGCGAGCCTCGGCGGAAGCTGGGTCGCCGGGCAGGCCTCGGCCGATCAGCCGGGCAACTGTGGGGAACTGCTGTGGGTGCGCGCCATCGGCGGCAACTCGGCGGGGGCGCCGATTCACCTGCTGTTCTTCCACGACGGAAAATACTTGGGCACAGGCACTTCAGAGCCTTATGCCTTCACCACCGTCGTGGGTTCGAGTAGCACCGCCGTCACGGCCGAGTACCGGTGGCTGGCCGCCGACGAGCCGTTCGCCACACCGCAGGGCGGGCCGGCCACGATCACCTACTCGTGGACCGGTTCGAGTGTCGTGATGAGTGGGCCGCTGCCGTCGGAGGTCACCCGACCTCACCGCTGATCCCGGGCGAGACGCCCGAGCCGGAGGGCTCCGGACGCAGCACCAGCACCGTGATCTCACTCGGCGCGAACACCCGCAGTTGCGGACCCCAGAAGCCGGTGCCGCGGCTGGTGTAGAGCTGGGTGTTGTTCGCGTGGCGGCTCAGGCCCGCGACCACCGGCTGATCGAGCCGGACGAGGTAGTGGAAGGGCCAGATCTGCCCGCCGTGGGTGTGACCGGAGATCTGTAGCGCGACGCCCGCCGCGGCGCTGTCGGCGATCTGTTTGGGCTGGTGGGCGAGCAGCACGACCGGCAGCGCGGGGTCGGCATCCGCGAGTGCGGCGGGCAGATCAGGGCCGTGACCGGGCAAACCGACGCCGGTCGGGTCGTCGATGCCGGCGACGACGAGCCGGTCGCCGTCGCGGGTGAGGACTTTGTGCTGGTTGTGCAGCGGTTGCCAGCCGAGTGCGGCCATGTAGTCGATCCAGCCCTGCGCGTCGCCGAAGTACTCGTGATTGCCGGTGATGTAGAACCGGCCGAGCGACGCTTCGACCTTGCCGAGCGGATCGACCTGAGCCTGGCGTTTCGCGACCGAACCGTCGGCGAGATCGCCGGCATGACAGGCGATATCGGGCCGCTGGGCGTTGACCACCTCGACCACGCGCTCCGACCAGCGCCGCCGATTCAGCGCCGCGTAGTGGGTGTCGGTGACGACCACGACCCGCAACCCGTCGAGCCCCTGCGCCAGTCCGCGAATCGCGACATCGACCGTGCGCACCCGCGGCACCCGGCGCGCCTCGTACACACCCCAGCCGACCAGCGCCGCCGACGTGACCAGCACCCCCGCCGCCACGATTCGCGCACCGTCGATCCCACCGACGGCCAGCGCGCCACGCACGAACACTCCGATCACCGACCAGGAGAAGACCACCCACAGGACCCCGAGCAGGGTGTCGCCGACGATCACCGCCGGATCGGACTGCGCGGGCCCGTGCCCGAGGAACATCGTGAACGGCAGGCACACGAGAGCGGCCACACAGATACCCGTCCCGACCCAGAACAGGGTCCCGTTGCCACCGGTCGGCGCCGAGACCAACGTCCACCAGGGCACCCCGAACAGCAAGGCGAGGACCAGCGACAACATCATCAGGCGTACGGCGATCTTCACGGCGGTCCCGTTCTCGGCAGGGGCGGCCGGGCGCGGCCACGAATCGACCTCCCAGGGTAGCGCTCCGTCCGGGCGCCCCTGCGCCGAGAATCCGCAGTTGCGGGCACGCGCGCGAACCGAGCTGCCGCACTGCGCAATTCGATGTTCCCCGGGGATCAGGGGCGCGCTATGCTGCCCGGCAGGGCCCCGCGCGCAGGTTTCGCACCGCGGCGGGTCGAGTGGGGAAGCGGCGATGCCGCACAGATGGGAAGGCCGGAACATCGATCATGCGTGGGGTAAACAAGCTATTTCGGCGGGTTGTCGCAGGTGCCGCGGTGGCGGTGCTGCCGTTCGGCGCTTCGGTAGCGCCCGCGGCCGCCGACGCCGACCCGTCCGCGATCGACTTCCGGGTGGATACGTCGATGGGCGAGATCAACACCAGGATCATTCGCGCGGCCGACGGCAACACCGATCGGGTGGTCTACCTGCTCGACGGTGAACGCGCCGAAAACGACCTGAACGGCTGGGAGAAGCACACCACCATCCCGGCGCAGATGGCGAAGTTCAACATCAACGTCGTGATGCCGGTCGGCGGGCAGTCCAGCTTCTACGCCGACTGGGAGCAGCCGAGCAACTTCTTCGGCGTCAACCCCGACGGGTCGATGCTGCCCAGCGCGGACTCCGGTTCGGCGATCGGCGGCTGGGAGGACACCCAGGGCAAGACCACCACCTACCGGTGGGAAACCTTCATCACGAAGACGCTCCCGGAGGCGATGAAGTCGCGGCTCGGCTTCAGCTCGACCCGCAACGGGGTGGTCGGCCTGTCCAGTGGTGGTAGCGCGGCGATGTTGATGGCGGCCTACTACCCGGAGCAGTTCACCTACGCGGGATCGCTGTCGGGCTACCTGCACATGTCGATGCCCGGCATGCGTGAGGCGCTCGGCGGGGCGATGATCGCCAGCGGTGGCTACAACATCGAGGCGATGGCGCCCGCGGGCAGCGAGAAATGGCGCCGGATGGACCCTTACGGCTTCGTCGAGAAGCTGATCGCCAACAACACCCGCCTCTATGTCTCCGCGGGCAGCGCCAAGCCCGCCGACCAGGACCTGTCCTCGATCGACGCGATCACCCAGGGCATGCCGCTGGAAGCGATCGCTCTGGCCAACACCCGATCGTTCGAAAAGCGCGTGACCGCACTGGGTTACGAGAACGTCAGCTACGACTTCCCCGACATCGGCATCCACAACTGGGGGACCTGGGAACAGGTCGCCATCCGCCTGATGCCGGACATGGCCCGCAATATCGGCAAGCCCCTGCCCGCGGGTGCGACGCCCCCCGCCGGTGGTGCACCGCCCGCTGGTGGACCTCCGGCCGGTGGTCCGCCCGCCGGCGGCGAGCCGCCGAAGTAGCCTCCGACGCAAATGAAACCGCCGCTACCCATGCTTCGGGTAGCGGCGGTTCGCGTTTCGGGGCGCTCAGCTGGTCTTGATCGGGGTGTCGTCGGTCAGGCCCCAGCGGGTTTCGGTGTGGACGGCGATCTCGGCGGGAGGTGCGGCGACCGTGCGGGTGAGGCGTTGGAGTTCGCCCCAGTCGCGGGTCCAGTCGTCGGCCAGGTAGGCGGGGATGGTGCGCGATTGCATGAGCAGGCCGGTCCAGCCGAGCGGTCCGCCGCCGGTGTCGCCCTGCCAGGTCTCGGAGACCTGTGCGTTGAGCTTGTCGGGCTGGATCCGCCAGATCGGCATCTCCGCGACACCGTGGCGATGATCGAACGGTCGCTGGCACGAGAAGGCCAGTCCCACATGCCAATCCGCGAGCACCGGATCGGCGCTGCCGACGACGGTGTGCAGGCTCGACAGTTTCGGCAAGCGGGGCGGGGTGAGCGCGAGCCACTGCAGGGGATCGGGCTCGCTCGCGTCGGCGGACAGTCGAATGGCGTTGGTCTCTGCTGGAATTCGATCCAGGGCTACTGGGATATTGCGCCAGCCGGGTGCTCCGCCGACCGTCGGCGGGGCCATATCGCCCAGAGCGGTGATGGTTCCGTCGTCGGAGCGGCGCGCGAACTCCACCCGCAGCCGCTGCCCCGGCATGCGCGAGCCGTCGGGGGCGGTGGACTCGATCCGCCCGGCGACCGTCAGGATCAACACCCGGTACGCCGTGTCCTGTTGTACGGCAGCGAGATCCATTCGGTACCACTGGGTCGTCAATTGTGTTCGCCGCGGCTCACCGGTCGAGTAACTACCGAGCACCGGTGTGCGTTCCGGAGCGAGCCCGAACGGCAAGGCCATCGTGCTGCCGTTCACGCCGGTCACCGCGGGTCCGGAAGTGCCCGGTGCGCCCGGTGGCCCCGCGTTCGGACCGCTCGGCGGCGCCCCGTTGGCACCGCCTGGTGCGGAGCCGCTCGGTGCGCCGCCCGGCGCACCGCTCGTACCACCGGGAAACCCGCCCCCACCAGGTGCAGAGCCTGCGGGGCTCGCGCCGCCTTGCATGCCTGGGCCGGGGCCCGCGCCGCCTGGGAGGCCTGTGCTGGGGCCCGCGCCGCCGGGCGCGCCTCCACCCGGGCCCGCGCTGCCGCTGGGACCAGGCCCCGAGCCCGAAGGTGGGGCGGAGGATTGGCCGGGTCCGGGGTCGGGGGCGAGGCTGCCGATTCCGTTCGGGGTGAAGCCGGTGTTCTCGGCAGCCAGCCCGTCGGCGACACGGCCGCTGTACGGGGTGAGCAACGAGCCCGCGGTATTCGTCTCGACGAGAACGTCGTCCGCCATCGCGCACCGGTCGCCCGCCAAGGCACGCAGATTCGACAGTCCGACCGAGTAGGCCGGATATTGCGCGATCGCCGCCGAAGCGAGCGATCCCACTTCGAACACCACCATCGCCGCCGCGGCGACGGTCAGTGGCGCGACCGCGGGGACCCGGCGGCGGCGTCGGCCGACGCCACGGCCGCCACCAGCGCCCACGCGGCCACGATCGAGCAGGCGGCCACTGTCGGCACCCACCTCGGGGTCACCGCCGAGGCCGGCCCGGTCACCGTTGTCGGGTGGATCGAGGACCGCGCCGTCGGCACCGCGAGCGCCGTTGCCGTGGGTGCCGACATCGTCGTGACCACTCACTGTGGTGGCGAAGGGCGCGCGGTAGTACTGGCACAGTGCGACGACGAGGGCCGCGGCCGTCGCGGCGAGGAATGCGGTCGATACCGCGACGCCGCCGATGGTGGGGGCGCGGTCGGGCCAGGGGACTCCGTAACCGGAGACGTACCACCAGCCGTTGGAACCGGTGAAGCTCACGGCGAGCAGGAACAACACGGCGGCCGCGAACAGGGTTCGCGGGTACCCGAGCCGGGTGCGGGCCAGGGCGACCGCGGTGATCGCGGCGAGTGCGGCCGCCAGGCCCGCGTAGACACCGAAGTGGTGGGTCCACTTGGTGGGGGTGAACATCATCAGCAGCAGCGCCATGAACACGACAGCGAGCATCCGGGTGACCGGGCCACGGGCGGTCGCCGGGATGCGGCCACCGCGCAGGGTCGCGGCGATGCCGACGGCCAGGCACACGAGCATGGCGAGGACGCCGAAGCGGCGGGCCAGGGAACCGTCCGGGTTGACCGACAGCAGCGAATCCCAACGGGTGCGTTCCTCGAACCAGGACATGTCGGGGCCGACGAGTTGGCGGACACGGGTGGCTTCGAGCACGGTCGACAACGTTTGATCGGCGAAGACGACGACCAGCACCAGCGTGCCCGCGGCGACGATCGGGGCCACGAGTGCGGTGTAGCGGAGGAATACGGCTCCGCGAGCGCTCGCGTCGGCGCCCGAATCAGGTGTGGCACGGGCGATGATCGTCCGCAGTACCGGTCGGGAACCGGCCAACAGTGCTGCCACGCAGATCAATCCGGTGGGGCCGGCGGCGAGGGAGAACGCGGCGATCAGCACCGCGACGGCGGCGGGCAGCAGGCGGCGGGTGGCGATCGCCCGCTCCATCGAGCACCAGGTGAGCAGCGCGCCGACCGCGATCAGGGGTTCGGGGCGCAGTCCGTTGTTGTAGGGCAGCCAGATCGAGAGGAAAACCAGCGCCGCGGTCCCACGCGCGACTCGGTGCGAACTCACGCCCGAACCCAGGCGCGGCAGCACTTCCCGGCTGAGCACCAGCCAGCACGCGAACCCGGCGAGCAGCGCGGGCAACCGCATCCACAGTCCGGTCTCACTGACCCGGGTCAGCTGCGCGAGCACCTCGTACGGCCATCCGAACGGCGCCTCGGCGACCTGGAACCACCGGTAGTAATTGGCGGTGTAGCCGGCTTCCCTCGACGCGCGCGCCATCGTCAGGATGTAGCCGTCGTCGGAGCTGTTGGCGCCGATCACATGCCAGACGGCCAAGGTGCCCGCGACCGCCGCGTCGATGCCGGTGAATCGCCACCAGCGCGCGGGAAGGATGCGCCGGGAGCGTCGACCGTCACGAGTGTCGCTGCGGTGCAGGCAGATCAACGCGAGCAGCGCACACAACACCGCCCCGATGATCGCGGCCAGCTTCCAGCCGGTGGGACTCGACGAGAACCGCGCATCGATCTCGGCATGCAGCCGCGCGTCTCCCATCCGTCCACGATCCAGTTCGGTATAGACCCCGACCACCTGCGGCCGCATGTCCGCGTCGACGGTCGTCTTCGTCGGTGACCCGTCGGCCCGGGCCATGCCGGTGAGCTCGGCGGTCGTGCTCGATGCCGTGGAAACCACCGTCAACGCACCGCATCGAGCATCGCTCGTATTCGCGGGCACAGTGCCCGGTCCGGATGGCGGCTTCGTAGACGACGGCGGCACTCCGCTCGGCCCGTTCGGCGGAACCGTGCCCGAGGGGGGAGGGCCGGCGGGGGACTGGGCGCCGTTGGGTGGGTTGGCCCCAGCGGGTGGAGGTTGCCTGTCGGGGCGGCCCTCGGCTTCGGAGCCGGGAGTGCCCGCTGGTGTCGCATCGGCTCCCGCGATGTCCGCGATCGACGCGCTCAACAGCAGCTTGTCGCGGAGGACGACGGACAGCGCCCGGTCGCCTCCCGGCCGGTCCTCGATCCGTGCGACCAAGCCCTTCGAACCGGCTCGCGGCGCCTGAGCGGGAACCGTGGAAAGGACTGTCCCACCGGTCATATCGCGCAACGCCGTACACGGGATGCGCACATCGAGCGACAGCGGCACGTAGTTTACGAGCGGCGCGCTGAGTTGCATCGACTGCGGCTGTGGCCAATCCAGGCTCGCGCGCTGCTGCTGAACCGGCAGCAACGGAGTCGCCACCGCCAGTGCTACCGCCAGCGCCCCCGCCACGATCCCGATTTTCTGCATTCGGCCGAAGCCGGAAGAATCTCCACCCACAACCGATGATGCTAGCCATGGTCGTTCGGTCGTTGTCGCCTCAGCGTGGACGGCGCAGTTCGGTGACCGCGATCCGTGCCGCCTCGCCGATCGCGGCATCGACCACCGGCAGCATCGGGTCGGCACGGGCGGCACGGGTGAACACCGCCACCGCCACCGGTGTTTCGCCGGGGAACTCGATGACGGCTACTTCGTTGCGGATCACGCCGATGGTGCCGGTCTTGCCCGCGACGAGCACACCGCGATGCGGGAATCCGGCGGCGACACGGTGCGGCCAGACCTGTTTGCTCATCACCGCGCGCGCGAAATCGGTGCTCGCCGTGGACAAGATGTCGCCCGACCACAGCTTCCACAGGAATCGGGTCATCTGTTCGGGTGTCGTCGCGCTGGCGTAGGAGGGGTCGTAGGCGGAGACGGTCCACGCCTCGTCGTTGTCGGCCAGCGCGGCGAAAGCCTCCGCGGTGCTGTGGGTATCGGTATCGCGGACCAGGCTGCGATGTTGGTCGGCCGTGCCGCCGATGATGCGGGTATCGGTCAGATCGAGTTCCTGCGCGAGCTCGACCACCGCGACCAGGCCGACCTCGCCGAGCAACACGTCGGCGGCGGCATTGTCGGACACCGTCATCATCGAGGTCGCCAGATCGCGGCGGCTCAGCGTGACCGGATCGTGCAGTGCCGCGATGCCGGTGGGGCCCGGCGTGCAGTCGGCGGGGTCGATGGTGAGCCGGCCCGCGGGGTCGATTCCGCCGCGGTCGACCTGTCGTAAGAACGCTGCCAGCAGCAGCAGCTTGTAGACCGACGCGATCACCACGCGGTCGTGCCCGCCGACCGAAACCTCGCCGGGGGTGCCGTCGCAGCGGCGGGCGTGGAGCCAACCGGAACAGCCCGCGTCCGCGAACACGGCACGAATCCGGGCGGTCGCCGACGTGCTCATCGCAGTCGCTCCCGGTAGAGCACCCGATCCAACGCCTCGGCGTGCGCGCCGGCATCGGCCCGGCGAATCACCCTGACCCGCACGGCGATCGACTGCGGCGCCAACGTCAGCCAGGCCACTCCCGGCGTCGGTGTCGGTGGTGCGGCGCTGATACCGAAACTGGTGCCCGCGGCGACGGCGGCCAGCACCGCCCTGTCGTCGGGAGCCGCGAGCGGCACGGCGTCGAGTCCGCGTTCGCGCAGCAGGTCGAGGATGGCGTCGAAGGCGGGCGGGTTCGCCGCGCGCGGTGGGTGCGCGAAATGCAGTCCGGCCAGCATCGGGAACGTCGGCCTTTCGGCGGTGGTGGTGCGATGGTCGGTGGGCACCACCAGCCAGCGCGGCAGCTTCATCACCGGCCCGGCCTCCACGCCGTCGACCAGCGCTGGATGTTCGATCACCGCCACATCGCACACACCCGTCCGCACCTCGGCGACGAGATCGACGGTCGTACCCAACGTCGTCGCCACGCTGCCGCCCGCCGCGCGCAGACTCGTGACACACGCGGCGACCAGGCGATCGGGCAGCGCGCTCGTCGCCGCGAACCGCACGGTGCCGCTGAGCTGGGCGATCCGCTGTGACTCGGCGAGCAACCGGTCGGCGTCGTCGACGAGCAGCCGGGCGCGCGGCAGCAGGTGCCTGCCCGCGGTCGTGAGCAGCGCGCCCTGGCTGGTGCGGCGGATGAGTTCGACGTCGAGATGCTGTTCGAGGCGACGCAACCCCTGCGACAGGGGCGGTTGGGTCATGTCGAGCGCCGCTGCCGCCCGCCCGAAATGGCCCTCGTCCGCGACGGAGACGAAGAATCGGAGGTGGCGGATCAGATCCATACCGCCATTGAACCAGCGCACCTGCCGCGACTCGGCCGATCCGGTGCGACGAGCTGGTCGGGATCGGTATCCGCCCCGTTCTCACCCCGCTGACCTGCGGTCATATCGTGTCGGACTCGTCCAGGCCACTGTCCGATATTGGCCCGGAAACGGTCCGCGATGATGTGGTGCACCGGTGACTTCCTCCATACCGACACCCCGCCTGCGGACCCGGATAGCCGCCCTCGCACTGGCGATATCGGCCGCGACCCTCACCGCCTGCTCGAGCAACGATGCCGCACCGGCACCGACCACTTCGACGACCGCGCTCGCCACCGCTCCGTTCGCCGACCTGGAGGCGAAATACGGTGCTCGACTCGGCCTCTCGGTGGTCGACACCGGCAGCGGCGCGAGCGTCGACTACCGCGCGGGCGAACGCTTCCCGATGGCATCGACCTTCAAGGGCTTGGCGTGCGGCGCTCTCCTGCAGGCACATCCGCTGTCCACCGGCTACTTCGATCAGGTCATCCACTACACCGCTGCCGACATCGTCGTGAACTCACCGGAGACGGCGAAGCACATCGACACCGGTATGACGGTCACCGCGCTCTGCGATGCGGCGATCACCCTGTCCGACAACACCGCCGGAAATATGTTGCTCCGATTACTCGGCGGCCCGGAAGGATTCACCGCCTTCCTGCGTACCCTCGGCGACACCGTGTCGCGGCTGGATCGCTGGGAACCCGAACTCAACACCGCGATCCCCGGCGACGAACGCGACACCACGACCGCCGCCGCGCTCGTCGCGAACTACCGCGCCCTCGTCGTCGGTACCGCTCTGCCCGAGCCCGAGCGTGTCCAGCTCGCCACGTGGCTGAAGGCCGGCAAGACCGGTGCCGAACGCATCAAGGCCGGCTTGCCCGCGGACTGGATCGTCGGCGACAAAACAGGCACCCCGGCCTACGGCTCCGCCCTCGACGTAGCCGTCGCCTGGCCGCCCGGTCGTGCGCCTGTCGTCCTGGCCGTTCTCACCACCAAGCCCGACCAGAACGCCGACCCGTCCAACGAACTCGTCGCCGAGGCAACGAAAAGTGCTGTAGGCGAGCTGAATTGCGGTTGACCTCGTCGCTCAGTCCAGCCGCCACCCCGACGACACCGACCGCGCGCACCGATGCGGTTCATCACCGGCGGCGACGAAAAGAGCGGTGAGCATCGGGATTCCGAAGTCGAGGGTCGCCGGGGGGAGCGGCCCGGTGGCGACGAGGCCCGCCAGTCCGTGGCCGATGGCCCAGCTCTGGGTCGCCAGGTCGAGCGGGTCGGTGTCGGCGCGGAATCGGCCGGTGGTTCGAGCGGACTCCACAGCGACGACGAGGCGGTGCAGGGTGGCGTCGGCGGCCTCGGCGTCTTCGAGATCGAAGCCCGCCTCGAACATCAGCCGGTACAGGTCCGGGTTGGCCATGGCATTGGACAGATACGCGCTGCCGAGTGCAGCCAGGTCGGTGACCGGGTCGTCGGTGCTCGGCACCTCGCGTAGGCGCAGGGCGAGGCGGGTGAAACCCTCCTGACGGACTGCGCGCCACAGGCCGTCCATGCCGTCGAAATAGGTGTACACCGCCATGGTGGAGACCTCGGTGCCCGCGACCAGGCCGCGCAAGGTGACGGGCTCGCGGGTGGCCACCATGTGCGCCGCCCGTTCGATCAGCATCGACCGCACTGCGGGATTCTTGGTTCTGGCCATAGCGCAAGATTACATATCACTGCTATGTTATTGATCGGAACCCTCCGATGACGGGAGAAGACATGGCTGTGCAACTGGTGAATCCGGACGGGCTGCCCAAGCCGGAGGTGTACCGGCAACTCTCGATCGCGACCGGGTCGCGGCTGGTCTTCCTGGCCGGGCAGGTCGCGCGCGACGGTGAGGGAAACCCGGTCGGCGCGGGAGACTTCGCCGCGCAGGTCGAGCAGGCGTACCTCAATATCGGCACCGCGCTCGGGGCGATCGGTGGTTCGTTCGACGATGTCGCGAAACTGACCGTCTATGTCGTCGACTGGAACGCGGACAAGTACCCGCTGCTCGGTGAAGGTGTCGCGAGGGCCGCGGCGAAGCTCGGCGTCGATCCCGTCAAGCCGATCACATTGATCGGGGTGGCCGCGCTCGGTGAGCCGGATCTGCTCGTCGAGGTCGAGGCGACGGCCGTGCTGGAATGAAGCACGCGCGGTGCCACGCCCGGGGAGCGAGGGCTCGCCGGGCAGTGCGGACGCCGTCTCCAGAATAGGTGTCTTCACTCCCTGACGAGACGGAACCCATTGCAGTGACGAAGTTCCCGACGCCCGCACTACTTTCGGCATGACATGGTCGCTCCGGTGACGAAGCGTCTGCGCCGGCTCGCCGCGCCCATAGCTGCCGCGGCCGCGCTGGCCCTGGTGGCGTTCGGTGTGCGAGACACCGAAACGTCGTGGTCGAGTGCCTGGGCGACCTCTGTGCAGTACCCGATCTATCAGAACTGGTCCGCGCTGGGCTTCTCTGATCAGACTGTGCGACAGGTGATCCGCCTGTCGCAGCAGGGCCCGCAGGTCCGGGTTCGGCTGTCGAACCGGTACGGCGAATACCCCTTGCCCGTCTCGGCGGCGACGGTCGCGGAAAGCGCCGGCGGAGCCGGCGTCGTCGCGGAATCGGTGCGGGCGTTGACCGTTGGTGGTCGCTCCGACTTCGTGATCGCCCCGGGCGCTGAGATGACCAGCGACGCAGTGCAAAGCGTGGGGGCCTCGCTCGCGGTGACCCTCTACTTCGCGCAACCCACCGGCCCGGCGACCCAGCACGGACAGGCGCTTGCCACCACCTACCGGGCACACGGCGATCACGCCGCCGAACCGTCGGCAGCACCCTTCACCGAAACCTCCCAGTCCTGGTACTACCTGGCCGGCGTCGACACCCTGTCACCGAACGCGGGACACGTCACCGTGGCCTTCGGTGATTCGCTCACCGACGGCTACCGCTCCACCCTCGACGCCGACCAGCGCTATCCCGACCAACTCGCGGCGGCGGGCCACCACGGGCCGGTGGTCAATGCCGGAATCAGTGGCAACCGGCTGCTCACCGACTCGACCGTGCTCGGCGACAGCGCGCTGGCCCGGTTCCGCCGCGACGTTCTCGAACAACCGGGCGTCGGCACCGCCGTCGTCCTGATCGGCATCAACGACATCGGCCTGTCGGGCAGCGCGGGCCCGGACGGGATTGTGTATCCGCGAGTGTCGACCGATCAACTCATCGCCGGATACCGCGAATTGATCAGTCAGGCACGAGCGCGGGGTGTGCGCATCGTCGGTGCGACGATCTTGCCGTTCGCCGGGTCGACGTATTTCTCACCCGAGAAGGAGCGCCTGCGTAGCGAGGTGAACAATTGGATACGGGAGTCGGGCGCCTTCGACAAGATTGTCGACCTCGAACAAGCACTGGCCGCGCCCGATGATCGAACTCGGCTCGCCGACGCGTTCGACAGCGGTGATCACCTGCACCCCAATGATTCCGGCTATCGCGCCATGGCCGTGGTCATCGCACCGGCTCTCACCGCGTGAGCACGGTCTCGCCCGACCCGTCATGACCAGGCCGGATGCTGACCCGTATCCCAACGTCCGGTGAACCCTGATCGGTCGAGTGGCAGGTCGGGCGGGGGCTCGATATGCTCGACTTCCATTACGAAACAGGCTGCCTTGCTGCGTGTTTGATCGACCATGAGGGCAGGGGGCCTGTGAGTACTGCGGAAGCACTGCCGATGGCGCAATCAGCAGCCGCGCCGGCGGAGTCCGGTGACAGCGCCGGATCCGTGGTGCTCGGCGCCGGGGTGGCGGTGATCGCGATCGCCGCGGTGACCGCGGTGTTCGCGCCCCCGTCCATCGGCATCCCGGTACTGGCCGCCGCGGTCGCCGCGGCGCTGTTCGGTTGCCCCGCGGTCTGGTTCGCGCTACGGCAACGCGCACAGGCACGCGCGAGTACGGCCGCCGCCGAGCGGGCCGAACAGCAACTGGCCGCCACGGTCGCCGAGGCGAGCGCGCGGCTGACCCAGGCCGACGAGCACACCGCCGCGTACGCGTGGGAAGCCCAGGAGGCGGCGCGACGCGGCGCGGCGGCGCTGGCCGCGTTCGCCGGTGCTGCGGGCCGCATCCAGGCGATGACCACCTCGATGCTGGCCGAGCTGCGCGAGATGGAACACCGCCACGCCGACCCCAGGGTGCTCACCGATCTGCTCCACATCGACCACCGCACCGCGCAGGCGGGACGCCTGGCCGACAGCATCGCGGTGCTCTCGGGTGCGCGCACCGGACGCCGGTGGGCGAAACCGATCGCGATGGAATCGATTCTGCGCGGCGCGATGGGTCGCGTCGCCGGCTACCAGCGGGTGCGGTTGCGCGCGATCGCCGAGATCGGTGTCGCGGGGCACGCCGCCGAAGGCGTGATGCACACCCTCGCCGAACTTCTCGACAACGCGTGCAACTTCTCCCCACCCACCACCGAGGTGCACGTGTACGCCGCGGAAGTGCCCGCGGGCGTGGTGATCACGATCGAGGACAGCGGCCTGATCATGAGCGATTCCGCGCTCCGGCGCGCCGAAGCCGCCGTCACCGGACGTGATCACAAGGGCAAGGGCGCCGACCTGGCCTCGCTGTCGGGCACCCGCCTCGGGCTCGCCGTGGTCGGGCATCTGGCGCGCAAACACGAACTCACCGTGTCGTATCGGCCCTCGGCGATCGGGGGCACCGCGGTCGTGGTTGTGGTCCCGCGCGAGCTCACCGCGCGCGCCGAACGCCGCGGTCGCAACGTGGTGGCCCCGCCACGCTTCGCCGAGCCCGCCACGCTGAGCCAGTTCGATACCCCGATTCCGCGCAGGACCGACACCGGCACCATGGATTTCGGTGATCCGGTGGGCCAACACGCGCGACCGGAGGCCGACGGCGCCATGCCCTCTTCGCCCGCGCTGCCGAAACGTCGCAGGGGCGACACGTTGGCCCAAGTCCACCCCGAAGGCCTGACCGCCGCGCCCACCGCCGAGGCGCCACCGGCCAAGCCCACCGCCCTCGGTGCCTTCCAGCGTTCCGCGCCGGGCCGCACCACCTCGAGCCACGAACCGGGCGGCGCCGCCGCGGCTCCCGACCCACTGGAGGACCGATGACCACCACTGCTCCCGCGAATCTCGGCTGGCTGCTCGAGAAGCTGCTCGCCCGCACCCCCCGGGCCAGGCACGCCCTGCTGCTCTCGGGCGACGGCCTGAAGATCTGCCACACCCCGGAACTCGATGTGGACCGCGCCGATCAGCTGGCCGCGATCGCCGCCGGATTCCAGAGCCTGTCGCACGGGGCTTCCGTCGAGTTCGGTGACGGGCGGGGCGGAGTTCGCCAGTCGATGACCGAGTTCTACGGCGGCATCCTGTTCGTGGTCGAGGCCGGGCGGGGCGCGCACCTGGCGGTGGTCGCCGCCGAGGACGCCGACGCGGGGCTGGTCGGGCACACGATGCACGAGCTGGTCGAACAGCTCGGCGAGCACCTGGCGGCCCAGCCCAGACGCGGAGCGGTCGAGTGACCAGGGCAGGTCGTGACGACGATCCCGACCGCTTCTACACCCTGACCGGCGGCCGAGCGCCCGCGACCGAGGACTTCGACCTGGTCACCCTGGTGGTCAGCGAGTCCGCACCCACCGCGGGCATGACCTCGGAGCAGTACGCGGTCCTCGACATGTGCCGGGCGCCGACCGCCGTGGTGGAGATCGCGGCCGAACTGCGTCTGCCGGTCGGGGTGACCACGGTGGTGCTCTCGGATCTGCTCGCCGCGGGCAAGATCACGGTGCGCCCACCGCTGTCGGCGGCGATGTCGCTGGATGCCTCCACCCTCGAGAAGGTGCTCGTTGGACTTCGCAAGCTCTGAGAACGTGCCCGAGCGGGCTCGAGCGCCGCTCCACAGCACGGCAATGCACGGGTTGAAGATCGTGGTCATCGGCGGATTCGGCGTCGGCAAAACGACATTGGTGCGTTCGGTGAGCGAGATCAGGCCACTCGACACCGAGGCCACCATGACCGATGTCGGCACGGACGTCGACGACACCAGCGGTGTGCCGGGCAAGTCGACCACCACCGTCGCCTTCGACTTCGGTCGTATCACCCTCGATGACGAACATGTGCTGTATCTGTTCGGAGCGCCTGGCCAGCAACGGTTCTGGTTCCTGTGGGACCGCCTGTTCGCGGGCGCGCTCGGCGCGATCGTGCTGGTGGACCAGCGCCGGATCAGTGACTCCTGGTACGCGATCGACCGACTGGAACATCAGGGCACCCCGTTCGTGGTCGCCTGCAACGACTTCGGTGGTTCCCATGCGCCCGACGCGGTGCGTGAGGCACTCGATCTCGATCCCGCGGTGCCGCTGGTGATGTGTGACGCGCGCTCGCGCGAATCGAGCAAGCAGGTGCTGATCGCACTGGTCGAGCACCTGTATTCCGCTGTCCCACAGGGAGAAACCGTCTCATGAGCACCCCGACCGGCGCCTGCCCGATGACCGGCGCCGTGCCGTTGAGCGGCCCCGAGTTCCACATCGAACCGCACGAGGTCTACCGGCGGATGCGCCGCGATCACGGCCCCGTCGTCGAGGTGGAGCTGCCGGGCGGGTTTCCGGCCTGGCTGATCATCGGCTATCGCGAACTGCATCAGGTGACCAGTGATCCGCTGCTGTTCCCGCGTGATGTGTCGCTGTGGAACCAGTGGGGCAGGGTACCGGAGGACTGGCCGCTGCTGCCGATGATCGGGCACCCGATGCCCTCGATCTATTTCACCGCCGGCGCCGAACACCGCAGGCATCTGGCGATGGTGGAGCCCGCCCTGGACGCGGTCGACCACTTCGAATTGCGTAGGGCCTGTGAGGAACTCGCCGACCGGCTGGTCGACGGGTTCTGCGGTCGCGGCAGCGCCGACCTGATCGCCGAGTTCGCGGTGCCGCTGCCCGCTCTCGCGCTGGCGCGCATCCTCGGCCTGCCCGACGACGACGCCGCCGACCTCGCCCTGGCGATGAAACAGCTCGCCGACGGTGGCGCCGACGCCCAGGCCGGGCACGTGCGCTTCGGTGAGCACATGGCACGCCTCGTCGCCGTCAAGAGGGCCCGTCCCGCCGGGGATCTGGCGTCGATGATGCTGGCCGACCCCGAGCCGTTCACCGACGAGGAGTACATGAACGACCTGATGGCGATCGCCGCCGCGGGTCACCTCACCACCGCTGACTGGCTCGGCAGCTCGATGCGGCTGATGCTCACCGACGACCGGTTCGCGAACGCGCTCGGCGGTGGCAGGCGCAGTGTCGGTGAGGCCATGAACGAGGTGCTCTGGGAAGAGGGGCCCACCTCGATTCTGGCGGGCCGGTGGGCGGCGCGCGACACCCGTCTCGCCGACAAGACGATCCGGGCGGGCGATCTCCTGCTGCTCGGTCTCGCGGCCGCCAATCTCGATCCACATGTGCGCCAATCGTTTACCGACGGCGGCTCGGTACCCACCGGCAACAATGCCCATTTCGCGTTCAGCTACGGCGAGTATCGCTGTCCCTTCCCGGCGCAGCAGATCGCGGAGATCATCGCCAGGACCGGGATCGAGGTGCTGCTCGACCGGCTCCCCGACGTCGACCTGGCAGTACCCGCCGACCAACTCACCCGGCGACCTTCGGCTTTCCTTCGGGGCATGACAGCGCTGCCCGTTCGTTTCACACCAGTTCGACCCGTCGGAGGTTTTTCGTGAGTTCGCCATGCCCTTTCGCCATCGACCCCATGGTCGGTGACCTCAACGGGGAAACCGCCCGACTTCGAGCACTCGGCCCGATCACCCGGATCGACCTGCTCGGCGTGCCCGCCTGGACCGTCACCGATCACGCCCTCGCCCGTCAGCTGACCACCGACACCCGGCTGGTCAAGGACATCAACGCGTGGTCGCTGTACGCCGACGGCGTGGTGACCACGCAGTGGCCGCTGATCGGGATGGTTCTCGTCGACCGTTCGATGTTCAGCGTCGACGGCGCCGAGCACCGCCGGTTGCGGCTCAAGACCGCCCAGGCACTGGCGCCGCGGCGGCTCGAAGAGCTCCGTCCGGTGATCGAACAGCTGACCGCCGATCTGCTCGACGACCTCGAAGCCGCCGGCGCCGACGGCGCCGCGGTGGACCTCAAGGAGGTCTTCGCCTACCCGCTGCCGATGCGCGTGGTCGGCGACCTGATGGGCGTCGCGCGCGAAGACCACGCGCAGCTGCTCGAGTGGTACAAGAAGTTCTTCTCCGTGATGACCCCACAGGACGAGCGCCTCGAGGTGATTAGCGGCCTCGACGTGTACTTCACCGACCTGGTCCGGCAGAAGATCGCGGACCCGGCCGACGATCTGACCTCGGCGTTCGTCACCGCCGACGAGGGCGGCGAGCCGCTCACCGAGGAAGAGGCGATCGGCAACATCAAGGCCCTCGTCGCCGCCGGACACGAGACCACCGTCAGCCTGATCATCAATACCGTGCGTGCGTTGCTCGCCGAGCCCGAGCAGCTGGCGAAGGTTCTTGCCGGGGACGTGGAGTGGAAGCAGGTCATCGAGGAATCGCTGCGCTGGGACGGACCGGTCTCGCACCTGCTGATGCGTTTCGCCACCGAGGACATCACCGTCGGCGACACCGTGATCGCCAAGGGTGAGGGCGTGGTGATGTCCTACCGTGCCGTCGGCCGCGACACCACGGTGCACGGCGAGACCGCCGACGAGTTCGACGTGACGCGCTCGACCGCCAACCGCCACTTGGCCTTCGGCTACGGTCCGCACATCTGCCCCGGCGCCGCGCTGTCGCGGCTGGAAGCCGCGATCGCGCTGCCCGCGCTGTTCGCCCGCTTTCCGAAACTGCGACTTGCCGTGCCCGACAGTGAGATCGGCAACCTGCCGGTGCTCACGCAGAACGATCTGGCCGCGTTGCCGATCATCCTGAGCTGACCGGCGATGCGTCGCGCCCGGTGGCTCCTACGCCGGGCGCGACGCTATCCGTGCGCTACAGGCCCAGATCGCGGCCGATCAGTTCCTTCATGATCTCGTTGGAACCCGCCCAGATCTTGGTGACCCTGGCGTCCATCCACGCCCGTGCGACCCGGTACTCACGCATGTAGCCGTAGCCGCCGTGCAGCTGCACACACGCGTCGAGCACGTCGTTCTGCACCTGCGCCGACCACCACTTGGCCTTGGCCGCGTCGACCGCGGACAGCTCACCGGCAGCGTGGGCGACGATGCCCTGATCGACGAACGCCTGTGTCACTTCGACTTTGGTGACCAGTTCGGCGAAAAGGAACTTGTTGTACTGGAAGCTGCCGATCTGCTGTCCGAATGCCTTGCGCTCCTTGGCGTATTGCAGCGTTTCGTCCAGGATCGCGCTGGCGTGCGCGAGGTTGGAGACCGCCGCGCCGATGCGTTCCTGCGGCAGCCGCTCCATCATGGCGATGAAGCCGCGGTCGACCTCGCCGAGCCGGTTGGCGTCGGGCACACGCACATTGTCGAAGAACAGTTCGGCGGTATCGGATTCGGGCTGGCCGACCTTGTCGAGCTTGCGCCCGCGAGTGAAGCCGTCCATCCCGGTTTCGATGACGAACAGCGTGATGCCCTTGGCCTTCTTCTCCGGGCTGGTGCGAGCGGCGACGATCACGAGGTCGGCGTTGAAACCGTTGGTGATGAACGTCTTCGAGCCGTTGACGATCCAGTCGTCGCCGTCGCGCACGGCGGTGGTCTTCAACGCTGCCAGGTCGGAACCGCCCGAGGGCTCGGTCATGCCGATGGCCGTGATGATCTCACCGGTGCAGAACTTCGGGAGCCAGCGCTGCTTCTGTTCATCGTTGGTGAGCTCGACCATGTAGGGCGCGCACACGTCGTAGTGGATGCCGAACGAGGACGCGATCGCGGCGCTCGCCTTCGACAGCTCCTCGCCGAACACCGCGTTGAACCGGTAGTCACCCGCGTCGCTGCCACCGAACTCCTCGGGCACACCGAGGCCGAGGTAGCCCATTTCGCCTGCCGCGAGCCAGGTTTCACGGTCGATCGCCCGTTCCTCGACGAATCGTTCGGCATTCGGCTCGATCGAGCGCTTGACGAACTCGGCGACCGACGCGCGGAAGGCGTCGTGGTCCTCGGTAAAGATGGAGCGCTTCATGGTGTCCTTTCGCTGACTTACTGTTCGGGCCGTTCGCCCAGCAGAACCAATGACGCCCGGACAACTCTGGCCGCGTCGGGTTCCTCACCGCTGATCACATCGGTGTAGATGAAGGTCTCGGTTATCCGCACCAGCAACAGCGCCAACTCCGACACCGGCAGCAGCGGATCGAGATTTTTCGCCGAAATCTCTTCGGCGAGAAGTTCTTCCACGATCGCGACGACGCGATGCTGCACCGATCCCGCGCGCGTGGTGAGTAGTCGCAGCGCCCGTTCGGGTTCGCGCAACAGGAACTGGCGGAAGGCGTCGGAGGTGTTGGTGGCCTGCGCGAAATCGCCCAGAATCGTCGCGATGCGGTAGGCGCCGCGACCCGGAGCCGCGGCCGCCGCGCGACGCAAGGTCGGCTCGGCGACCGACCAGATGACCTCGGCGAGCAGTTCGTCGCGCCCGCCGACCCATCGGAACAGCGTTGCCCGGTTCACCCCGAGCGCGACGGCAAGTTCCTTCATCTCTAGTCGGTGCCCGGCCAGGAAGACGGCCCTCGCGGCGCGGAACGCGCTCACGGCATCGGGGCGTGCCGCGGCGTCCTGGAGTCGCTTCTCCAGCGCCGTCTGCTCGATCATGTCACCTCCGTGCACCGTTTCCTACAGTGTATGAACTGTGCAACATCTGTCAATATGTTGCACTCCGGGCACAAAGACGGGCACAAAAAAACTCCCCGGTCACAATGACCGGGGAGTTCTCGTTGTAGCCCCGACGGGATTCGAACCCGCGCTACCGCCTTGAGAGGGCGGCGTCCTAGGCCGCTAGACGACGGGGCCAGAACAACAGCTCACTTGCGTGAGCCGCGCGGACCATACGATAGCCGACGACCTGGTGATCGACCAAAACGGGTGATCGAGCCCAGAGTCCGCGCCCCTGCGCAGTGGTTGACCATCCCGCACCGGCCGGGCACAGTGAGGCCATGACCAGCAAAGAGCTGCGCGGCGGGGTGGAGATGAGCAATCTCGATCAGCCGTTGTTCGACGGAGCGGAGGCGACCAAGCGGGACCTGGTCGACTATCTCGAGTTCGTCGGCGAGCGCCTGGTCGAGGTGTTGCGGGGGCGGGCGCTGTCGGTGGTGCGGGTGCGTCCGGGGCAAGAACCGTTCATGCAGAAGAACCTGCCGAAATACACCCCGGAATGGGTGCCGCGCGCGACGGTGTGGGCGGAGAGTTCGCACCGGGAGATCACCTACGCGCTCGGAGATGATGTGCGCACGCTGCTCTGGTTCGGGAATCAGCGGGCGGTGGAGTATCACCCGCTGTTGTTGCCGATCGACCACAGCGCGGGACCGACACATCTGGTGCTCGATCTGGATCCGTCGCCGGGCCAGACGTTTCGTGATGCCGCCGCGGGCGCACACCTGATCCGGGCAGCGCTGGAAGCCGACGGCCTCGCGGGGGCGGTGAAAACCAGTGGCGCCAAGGGCTTACACGTTTTCGTGCCGATCGAGGCGGGCGTCGCGATCGAGGACGCCGCAGCCGCGACTCGCGCCGTCGCCGCCAGGGCCGAGCGCATCGACCCGAGCGTGGGGACCACGGCGTTCATTCGCGAGGACCGCGAGGGCAAGGTCTTTCTCGACTCGACGCGAGCAGGCGGTGCGACGGTGATCGCCGCCTACAGCCCGCGTATCCGCCCGGGTGTGCCGGTGTCGTTTCCGTTGCGCTGGAACGACATCGACTCGGTGGTCCCCGCCGACTTCACCCTGCGCACCGCACCCGGCCTGCTCGGCGACGCCGACCCCTGGGCTACGGAAATGCCCGCGCCACAGGCGCTTCCGGCGGACCTGATCGCCGAGGGGCACACGATTCCGATCGCTCGCGTCCAGGCTATGCACGAAGGCAAACGTCGGGCGCGTGCCCGTCGCTCCGATTCCTCGTGACTGCCGCCTTGTTTCGACGCCGCCCGCTCAGCTGATCGCCGAGATGGCTCCGACCAGTTCGACCCGGCGGGTGATCCCGAGACGAGGGTAGATGCGGTAGAGGTGCGAGCCGACGGTGCGGTGGGACAGGTAGAGTTTTTCCGCGATCTGGCGGTTGGTGAGCCCCTCGGCGGCCAGGGTGGCGATCTGTAGTTCCTGGGCGGTGAGTTGGTCGCGGGCCGTGGGGGAGCGGCGGGTGCTGGCCTCGCCCGTGGCGCGCAGTTCGTTGCGTGCGGCCAGGGCCAAGGGGGCGGCGCCGAGGGCATCGAAGGTGTCGCGGGCTTCGCGCAGTGCTTCGCGGGCTTCCGAGGTGCGGCGCAGTCGGCGCAACCGGCGGCCGTGATGGAGCTGCAGTCGGGCGCGGTAGAGCGGCCAGGTGCCCGCATGGCCGTTGAGCGCAACGGTGTAGGCAGCGTCGGCGTCGGTGTCGTCGGCGAGTACCGCGCGGCTGTATTCGTCGACGACGCACAGCATCGAGGTAGGGACCCGCTTCGACAGCAGCGGCAGGTCGGCCAGGAATTCTCTTGCGACACCGATGTTTTCGGAGGCCACGGCGGCATCGGCGAGTTCGGGGGCGACCCACCAGCATTGCATGGGGTGGCTCACCGGGTCGGCCGGATCGTAGACCCGCGCCAGCGTGGCGAACGCGTCCTCGGCGCGCCCGGCCAACAGCAGGAGCATCCCGCGGGTCTGCTGCGCGGCGATCTGGATGCACCGCATCCCGGTGGACAGCGGGCCGGCGCCGATCGCGCGCAGATGATCGGCGGCCAGGTCGGGTTCGCCGCGCAACGCGGCGACCATCGCCAGATTGACGCGCCCGGTCGCGGCGTAGAACTCCTGGCCGCTCTCCTCGGCGAACGTGCGGGCCTCCTCGGATTCGGCGCGGACCCGGTCCCAGTCGCCGAGCCAGATGCGAGTCCAGTTCCCGGCGCCGAGAATGCCCGAGAGCAGGCCGAGTCGTCCCTGGCTGCGACTGATCGCGGCGGCGTCGTCGATATACGCCGTGCCCCGGCGGAAATCGCCGAGGAACAGCGCGGTGTAGCCGAGCAGGCGCAGGGCGGGCGCGTCGGCGCGATCGGGCTCTAGCTGTTCGAGTTGCTCGAGGATCTCCTCACCGCGCTCCCACGGCAGGCTGAGCGCGCCGACCGCGAGCACTCGGGGATCGTGTGCGGGCAGGGCAAGGGAATCCAGCTGAGCGGCAATGGATTTGCGTGAAGCCTCGGCGGCGTCCTGGGACGAGCACCGTGCGGCGGCGCACCACAATATCCCCGCTGCCAGGTCGGTATTGCCCGCCGCGTGCACGTCGGCGGCGATATCGACGAGCTCCCGGATGCGACGATCGGCGTCACCGTAGCGCTGGAAGGCCACGACTTCCTCGACGGCGGCCAAGCGCGCCCGTTCGATCGGGCCGAGAACGCTGAGGTCGGCCCGGCCCAACAGGTCGACGGCCTCGCGGCGCGCACCGGTCTCGCTCGCCAGTTCCGCCGCCTGCAGGAGTAGGGCGGTGGTGCGGTCGGGTCGTTCGGACAGCTCCGCCGCACGGTCCAGGGCGGCGACCGCGGCCATGATGGCGCCGCAGGCTCGCGATCGCTGCGCATAGTCTTCGAGCCGCGCGGCGATGGCGTCGTCGGTCCCGAGTGTGGCCGCGGCACGATGCCAGAGTTGCCTGTCCGGGAAACCCGAAAGGACCTCGGCCAGAATCGAATGCGCGCCGAGACGTTGGGTCAGCGGCGCCCGGACATAGGTCGCCGAACGCATCAGTGGATGCCGGAAGCGCAGGAGCGCACCCGCCATCTCGACCAGGCCGGCGTCGATGGCTTCCTGCAGGTGCCCCGTGCCGACCGGGGTGCCCGCGAGTTCGGTGGCCGCCCGCAGGAGCCTGCCCACGTCGCAGCCTACATCGGCGGCGAGGACGACGAGCAGGGTCCGGGCCGGCTCGCTGAGCTCGGCCGACCGGGTGGCGAAGGCGGCTTCGAGGCGGGCGGTCAACGGGAAATCCTCGATCACCCGCTCCGTGGTCTCGCGGATCGCACGCGGTAATTCGATGAGCGCCAACGGATTTCCGTCGGCTTGGCGCAGCAGCCGTTGTCGCACGGTGCTCGACAACGTGGGCGCCTGCGCCTCGAGCAGCACGGCGGCGGCCTGTTCGTCGAGCGGTTCGACCGTGATCTCGGGCAGCCCCGCTCGTCGCGCGGAATCCTCGGATCCGGTGCGGGCGGCACCGAGTACGAGCACCGCGTCGCTGCCGATCCGGCGCGCGAGGAAGCCGAGCACATCGGCGCTACAGCTGTCGAGCCACTGCAGGTCGTCGAGGATCAGCACGGTCGGTCGAACGGCGGCGGCCTCGCCGACCAGTTGCAGCGCGGCCAACGCCACCGCGTACAGGTCGGGCGATCCGTCTTCCTGGCCGAATGCCGCGCGCAGCGAGCGTTGCTGGGAAACGGGAAGCTTGGCCATCTCCGAGTGGAGGGGGCGTAGGAGCTGATGCAGGGCCGCGAAAGGCAAGCCCGCTTCGTTCTCGACGCCCACGGCGGAGACGACAGTGAGGTGCTGGTCGGTTGCCGCCTGCCGAATCACACTCAGCAGAGCCGACTTTCCGATACCAGCGGGCCCACGCAGGATCATCGCCGAGCCGTTTCCGGCGACCGCTCGATCCAGCAGATCCACCAGCACGGCCGAATACCGGTCTCGCCCGATCAACGCCGACCGTGAAATCTCACCGAACATCGCCCGATCCTGACAGAGAACCGCCGGTTTCACAACGCGACGACGCAGGTAGATGCGGTAAACCGGGCGATGACTGAGTCATCGCCCGACACCACGACTCAGTCGTGTACGCAGTCATTCGACTGATTCGCACGGGGTGGGTCCGCTCGTAATTTTGTCGCCATGACACACACCTTCACCACCTCCGACGGCGCCGAGATCTTCTTCAAGGACTGGGGCACCGGCCAGCCGGTCGTCTTCAGCCACGGCTGGCCGCTGAGCGCCGACGCCTGGGATGACCAGGCCCGCTTGGTCGCCGAGCACGGCTATCGCGCCATCGCCCACGACCGCCGCGGTCACGGCCGATCGAGCCAGACCTGGGACGGCAACACCATGGACCGCTACGCCGACGACCTTGGCGAACTGCTCGAGCACCTGGACCTGCGCGACGCGGTGCTGGTCGGTCACTCCACCGGTGGCGGTGAAGTCGCCCGCTACCTGGGTCGCCACGGTAGCGCCCGGGTTGCCAAGGCAGTGCTGCTCGGCGCGGTGCCCCCGGTGATGGTCAAGTCCGACACCAACCCCGACGGCACCGCCATGGAGGTCTTCGACGGAATCCGCGTCGGTGTCGCCACCGACCGTTCGCAGTTCTACTGGGATCTGAGCGAGGCCTTCTACGGTTTCAACCGGCCCGACGCGACCGTCTCCGAGGGGGCGCGCCGCGCGTTCTGGCGACTCGGCATGCAGGTCGGGGTGCGAGCCGCCTACGAATGCATCGCGCAGTTCTCCGAGACCGATTTCACCGAGGACCTGCTCGGCATCGACGTGCCGGTACTGGTCGCCCACGGTGACGACGACCAGATCGTCGCGCTCCACGGTTCGGCGATGAGGTCGGCCGAGCTGATCAAGAACGCGACGCTGCGGGTGTATGCCGGTGCGCCGCACGGCCTGTACGGCGAATTCCGCACCGCGTTCGAAGCCGACCTGCTCGCCTTCCTCGCGCACTGACCGACCGAGTCGCACGCCACTTCTCCGCTTACCCCGAACAGCTCCCGAGGAACCCATCATGCGTATCACCACTGCCGTCAAGCTCACCGCCGTCGCGTTGGGTCTCACAGCCACCGTCGCCAGCGCGGGTTGCGCCGGCGCCCAGCCCGCCCCCGTCACGCCGACCGTTGTCCTCGTCCACGGAGCCTTCGCCGAGTCCAGCAGCTGGAACGGCGTGATCGAACAACTCAACCAGCAGGGGCTGACCAGCATCGCCGCAGGCAATCCGCTGCGCAGCGTTTCCGGTGACGCCGACACCGTCCGCAGTGTGGTGGCGTCGATCGACGGGCCGGTCGTCCTGGTCGGGCACTCCTACGGCGGTCAGGTCATCTCTCAGGTCCACGACCCCAAGGTCAAGGGGCTGGTCTACGTCGCGGCGTTCGCTCCCGAAGAAGGCGAGACCATCGGCGAGCTCTCGGGCAAGTTCGCGGGCAGCACGCTCGGCGAAACGCTGAACAAGGTGGCGCTGCCCGACGGCAGCACCGACCTCTACATCCAGCCCGCCAAGTTCCACCAGCAGTTCGCCGCCGATGTACCCGCGGCTCAGGCCACCTTGGACGCCGCCACCCAGCGTCCGCTCAACGATCGCGCCCTCAACGGCAAGTCCGGTGCGCCGAACTGGAAATCTGTGCCGTCGTGGTTCGTGTTCCCGGATGCCGACTACAACATCCCGGTCGCCGCACACCGCTTCATGGCCGAACGGGCGGGCTCGCGCGCCACGGTGGAGATCAAGGGCGCCTCGCACGCGCTCACCGTCTCCCAACCCGGCGCGGTGGCGAAGGTCATCGTCGAGGCCGCGACCGCAGTCGACTGATCCCTGGCAACTGTGCCGCGTGGACTTCCCCGCGGCACAGCAGGCCGGGAACGGACTGCGCTGTTCGGGGTTCAGCCGCCGAGTGACGCGACGCCCGCCTGGGCGAACTTCTGGTCGAGGTCGCCACTCGGGGCGCCCGCCACGCCGATGCCCGCGATGGGGGCGTTGTCGGCCTTCACCGGGGCGCCGCCGCCAAGGAAGAGGGTGCCGTCGATGTCGGCCAGGTGGGGCGCGGACCCGAGGCGCTCGGCCAGTTCGGTGGTGGGGGCGTTCCAGGAGACGGCGGTGAAGGCCTTCTGCTGGGCGGCGTCGTAGGACTGCGGGCCCGCGCCGTCGCCGCGCAGGGTGACGATGACATTGCCGTTGCGGTCGACGACCGCGACGCTCACGCGCTGGTTCTCCTTCGCGGCGGCGTCGAGGGCGGTCTGGGCGGCCTTGGTGGCGGCGGTGATCGACAGATGGGTGGACCGGGTCAGGTTGGCGTCGGCGGTGTCGACGACGACGGGGGTGCGGGTCGCCGGGTCCTGATCCTGGGCCTGGACGGTGACGACACCGACGACACCCGCGCCGATCACCGCGGCAGTGGCGCCGGCGACGATGAGACGGTTGCGGACGCTGAACGTGCTGGTCATTGCTGCTCCTGAGGGGATTCTCGACCGCCCGGCGATCTGCGGTGGCCTGGTGATATCCATCCTGTTCGCTCGGCGACCCCGCCGAATCGGCGTAGTGGCTGCACTCCGCGGCCGGATCGGTCGACCCCCGGGTCGACCGATCGGCTGACCCGCCGCGAGCACTCGCCGGGGACAATCGGAGTTTGCCCAGGCTTATGGGCCGCCTCCAGCCGGACCGACCTTCGAGGTATGGCGCCGAAGTGGACGGCGAGAGGCAAGATCGAAGTTCCCGGCCGAAACCCGCGGCGTCGGCCGCCCAGGACAGGAGTTCCATGAAGCGCACTCCGCAGGACGACACTCGCCTGTTGGCGGTCATCGTGCACAGCGCGTTCTACGTCCTGCTCGCCGCATCGCTGTTGCGATTCCTGTTGCGCCACAGTGAAAGTCCGCGTACGCCGTGGGTCATCGCGCTGGCGCTGACTCTCGCGGCCCTCTACGCCATGAGCGAGTTGCGTCATTCGAGCCGACCGCTGTGGTTCATTCTGCTGGTCATCGCGTGGGCCGTGCTCGTGATCCTCGCGCCGAGTTTCGCGTGGTGTGCGGTGCCGCTGGTGTACACGGGGCTGCGGATTCTGTCCGAGCGGGTCGCGGTGTCGCTGGTGGTCGTCCTCACCGCGCTGGTGGTTCTCACGCAGGTGAAGTTGGCCGGATGGGTCGACCCGAATGTGCTGTTGGCCCCACCCGCGGTGGCCGCGGTGACCACCGCCTTGTTCGTCGGAATGCGACGCCAAGCGCAGCGGCAGGCAGCCCTGATCGACGACCTCGTGCGAACCAGGAAGGAACTCGCCGCCACCGAGCGCAGGGAAGGCACCCTGGCCGAACGCGAACGCCTCGCGATGGAAATCCACGACACCCTGGCCCAGGGCCTGTCGAGCCAGCGGATGCTGCTGCAGGCCGCCGACCTGGTGTGGGACACCGACCCGGAGCTCGCGCACACCCACCTGCGCTCGGCCGCTGCCATCGCCGACCGCGATCTCACCGAGGCCCGTCGCTTCGTCCACGACCTGGCCCCCGCCGACCTCGCCGCGAGCGGATCGCTGCCCGCCGCCCTGACCGCCATCGCCCAGCGCGCCACCACCGACACGCTGACCGTGCGCTGTCATATCGAGGGAATGCCGGGCCCACTGCCTCAGCGAACGGAAGCGACCCTGCTGCGGATCGCCCAGGGCGCGCTGGCCAACGTGGGCGAACACGCCGCGGCCACCACCGCCACGATCACCCTGACCAGCCTCGACGACCAGATCGTGCTCGACGTCGCCGACGACGGACGCGGCTTCGATCCCGAAGCGCAGGCCGCCGATCCCCAACGACATCGCGGCCACGGTCTGCCCGCGATTCGCGCGCGAGTGCGCCAACTCGGCGGCACCTGCACCATCGAGTCCGCCTCCGGTGACGGCACAGTGCTCTCCGCCGCGATTCCGCTCGCGCCCGGCGCACCGTTCGCCGACGACGCGACCGCCGACCAGTGAAGCGATCGCCGACAACGCGGCGGGCATTCCATCGGCTGACCGCGCCGTCGCCGGCCTGCGAGGATTCGCGGCGACCCCGAACGCGCGCACTAGCATCGGCACGTGACCACCACCGTGCGCCTGTTGATCTGTGACGATCACGCGGTCGTCCGCGCCGGACTGCGCGCGCTGTTGTCGAGTGCGCCCGAGATCGACGTCGTCGGCGAAGCTGCCGACGGACCGACCGCGGTCACGCTGGCCGCGAGCCTGCACCCCGACGTGGTGCTGATGGATCTGCAGCTCGGCAGTGAGCTGGACGGCGTGGAAGCGACCCGCCGGATCACCGCTCAGCCCGCGCCGACCCCGCACGTGCTGGTGCTCACCACCTACGACACCGACGCCGACATCACCCGGGCGATCGAGGCGGGGGCCACCGGCTATCTGCTCAAGGCCGAACGGCCGGAGGAACTGTTCGCCGCCATCCATGCCGCCGCGAGCGGGCAGACCACCCTGTCCGCACCGGTCGCCGCCAAGGTGATGGCCAAGATGCGCAACCCCGGCCGCACGCTCACCGCCCGTGAGCGTGACATCCTCGGCCAACTCGCGCGCGGCCTCGGCAACCGCGAGATCGCGCGCGCACTGCACATCAGCGAGGCCACGGTGAAAACCCATCTGGGCCGCATCTACGACAAACTCGGCGTCGATACCCGCGCCGCGGCGGTCGCGGTGGCCACCGAGCGGCGCTTGCTCGCCTGACGCCGCCTGGGCGACAGGGCTGCGCCGGTCGGACGGGGTGTGGCCGCGCCCGAACCTACGCGGGCGCCAGGGTGGCGGCGCCGAAGGACACGTGGAAGCGCTCGCACCAGATGCTGACCGACTTCACCGTCGACAGATCGGTGCCCGCGGGCAGCTCGTAGTTCTGGTTTCCCTCGTTACCTTTCAGGGGCCCGAGGTCGATGTGGTCGCCGTCGTCGAAGTTGTACCAGTCGTCGGCGATCACCGGCTGATCGGTGAGCCAGACGTGCAGGGCCGGCCCGTCGGAGGTGTTCAGGTCGACGATCCGGAGCACGATGGTGCCCTCTGACGTGCGCTGGAGCTGCGCGGTGCCGGAGGTGTCGTGCTCATGGGACAGGAAGGCGCCCTCGGCGATCACCGGCGGCGGCGCACCGTCCACCGCGACGATCGGCGCCTCGTCGACGGTCACCGTGGTGAACAACCGCCATGGTTGGAACAGGTAGAGCCCCACGGCTACAGCCGCGACCACACCGAGGGCGATGGCAGTGAACAGGGTCCGGCGAGTGCTCATGTGTGCCTCCTTCGCACCCATCATCCCCCGGCCGGGCCCGCTTCACATCCCCGAATTACCGGAACGGAAACGTGACCGCGGTCTCGAAATTCATATGAGCCCCGTCACATTACGGCACTATAACAACACAGGTGTGATTACGGATTTATCACGGTCGACCAGCGATGAACGGTGTTCCTTTGGACAATATCCGCTACAAACCGCTCCGTGATCGGTACGTGATCTCAGCGCGCATACCGGCTACATTCGGTCACGGCTTGAACAACAACCCGAGCCGAATCGAATCGCAGAACGCCGGAAAGCCTGCCCCGCGATTCGAGGATCCCCGACATTACTGAGGGGCAGGGACGCGGTAGTTTTCATCACCGAGTCGGTGGGCGCAGACAGGAAAATACTTTATGTCTTTCAATCGCAAGTTCACCACCCGTGCCCTTGGTCTTGCCGCTGTTGCCGGCGCGATGATCGCCGTTCCGGCCGGTCTGACCACCGCAACCGCCTCGGCGAACAACTGGGACGCCGTGGCGCAGTGCGAGAGCACAGGCAACTGGAACATCAACACCGGTAACGGCTACTACGGCGGCCTGCAGTTCTCGCAGAGCACCTGGGAAGCCTACGGTGGTACGGGCACGGCCGACAACGCCAGCCGCGAGGAGCAGATCCGCGTGGCCGAGAACGTGCTGGCCGCGCAGGGTCCCGGCGCCTGGCCCGTGTGCAGCGCCTACCTGTAAAGGGCGCTGACAAATAAGACTTTCCTTGTCGGGAAACGAATTACCCGCTATTCGAAGCACACGTCGAATAGCGGGTTTTTTCGTTGTCCGGAGAATCCAGTCGAAATACCGTGAGCGACGCGGCGAGCATCCGGGAATCCGCCGGATCGGCCGGGTCGAGTCCGGTGAGTTCGGCAATCCTGCGCAGCCGATAGGTAAAAGTATTCGGGTGCACGTGAATCAGCCGTGACGCTGTTTTACGATCGCCGCCGTGCACGAGGTGCGCTTCCAGCGCATCGATCAGGTGTGGACTGCTCAGGAGCGGAATCACCTGCTGCGCCAGCCGTTCTCGGGCCGGGCCCGGCCGGGTGAGTTGATATTCGAGCAGCAGGTCGTCGAGTCGATAGCAGCCGCCGGGCTTACCGCGGAGCCGAGCCAGCTCGGTCAGTTCGGTCGCGTCCTCGGCCGCCGCCGGAATCGCCTCACGGCTGACGCCGCGGAATTCGGCCAGATACACCGGGACGCCGAACTGGGTGCGCAGCCGGTCGGCGAGTTCGTCGAACTTCTTCGCCTCGAGGACGTCGGATTCGGAACTGTGACCGATCAACGCGATGCCGTGGGTGCCGTCGAAGGTGGCCGGGGTGGTGGTGCCGGTGAGTTCGTCCAACGCGCGTTGCAAGACCCGGATCCGTCGCCTGGTCACCAGGTTGGCCGCGGTGCCGACGCGGGGCGGCTCGCTCAGGTGGACGGCCAGCACCGTGTACTGGTCGGCGAGAATCGTGTCGGCGCGGGCCGCGAGCTCCTCGGCGGGCAGGCCGCGCACCAGCGCCGAACACAACTCCCGGCGCGCCTCGCGTTCGGCGTGATAGATCGACTGCTCGACCTCGGTGTAGGTCTCCACGACCGTCATGTTGATGTGGCGCAGTAGATCGAGCAGCCGGCAGCCGACGCGCGCCATCTCCGCGGTCTCGGTGGGCAGGGCCAGCGACAGTGCCTCCGCGAACACCGACTGCGCCGATCCGTGTATCGCGCTGATCAGCATCGGCAACGGCAGTCGATCCTCAGCGTGGCGCTCGGCCACCGGGGCAACGAACGCCGCGACCTCGGCGTAGGTGAACTCCCGGTCGGCGCCGATCGCCTCGAGCACGGCCCGCCCGCACGCGTAGATGGTCGGCAGCACCTCCGCGGTGAAGTGGCCGTCGGGTAGCTCGGCAGGCGCGTTGGCCCCGAGACCGTCGGCGAGCATGCGCTCGGAGATCTGCGGCCACCGCGTCAGCAGGCGGGCGGTCAGCGCGGGCAGAGCGGGGAGTTCGGAAACGGGGTGTGCGGCGAGCATGACTCGATTGTGTCCGACGACATTCCCGTGCAGGACCATCCGATCGAAATAGGACAGAACTTGGTTCCGGTGCCAAACCGGTCCAGAGTTTCTCGTTGCCCGGTGCAGTGACATCACTGTGTTCTGGGTCATAGATTCGCAGAGCGCGTCCGAGCTACCTGTTCGTCGGCGCGGATCTACGGAAGTGACACTCATGTTTGCAACGATGCAATCCCTTCGCCGTGCCCTGTGTGGACTCGGCATCACCGCGGGCCTGATCGCGGCCGCCGGCCCGGCCACCGCGACACCCACGCTGGAGCCGACGGTCACCGCACTGGCCGAATACCTGGACGCGGGCACGGTCGCCGCCGCCGACGGCCGCACACCCACCGCCATCGCCGACACCGGCAGCGCCTCGGGCAGCAGTTCCGGTTCGGCCGGCAGCCGCTCCTCCGACGCCGTCGGTGAGGGCCCCGAGATGTCGGCCTACCTGCCCGCCTTCGCCTACGGCCTGCTCCACCCCGACGCCGCGCCCGCCGGTGCCAATCGCTGGGACTGCAAGCCCTCGGCGCAGCACCCCCGCCCGGTGGTGCTGCTGCACGGCACGTGGCTCAACGCCTACGACACCTTCTCCTCTCTCTCGCCGCGCCTGGCGAGAGCCGGGTACTGCGTGTTCGCCCTGAACTTCGGTAAATCCGGACTGCTCGAAGCCGGTGGACTCGGTGCGGTGCTGCCGGGCCGCTACGGCGTGGGCCCGATGGCCGACTCCTCGCGTCAGGTCGCCACGTTCATCGAGCGGGTACGCGCGGCAACCGGGTCGGACCAGGTCGACATCGTCGGCCATTCCCAGGGCGGCACCATCGCGAACCACTATCTGAAGTTCGAGGGTGGTCAGGGCAAAGTCGGCAAGCTGGTCAGTTTCGGCGCCACCCACCACGGCACCTCGCTGCTCGGCATCGCCGCCCTCGGGCGCATGATCAACAACGCGGGCATCGACATCATGGGCTTCTACCGGCCGGTCATCGGCGCGTCCAATGTCGAGCAGGCGATCGGATCGCCGTTCTACACCACCCTCAACGCCACCGGCGACACGGTGCCCGGCGTTGCCTACACCGTCGTCGGTTCCCGCTACGACGAGGTGATGAACCCCCTCGACCTCGGTTTCCTCCAGGCGGGGCCCGACGCGACCGTCGACAACATCGCGCTGCAGGACGGCTGCGAGCAGGACGTCTCCGACCACCTGACCATGATGTATTCCCCGCGTGCCGCCTCGATCGCGCTGCGGGCGCTGGATCCGGCAGGCAGTCCCGAGTTGGCCTGTACGTTCAACCCCTGGTTCTTCGGTGGCGGTGGCAGCCTATGACCGTCGCCGCACCGCTCGCCACCTCGCGCGAGGCGCCGCTACTGCCGCCCGACGACCCGTTCTACACCACCCCACCCGGCATCGACGCGCTCGCGCCGGGGACGGTGGTGCGGTCGCGGCCGGTGGAGATCGCGCTGTTCGGGGTGATCCGGCAGCAGATCACGGCGTGGCAGTTGCTCTACCGCACCTGCGATCTCGACGGCACGCCGGAGGTCTCGGTGACCACGGTGCTGCTGCCCTGGGGTGCCCCGCCGCGCCCCCGGCCGCTGGTGTCGTTCCACTGCGCGATCGACGCTGTCGCACCACAGTGCTTCCCCTCCTACGCCTTGCGACGTGGCGCGTGGACGATCGGCTCGATCGCGCCCCTCGAGCTGCCCATCATCGCGATGGCGCTGGAGCAGGGGTGGGCGGTGTCGGTGCCCGATCACGAAGGATCGGGCGGTCGATTCGGGGCGGCGCGTGAGCCCGGTTACCGGGCGCTGGACGGGATTCGGGCCGCGCTCGACTTCGCCCCGACGGCTTTGGTACCAACCACTTCTGTTGCCCTGTGGGGCTATTCGGGCGGCGGATTGGCCACGGCGTGGGCCGCGGAACTGGCCGCCGAATACGCACCGGAGCTGAATATCGTCGGTGCGGTCGCCGGGTCGCCGGTGGGTGACCCGGCCGCGGCCTTCGTTCGCCTCAACGGCGGGTGGTTCGCCGGGTTCCCCGCGGCGTTCGTCGCCGGATTGCGGCAGGCCTATCCCGAACTCGATCCGGTGCTGCACGATCACCTCGACGCGCGATTCCGTGACCTGCTCGGTGAAGCCGAAGTGCGCAGCACCTTCGCGTTGCTGTTGCGGTTCGCCCGCCGCGATGTCACCCGCCATCTGCGGGCAGGCATGGCGGAGCTGCTCGCCGAACCCGTCCTGCGTCGCGTTCTGGCCGACATCGAGCCCGGCACCCGTGCCCCCGCCGCGCCGCTGCTCATCGTCCAGGGGGTGAACGACGAGGTGATCGCCGTCGCCGATATCGACGCCCACGTGCGGCGCTATCAACAGGCCGGGGCGACGGTGCGCTATCTGCGGGTGCGCCGGGGTTCACACCTGCCGCTCGAATTCCTCGTCGTGCCCGCGGTTCTCGACTGGCTCACCGACCGATTCGCCGGTCGCCGCGCGCCGATCGGTACGTGCACTGTTGACTCTGTCGCCCGGTCACCGCGAGCCTTGCGCACCCATCTCGCGTTCGCGCGGCTGGTGCTGCGCATGGTCGCCGGTCTGCCGATCACAGGGCCCGGTGCGGCATCAGGTGAACGAGCCGGTCTGTGTCGCGGCGATTCCGAACGTCCGTACGTTGTCGATGATGCCGCGATCGCCGTCGAGTGTTGAGGGCGTGTGCTCGCGCAGGTGGGTGGTGGTGAGCTGAGCACCGCCGCGCACCGGTTCGCCGGCAGCGAGGAATTCGACACTCTCGCGGTCTGTTTCGCCGTCAGTCGTGAATTCCTCCGTCGAACTCACAGGTCTGCCACGTATCGGTCGTCCTCGGGGTGCGCTTCGACAGCCGTCAGATATGCCCTCAGGCGACGCCGCAACTCGTGCACGGCCAGCTCCTGGGCGGCCACCAACTCGTCGACCGTCACGCCGGCGGCAGAGCTCACCGTCGGCGGGTACGCGCAGAGGTCGCCGCGGTCGGCCTCGATCAGCATGCGCCGCACGGCTCGCTCCTGCTTGTCGATCGCGTTGGCACGGCGCCGGTTTCGGGTGTCTTCGTCGAGTCGATGACGGGCGATGGCCGCGATCAGGGAGTGCCGACGCCGATCGGCGCCGTCGATCGCGGTCGCGCGCTGCCGCCGAGCCGCCTCGCTGTCGGTGGCGGCGAGCTCCTCGGCCCGCGCGCAGGCGTCGCGCACGCTGTCGCGATGCTCGGCCTCACCGTCGGCGAGCAGCAATCGCGCCTGCGCTTCGAAAGTCGCTGCCATCGCCCGCAATCCCGCCCTGGCATGGGCGCTCACCCGAAACACCATCGTCGCCGCGACGGCGAGCTGCCGCGCTGCGTCGTTCCTCGAAGGCGTCATCCCCGCGTTCCTCACTACCGGGCCCATCAGCGGCCGTCGAGAACATAGATGCGCCGCATCGCCGTAACGGTTCGCCGCGAACCGTTCGGGCTCCGCACGGCATCACTGTGGCGAGGGGTTTCACCGACGTCGTCGCCACCACCCACCGCGACGGCGTCAGTGAAGTACTACAGCCCTGGGAGCGATGGCCGCGTTGTCGCTCGCCGAGTGGAGCCGCAGGGGGGTTCCACCTGGTGAATGGCCCGCCCTCCCGGGGAACGCCGGAACCCGATCGCCGGACGAACACGTCCGGCGATCGGGTTCGGGCTCTGCGCCGCGGCCGTGACGATCAGCTCAAACCGGCGACGATCGCCGCCCGCACCGGATCGCCGACGGGCAGGCCCTTGGCCACCCGACGCCACGCATTGCGCCCCGCGGTGAGTGAGCAGCGCACCGCGTCGGTGACCGCCGATGTGTGCGCGGTACCCAAGGCCGCACCCGCGAGCAACGAGATCTCCAGATCCTCCGACATCGTGAGGGCCCTGGTAACCACCTGACCGGTGAGCGTGCCGTCGTCATCGGCGTAGAGGACCACGAGCAGTTCGGTGCGCTCGGCACCGAGGCTCACCGCGACCCGCACGACGTCGCCCGCCGTGGCGCGTGCCCCGAACGAATGCACCGAGACGCGCGTCTGCTCCGCGCCCGCGGGCGAGCGGGTGAATTCGATTCCCAGCTCCCGATCGAGCTGTTTCTGCACCGCACGGGTCGCCGTCGTATCGCCCTGCGACGACGCGGCGAGCGGCTGCACGGTCCAGCCGGGCACTGTCATCACCGCTGCGCGCACACCGAGATCGCCGACGGAGGCCGACCCGCTCTCGCCTCGGAGGAGTCGTTCGGCGATCCGTGCCCCCGCGGCGGCGGACACGGCATCCACGTCCGGGATGTCGGACTCGGCGAAGGCGATCAGCACCGCGAGATCGACGGGCAGACTCAGACGGTGCGCTTCATGATCGGGCATCACGCCGTCTCCTCGTTGTCCCGGTCGCGGGCGTCGAGCTGCTCGCGCACCGCCTCGCGGAGCAACTTGGCGCCTGCCGCGCGCAACCGCTTGACCTTCTCCTGGCTGAACCGCAGGTCTCGGGCCACCTCGCCGGTGGTCTGCACATCGGAATAGCTGCCGTCGGTGGCGATCAGGAAGGTCGCGCGGAGCACGGCCGCGGTCTCCGCGTGCGCGATCGAGTCCAGTGCGTCGCGCAGGATGGCGCGATCGACGAGCCGGGTCTCGGTATCGCCGCACCGGTGATCGGCGAGTACCAGCACCGCCGACTCGTATTCCACCCGCTGGCCGGGGTGGCGCTTCTCGGCCGTGCGACTCCGCCGATCCTGCAACACCTGCCACTGAAGCTTCTTGAGCACCAGCGCTTTCCAGTGCCGGATCCGCTCGGTGGGCAGGGTCGCGGTGAGCTCGACCATGGTGTCCTGGGCGACATCTTCGAAGTCGCTGCGCATGTCCGGGTCGAGCCGATCCAGGACATAGCGGGCTTTGGCCGCCGCGTAGCTCGACATGGTGGCCAGGTCGGCGCCGAAGATATGGACGACCACTGCCGGGCGAAGCGACGCGGGGACCTCGCCCCACGCGGCGCCGAGCCACTGGTCCAAGGGCTCAGTACTCAACTGGCACCCCCACTCGGCCGGCGACCGGCAAACCGCGCCTCGTCTTCTCGACGCCGTCGAGGCTACCTGCGCCGCGCGTCCGGCCGAAGTGAGACAGCGGCCCACGGTCCGGGATCGAGCCAGTCGCATCGCGGAGCCTCCTGTCGGGTCGATCGGCTCCTACACAGATGCCGTTGCCGCCCCGGGCGGTTCGCTCGTCGGACACGCGCGATCAGGTGGGGCACGCCGGTGAGGCGACCATGAACGAGAACGCGATCTGGCAGTACCACGCCTTCTCGACCTTCCATTTCCCGTCCTCGGCGACGAAGTTCACGATGATCGGATGCGGCGCGCTGTTGTTGATCGACGCGGTGCCGTCGGCGAGCATGCCGGGTGGGGCGGTTCGTGTGCCGGTGATGGTGATCTCGATGGTGGCCCCGCCCTGGCGGGGGGCGTCGGCGACGCGGTTCGGCAGTTCGGGGTCGCTGCCGATGCCCTGGATGAGCTCGAGCTTCTCGGCGTTGGGTACCGCCGTGTCGAGCAGGCGTCGCATCAATTGCTCGACCTCGTCCGCGTCGAGCATCGACGGAGCCGCGGAAATCTCTTGCGCTACAACTGTTGTCGGCGCGGTAGTGGTGTCCTGGGTGGCGGTACAGCTCGCGGATACCGCCATCGCGGCCAGCGCGGCCGTAGCGGCCAGGGTGCGTTCGGCGATGTGTCGTCTCGACAACGTGGTCCCCTGGGTCGATCGGTGGTGTGCTGGAATTCAATCGTATCGGGGCGTGCTCGGGCGGGTCGGGGTGATGCCCCGGCGGGAGACGGGGGACAGATGGCGGTCGAACCGACCGATGACGCGCTACTGGTCGAGCTGACCGGTGCGCCGCAACGGTGGCTGGCCCTGTGCCGCGATGCCGTCGCCGCCGGGCCCGACGACGCCCACCGCCTGCTGCTACACCGCCGGGAAACAGGGGTACTGGCACGGCAGTCGCTGGCCCGGTGGAAGAACCTCGCCGCGGACGACGATCCGCTCGAGGAGGAAGCCGAGGATCCTGATGCCCAGGGTCGCCGGATCACCGCGGATCTGTCCGCGGCACGCGCGATGGCGGTGCTGGCACAGGCATTGACCGGTGCGCTCGACACCGACGACGCGTGCGAGACCTTCCTCGATCACGCCGAACGCGCCGGTCTGACCTCGGTCGGCACCCAGTTGCTGCCCGCGGGGACGCCGATCACCGGTGCGGACGCCCCGCTCGGCGACATCGTGCGTCATCTGCTCGGTCAGGGCGGTCGTCCGGCCCGCGGCTACGCCATCATGGCCGCGCTGGAACTGGCCGGGCACACCCTCCCGGTGGTGCGCAGCAGTCGGATCAGCGTGCTGTTCTTGAACTTCGGCGGTGGCGGCGAGGTGGGCGTGCTGCGCCTCGACCAGGTCCGTGGTGGACCGAGCGGCCTGCATCCGGACCCCGCGCGCATGAGCTTCCTGCAAGCCGATCGCGAATTCACCGACAGTCTCGACAGTGCCTGGCGGATCAGCAGACTGGCCGCCACCGACGCGTGTGTGCGGTGGTCGGTCTCGACGCACGGCAGCGCACCGGCCAACGACATCAACGGTGCGTCGATGGGCGCGGCGATCGCGGTCGCCCTCGACGACCTCGCACCACGGCACGCTCTGCTGCGCAGACTGCGGCCACGGCGCCTCGATCCCGAGTGCGCGGTCACCGCCGGGCTGTCGGGCGCGAACCTGACGGCCGTCGGCGGTTACGCGGGCAAACTCACTGCCGCGCAACGCTCATCGCTGCGAGTGGTGGTCGCTTCGGAGGCATTTCGGGAGGCCGCCGAGAAGGCGCCACAGAACTACGCCGACCGGATCTCGGCCGCTCGCACCGTGACCGAAGCGATCGCCAGGACCCGCACCCGGGCGAACCTCGCGCTGTGGATCGCGTCCGTCGCGGCCGGGCTCGCCGTGCTGCTGGCGGTGGTGTCGGTGACCAACCTGGTCCAGTTGCGCAACGAGAACGCGGTCGCGCGAGCGGAATCCAGTTCACGACTGTTCGCCGGCGTCGCGCGCGGGGGCGGCAGCCTCAATCCCGCACTGTCCCAGCAGATCGCGCTGGCCGCCTACCGCACCGCCGCGACCGAGGAGGCGCGGTCGGCACTGTTGGAGAACACCGCGACGAACGCGCCGATCCGGATCAGCCCGGGTGTCGTGCTCGGCCGGGGCGTGGTCTTCGATCCCGACGCACCGCGCATCGCGACCACCGCGCGGGGCGACCTGATCGCGATCGGTGAAGGCGACGGCACCGTCGAACTGGTCCGGGTGACGGAGGCAGGCGTCGACCGATGGCCACGGTTCGCCACCGGCAGCGGACACATCCGCGGCGTGGCGCTCAGCGCCGATCACGCATGGTTGGTGGTCGCGGGCGATCTGCGCTCGGCGTTGTGGAACATCGCCGACCCCGACGCGCCGCGCCTGGTGAGCCCGCTTCCGCTGTCCGGTCGGTTGCCGTCGTCGGTCGCGCTGAGCCCCGACCTGGGGTATGTCGCCATCGGTACCCACAGCGCGACGATTTCGCTCTGGCGCCTTGGCGATGATCCCGCGCACCCGGTCGCCTTACCGACGCAGTCGGCCACGGGCCGGCGTGTGGAGCTCGCCCTGAGCGATCGCACCCTGGTCGCGGCGGCGCCGTCGTTGTTCGGCGGAATCTGGACCACCACGGTGCTGGCCTGGAACACCGAGACCTTCGACCGCGATCAGACGCCGGTGTTCGAGCGCCGCATCGAACGTCCCGGCGGTGCCGAGGCGCGGTCGGTCGAGTTCACCGCCGACGGCACCGTGCTGGCCGTCGGCCTCAATCCGGGTGAGGTCGCGCGCTGGCGGGTCGGCGCGACCACTTTCGACCCGATGCCCGCCGTGACGCGGGGCGCCAACGAATACCTCGACGTGTCGGTGACCGAGGACGGTCGATCCGCCGTGATCGTCGGCGGTGACAGCAGGGCCCGCATCCGCGATCTGGACACCGGCGAGGAGCTGGTCACCTTTCCGATCGATATGGTCGCGCGGGCGCGCTTGCTGCGCGGTGGAAGATCCCTGGTGACAACGAGTTTCGACCATGCCGTGCACGTTTTCGCGCTACCGGGCCCGGTGGTCTCCACCAGTTCGCTCACCCTGTTCCGGTTTCCGCTCGACCAGCCGGCCCTCCCGCAGGAGCTGTTCCCGCACCTGCGAATGCTGGCCCGAACGCCCTTCGCCGTCGATCGGGCGCTGCTCGACGGCGACCCCGCCGGCCTGATCGACGTCGTCGCGATCGCCCCGGACGGAACCAGAGCGGTGACCAGGACCGAAACCACGATCCAGGTGTGGGACATCGCCGACCCGGCGAATCCGCGTCGGGTCGGCGCGCCGCTGAGCGCGGCCGGCGTCGACATTCGCGCGATCACGTTCAGTCCCGACGGCGCCATGGCCATCGGCCGCAGCCTGACCCAGACCGTCGAGATCTTCGATGTCACCGGCGAACCCGAGTTGCGGTCGAGCATCCGATTCGGCCGCGGCTACCCGACCTCGCTCGCCTTCAGCCCGGACGGCACTCGGCTCGCCGTCGGCAGTCATCGCACCGGCAATGTCAGCGTCTTCTCGACCACGCCCGCCGCGCCGCCGATCGCCGAACTGTCCGATCTGCCGACCCCGGGCCAGACCATTTCGCTGGCCCTGAGCGCGCGCGGCACTCTCGCGGTCGGCACTCTCACCGGCGCCTTCGTCTACGCGCTCGGTGAGCCGGGTACTGCGCCGCGCGCCCTCGCGGTCCCCTCGGGTGCCAACGGCTCCGTCGGTTCGGTGGCCTTCGACCCCGGCGGAACCCGGCTCGCCGTCGACGACATCGTCAGCGGCGCCATCCTGCTCTGGGACTACACCGACCCCGCCGACCCCACCGCTTACGCCACCATCGCTCGGGGCCAGCGTCACCGGCAACCCACCATGCTGGCCTTCGCCGCGGACGGCGCCGTCCTCACCGAATCCGCCGTCGACGGCACCCTGCGTCAGTGGCGCACCGATGCCGCCGCCGAGGCCGACCGGATCTGTGCCAGCGGCACGACCCCCATCACCCGCGAGGAATGGGCGCGTGCCCTGCCCGGTCACGCCTATGTGAACACGTGTCCGGTGCGCTGATCGCTGACGACGCGACCTGCGTTTTCGCATTTATGTGTGACAGTATGTCGCGGTGCCCCTATTTCTTGGGGCAAGAGAAACGTTGCCTTATCGAATGTCGCCAGAAAATCTCATCGGGCTCTCAGAGTTATGTAAGAAAGATTGGGTATCGCGCGAAAATGCCAGGTAGGCGCCGTGCTGTGGCCGAACTGTTACCAGTGTCACTAAATCGGGAAAACCGTAACTCGGGGCGTTCGGGTGTCGATACGCCATTCGTAAGCCAGCTTCGGCTGGGCCTATGCGAGAAACAGAGGAATTACTATGATCCCCGTTATCATCGACACCGGTAGCGCCGCCCTGAACGGCCTCTTCGATACTTTCGGCGCCGCACTCCACGGGCTGGTCGACACCCTGTGGACCGGTTCCTTCGGCGGCTGACTATAGCCCCATAGGTCGATGAAACGACCTGGTCCGCGCTAGCGCGTGATCGACGAGAAGGCCCCGCACCCGATGGTGTGGGGCCTTCTCTCGTCGGTGGGGTCAGTGCGCGTGCGGCGCGCTCTCGCTGACATGTTTCGGGCCGTGCGCGTCGGCACAGGGGTGGGAGTCGCGGTGGCCGATGTCGAGCAGCTCGGGACCGGCGTGATCCACCTGCAGGGTGACGTGTTCGATGTGGTGCTCGTGGTCGAGCATGTGCGCGATGTCCTCGCGGACCGCATGGCAATCGTGGGCGGTCTGCACGAGGACATGGGCCGACAGGGCGGGGGAGCCGGAGGTGATCTCCCAGATGTGCAGATCGTGTACCTCGGTGACGCCGTCGCGCGCGGCCATGTCACGGCCGATCTGCGCGGGGTCCAGATGTTCGGGCGCGGCCTCGAGGAAGATCCGGCTCGACGCCTTGATCAGCCCGATTCCGGCCTTGATCATCAGCGCCACCACGATCAGCGTGGCGACCACGTCAGCCTGGACCCAGCCGGTGAGGATGATGACCAGACCGGCGACCGCGGTGGCGATGAACGCGAACAGGTCGTTGAGGATGTGCTGGTAGGCGCCTTCGATATTGAGGCTCGTGCGGTCGGCGCGGCTGATCATCCAGGTGGCCAGCACGTTCACGGCGATGCCGACGATCGCGGTGATCAGCACCAGCCAGCCGTGCACCTCCGGCGGCTCGAACAGTCTGCGGATCGCCTCGTAGCCGAGCCAGAGTGCCAGCAGGAGCAGGGTGAGTCCGTTGGCCTGTGCCGACAGGATCTCGGCGCGCTTCCAGCCGAAGGTCATCCGTCCGGTCGCCGGGCGCGCCGCGAGCCGGATCGCCCACAGCGCCAACGCGATCGAGGCGGCGTCGGTGGTCATGTGCGCGGCGTCGGAGAGCAGTGCCAGCGAATCGGCGATGATGCCGACGGTCACCTCGCCGATCAGGAAGGTGACGATCACCGCCAGCGCGCCGGCCAGCCAGCGTCGATCGCTGTCGGCCGATACTCCGTGGTCGTGCCCGTGTCCTGCGCCCATCGCGTTCCCCTCTTCTGCGGTCCGATCGTTGGCAATCATATGCATACATCGCTATGTATGCAATTCCTTCGCGGTCGGGCGCGATCGGCGCTGGTCACCGGATGTCATCGTGGCGTATCCAGCCTAAGCCTGTGGGGGTCTGCCGCTCCTCGCGTCGGTTCCGGAGTTGGGTGGCCGCTGTGGGCGCGCTGTCCGTTCGCGTGCGGCCTCGCCGCCCCGCAACGCGCGACCCAGGAGAGGCCCGCGACCAAGCCTGATCAGTCCTGGTCGGGCCAGGTATCGGCGACGATCAGTCGCCCGGCTGCCGGCAGCAGCGCGTAGTGGGCGGCGATCACGTCGGGCGGATAGGTCGGCCAGAACGATACGGCGCCGGTCGCCTTGTCGATGACGTACACCGAGCCGCCGACCGGAATCGGCCGATCCGGTGGCGCGTGTAACGGCTGAACCGCGAAAACGGTGAAGCCGTCGGCGAATTCGACGATCTGCCGGTCGTGCCCCGGCGGATCTGCTGGTAGGTACTCGGCCGCCACGCGGGTGGCCTCGGCTGGGTCGACCGGCGTCTGCGCGTCGGTCGGATATGCATGGATGTCCACGTTGTTCGCTCCTCGCGGCGATTGTCGTCGCCCCGCAGCGATCGTGCTGGACTTCGCTCGAATGCGCGAGTCCGGACAAGGAACGAGCCCGGCGTCCCTGCTCCCCCCTCCTGGAGCAGGCCCGGCCGGGCTCGCAGGAACTACTCTGCGCTACAGGTCCAGCAGGATCCTGAAGAGTCGCTTAAGGCTCGACGTTGTCATCGACGCGGTCCGCCGCGATATCCCCGTATGACGGACAACTCCTGCGGTGCGCACTGCGCGCGTCTGTGTACCAGGGACGGGCTGGCCGAGGTGCTGGCCACCGATCGCGGCCTGCTGCACTGGCGGGCGATGCGTGGCCTCGGCGACGCGGGCCTGGCGGAGCACGCGGTCCAGGAGACCTTGCTGCGTGGCTGGCGTTCCTGTCACGACTTCGACGACCGCAAAGGCAGTGTGCGGACCTGGCTGCTGGCGATCGAACGCAATGTCGTCATCGACATCCTGCGGGCACGCGCTGTTCGGCCCGGGGACGTGGGTTGGGACGACATCACCGAGGTATCGGTCTGTGGCGGAACGGATTTCGCCGACGGGTTGGTCGACGGGCTGCTCGTCGACCAACTGTTGGCCAGGCTCCCCGAACCGCAGCGAGCGGCGGTGACCGAGGTGATCCTGCACGACCGTGGGTACCGGGAAGTCGCCGCGGATCTCGGTGTTCCGGTGGGGACGGTGAAGACCCGGGTGCACTACGCGCTGCGATCGCTGCGTCAGTTGCCAGAAGTTGCCTGAACGCTGTCCTCCCGTGCTCATCTGGGCATCCGACCAGCGTATTTCGACCTTTCCATCCAGTTACAGTTCGGTAACTGTGCTTGCCCTGTGGTTGCCAACGTTGCAAGAGTGAACCACTGGGTTTGGTGTTACCAGGTGTTACCAATGGGAAGGGAGGGGTGCTCCGGTCCCGGGGCGCCGACCGAACATGCAACCAAACATCATCAAGGCCGGAATCTGCTCTACCGTCTCCGCCGCGGTGGTGGTGTCGCTGTCGGGGTTGGTTCCTGTGACCGCCCACGCCGCCCCTGAACCAGCCACCAGCGAGCTCGCCGGTAAGACGATCTTCCTCGACCCCGGCCACCAGGGGTCGGCGCATTCGGAGGACCTGAGCCGCCAGGTCGACAACGGCCGCGGCGGCACCAAGGACTGCCAGACCACCGGGATGACCTCGCTCAACGGCATCCCCGAACACACCATCAACTGGGACGTCGCCCAACTCGTGCGGGCCTCCCTGCAGGCACTGGGTGCCGACGTGGTGCTGAGCCGTGCCGACGACACCGGGTGGGGCGGCTGCGTCGACGATCGCGCCCGCGCCGCCAACGAGTCCGGCGCCGACGTGGCGGTGAGCATCCACGCCGACAGCGCGGGCCCCGACCAGCACGGATTCCACCTGATCGTGCCGCAGCTCCCGATTCCCGACACGGTCGCCGACAGGGCGCAGTCCGGTGGCGGGCGACTCGCGTCGAGCGCGGTTCGCGACGCCTACCTGGCGGCCGGCTTCTCGCCGGCGAATTACGCCGGCGTCACGGCGGGCCTGCAGACCCGTGAGGATGTGGCAGGCCCCGCGTTGACGCAGGTTCCGCTGGTGTTCGTCGAGATGGGCAACGGCGCCAACGTCGACGACGCCGCCCGCCTGGAATCGCGCGAAGGCCAGCTCGAGCACGCGGTCGCCATCACGACGGGCGTCGTCGGATTCCTCCTGAACAAGCCGATCCCCGCCTTCGCCGCCGCACCGGGTCGGGTGCCGGTCGCTACCCCCGCCCAGGCGCCGCGGCGCGCACCCGCGGCAGACACCACCGAGACTCCCGCACCCACCAGTGCGTCGTCGGCACCGAGCGCGCCCGCGAACCAGAACGGAGCTTCCGCGCCCGCGCAGGATTCGGTCGGCGCCGGGACACCCCCCGAGAGCTCGAACGGGGCCACAGATCCGACCGAGTCCTCGCAGCCGTCGAGCAAGCCGCAAGAGGTCACCGCATCGACTCCGGGGGCGCCTGCGGCACCAGAAGCCGGCGCCGCGCCGGCTCCCGACCAGGCACCGGCTGGTCCACCCGCGCTGTCGAGCGGCTCGAGTGAACAGTCCGCACCGACCGAGGATCCGGCCCCGGCCGACGCCGAGGGTCCCGCCGCCGCGGCTCCCGCGCCGGTTCCCGCCCGCGCCCCGATCGCGAATCCGGTACCGGTGGCTCCCGTGCGTACCGCGGCACCCGGTGCTCCGGCCCGCACGGCGCCGCCAGAGGCTCCCGCCACCACGACCCCGAAGAAGCGCGGCACCGCACCCCAGACCGAGGCGACACCCGGCGAATCCGAGCTCGATCTGAGCACCCTCGGCGGCCCGATCACCACGGTCATGACCCTGCTGATGCCGCTGGCCCAGGCGCTGGGCATGGACGAATCGACCATCCCCGGCCAGCTGATCAATCTGGCATACACCCTGGTGGGCATGGTTTTCGGCCCCAGCTGAGAGTTCATCGCACCCACACCGCCCACTCCTGATATCCGGGAGTGGGCGGTGTGCTGTGCGGCGACGGCGAGATGGCAGCATGGGCCGGGTGATTCCTGTGGTGATCGTGGCCGGTTTCCTGGGCTCGGGGAAGACGACCCTGCTCAACTATCTGTTGCGCAACAATCGGGGCACCCGGATCGGGGTGGTGGTCAACGATTTCGGGTCGGTGAACATCGACGCGATGCTGGTGGCGGGACAGGTCGACGCGATGGTGTCGCTGGGCAACGGCTGCGTGTGCTGCGCGGTGGATGTGTCCGAACTCGACGACCTGTTCGCCCAGCTGGCGCAACCGCGCAGTGCGGTGGACGTGATCGTGGTCGAGGCCAGCGGACTGGCCGAACCCCGCAACCTGATCCGCATGGTGATCGCCAACCCGAACCCGCGCATCGCCTATGGCGGACTGGTCGAAGTAGTCGATGCCGAGCAGTTCGCCGCCACCAGCGCGCAACATCCGGAATTGGTGACACATCTGCGAATGGCGGATCTGGTCCTGGTCAACAAGGCCGACCGAGTGGAAGCCGAGGCGCTGGCGGCTTTGCGCGCCCAGCTGGCCGACTGGGTCGGGCAGGTGCCGGTCTACGCGACAACGCACGGACGAATCGATCCCGGCCTGCTGTTCGACGATCGGGCCCCCGATCGGCCGAAAGTGGCCGAGCAGCTGAGTTTCGACACCCTGCTCGACGACCATGATCACGACCATGACCACGACGACTCCGACCACCGACATCTGCACGACGACTACGTCTCGGTGTCGTTCACGAGCGAGCGAGCGCTGAATCCCCGTGCGCTGGTGAGCTTTCTGGAGGACCCGCCGTCAGGGTTGTTCCGCGCCAAAGGATGTGTGGAATTCGCGGTCGCGGGGGAGCGACGCAAATTCGAAGTCCACCTGGTCGGCAGGCATGTGGTCTTCACTCCCGGTCCCTGGGCGCGTGGCGAGCAGCGCGTCTCGAACCTGGTACTGATCGGCACCGGGCTCGACACGGATACCGCACTGAAACGCTTGCACGACACCGTCTTCGACGGCGACACCCCGCTCGACGAGCAGGCGATGCTCGGCGTGTGGAGATACACACCGAGCGAGCTCTAGCCTCCGCTCAATACCGGCGCCGGCCGGGAGTCCCCGCGGCCCAGCGGAGCCGCCGCCGGACGATCTCGGCGATCAGGTCGGCGTCGGCTGATGGAATGGTCAGGCCGAGGCCGGGCAGGACGGTGGAAACGACGACGGCCGTCGGCTCGGTGGCTTCGAGGGTGCGGCCGTCCGGCAATTCGATCCAGGTGTAGGCGGGTCGGCCGGGCGGGTACCGGTGCACCGAGACGTCGGCGATGTATCGGAATTCGACGACGAACAGGTTCGTGGTCTGCGTGGGGTGCGCGGACTCGTACCTGTGTATCCGATCGACCGTCTGGACCGCGATCCTGTCGCCCGTCATCGTGACCGCGACAGTGTGGAGGTTGTCGCGGTCGTGCCGGAAGAACACGAAGTCGCGGCTGACGTGATAGCCCTGTGTACGCAACCTGATCGGCACGTGCGACTCGGCGAATCGGCACGCACTCACCGCGGCGAACTGCCCACGGGCGAGCTGGGTGTGATAGGCAGCGACAACCGCCGCCACGAGATAGACAGGCAACGACCAGAGCAGATGCCCTGAGCCGTAACCGAGTCCGGGAGCCGCGACCATCTCGATGACGCGGAGCACGAGCTGCGCCAGCAGCACGAAGGCCACTACGAACCACGGACCGGGCGGCCACAGCCGTTCTCGGACCCACATGATCGCGGCACCGTGTGTTCCCACGGCGGCCAGCAGTTGGCACGGCAGCATCCAGACGATGACCGACGCGGGCGCGAGGGTGATCAGCGGGATGGTGGCAAGAACCCACGCGACCGTCGGCGTCACCACAAAGGCAGATCCGAGCAGCCCGGCAACCCGCGGCCACCGCGCCGCAACGGTGCCGGCGATCAGCGGATCGGCCAAGGCCTGCGGCGGTAGTGGGAACAATTTCGCCCGAATACGATGCGACGCACCGCCCATCTGCGTCGATCCGTGCACTGCCATCACTGGTATTCCCCCGCGGTCGCTCGTTGTGAAGGCCACTCACCGAAGAGCGCGAGGCCGCACGCCATCGTGACGTATCGCTGATCGCCCTCGCAATCAGACCACTTGCTGTGAGCCCCGCAGGAACAGACGAAGCTATTTCTGTTAGCGTCCGGGCGTAAGGATCGGGGTCGACGCTGCGACTTCGATTCGAGATCGGAACGGGTGGGGATGGAATCGATATCAGGTAGCGGTGGGAGCGTGTCGGTCGACACGACCGAACTTCGTAGCCACAGTGCCGCCGTGGATCAACAGCGCAGCTACACCGATTACGGCTTGGACGCGGCCGGCCATGTGGCGAGCCTCGACGATGCTTACGGAATCTTCTGCCTGCCCTTCGCAGCCATGCTCGATGACGTGCACGCGAGCACGATCGCACTGCTGAGAGGCCTCTCCGAATCTATGGGCACCACGGTGGCCAATCTCAACAAGTGCGCGGAGACCTACGACACGGTCGATCAGGGCAGAGCGCAGGCCATGGGCGGCGCTAGCAGCCAACTGACCGGTTAGACCGGCGGGTTTCGGACCGCGGGAGGGGAAGAAATATGAGCTTCGATGATCCGAGCAGCACCAATCGGTTGGTGACCGCCGGAACTGACTACCGCAACAATTACCAGCCGCTGACCGAGTCGCTGATCACCAATACCGGTCTCCCGACGGAGTCCGGCACCGGCATCATGACGGGCTTCACGACGTTCGAGGCCGGCTGGGAGATGGGCGAAGGGCTCGCGAAAGGCGATGTCGGACTGGTGATCTTGGGCGCCGCGGCCGGCTCGCTCGACGTCGCCTCGGCTATGACCGATCCGATCGCTTACATCGGTGCCCAAATCGTGTCCTGGATGCTCGAGCATGTCGAACCGGCGCGTAAGGCACTCGAGTCGGTGACCGGTAATCCATCGATGGTCAAGGCGTACGCCGCGTCGTGGGAAAACATCCAAACGCACATGACGCAGGTACGCGATGATCTGAAGACGGCGGTCGACACGGGGATCAGCAGCTGGGAGGGCGAGGCGGCGACCGCGTATCGGGCCAAAGCCGCGCAACTCATCGGCCAAGCGGATGCGGCGGCCGGCGCCGCCTACGGTGTCTCGGTGGCGACGCTCAAAATGGCCGAGATCGTTACCGGTGTTCGCACCGCCATCCGCGACCTGCTGTCCGCGCTGGCAGGTGCGATGATCTCCTGGACAGCGGAACTCCTGGTCAGCGTCGGCACCGCTACGCCGCTGGTCATCGCTCAGGCCACCACCAAGATCGCCTCGGTGGTGTCGACCGTCGCCTCGCTGATGGCGAAATTGAAGTCAGCCGTGACCGATCTCGGGACGTGGGCTGTGGTCTTCAAAGATCTCATCGACGGTGTGTACCGCCAGGAATCGGCAGGCACCGCCTAGGAACGGTCTCGCCGCACTCGGATGGCGGCAGCACCGAACGCCATTGCGAGCTAACCGCAGGCGTTGACCCATTCGGAGAGCCCGTCGGCGAACAGTTGGCGCTTCCAGATGGGCACTTCGTGCTTGATCCGGTCGACGAGGTCGGCGCAGACGGTGAACGCTTCGGCGCGGTGGGGTGCCGCAACTGCCACCACGATCGCGAGCCCGCCGATGGTGAGGGAGCCGATGCGATGGGTGGCCGCGACCGGAAGTCCGCTCGCCTCGGCTACTTCGGCGCAGATCGCATGCAGGAACCGTTCGGCCTGTGGGTGCGCGGAGTACTCCAGCGCCGTCACCGCCTGCCCGCCGTCGTGGTTGCGTACCTTGCCGGTGAACACCACGATCGCGCCGAATTCCGGCCCGTCGACGGCCTTTTCGACAGTGAGGGGGTCGAGGTCCTGATCGCTGATCGTGGCCAGGCGGACCGCCCCGGAGTCACTCATGGTTGCCGCCTCCGGCTACTTGCGCGAGCAGATGATCCAACAGGGGCCCCAGCACGGCGATGCCGTCTGCGACCCCACCGGGCGAACCGGGCAGGTTCACCACGACGGTGCGCCCGGCCAGCCCGGCTACGCCGCGACTGAGCGCGGCGAGCGGGAATTTCGCCGTGCCGCGCTGCCGGACGGCATCGGCGACACCGGGAAGTTCACGATCGAGTACGGCGCGAGTGGCCTCGGGCGTCGCATCGGTGGGGGAGGCGCCGGTGCCACCGGTGGTGACGACGAACGCCGGGGTCCCGCTCAGCGCGTCGGCGAGCCCGGCGGCGATGTCGGCATCGGCGTACACGAGCGGGCCACGCACCGAAAACCCTTGGGAAGTCAGCCATTCGACGAGAACGGGGCCGGTGGTATCGGTTCGGGTTCCCGCCGCCGTGCCGGTGGACGCGACCACGACAACGGCGGTTCGGGCATCTGTCGGCGTACCGGTTGATTCCGACCCGGCAGGCTCTGCGGCCTTGTCGTTGCCCGCGTCACCGCGGCCACGGGTCGTCGGCGTTGCTACGTCCCGCACAATCGCGGTGCCGGCCGGATCCGGTGTGGATCCGCTATCCACCTGAGCCGGTCGGCTCAACGCGTCCCCGCCGGGACGGCCCACCTCGGGTGCATCGGGGCGCACCCAATGCCCGTGCTTGCCGCCCTCTTTGGTGACCAAACGCACCCCGTTCATCACCGCGGCGGGGTCCACGGCCTTCACCATGTCGTGCAGCGTGAGACCCGCGACGGCGACAGCGGTGAGCGCTTCCATCTCGACCCCGGTCGGGCCCTTCGTCTTCGCGGTCGCCTCGACGGTGATGGTGGTCTCGGTGAACCCGAACTCCACCTTCACCGACGACAACGCCAACTGATGACACAGCGGGATCAGCTCGGAAGTCTTCTTCGCACCGGCGATTCCGGCCAACCGCGCGGTGGACAGCACATCCGCTTTGGGCATGCCCTCGGCCCGCACCAGCGCGATCACCTCGGCGGTGGTCTGCAATTCGCCTGCGGCCACAGCGATCCGGGTGGTGTCGGCTTTCGCGCTGACATCGACCATGCGCGCGCGACCCTCGCGGTCGACGTGGGACAACTCGCTCATAGCAACAAGATTCGCACAGGGACACCGGCGGCCAGCGAGGTGACCTCGGCCGGAACGTCGACGAGCGCATCGGCCCAGGCCATGCCCGCGATGAGATGCGAGCCGGGGCCCGAGATCACTTCGACCCCGTCCTCGGTCATCGACCCGCGCAGGTACTGGCGACGACCGGCAGGGGAGCGCAGCGGCGTGCGCAGGGTCGTTTCGCGGCTCAGGGGCTCGGGCAATCCGGCCAGGGCGCGCACGGTCGGGCGTGCGAACACGGCGTAGGACACCATCGTGCTCACCGGATTGCCCGGGAAACTGAGTACGGGAACGTCGTCGACCACCGTGTACCCCTGCGGCCCGCCGGGCTGCACCGCGACCGAGCCGAATGTCCCACCGAGCGGAGCCAACACATCCTTGACGACCTCGAAATCGCCCTTGGACACCCCACCGGAGGTGAAGACGAGGTCGGCGGCGGCGATCGCGCCGCGCAGCACCGAGGTGAACACCTCGGGATCGTCGGTGCTGTGCGCGACCTCGACCACCTCGACACCGTCGGCCCGCAATGCCGCGGCCAGCGCGATGCCGTTCGAGTTGTAGATCTGGCCCGGCGCCAGCACCGTGCCCGCGGGCTGGAGTTCGTCGCCGGTCGTGATGCACACAGCGCGTAATCGGCTCAGGACCGGCACCGTGGGAAGGCCGACGGCGGCCAACGCCGCGATGTGCCGGGGGGCGAGCACGGTGCCCGCCCGCGCGACGAGCTCACCGGCGTGCACATCGGTGCCTGCTTCGCGCACGAATTCGCCGCGCCCACGGCCACGTTCGACCACGATCCGACCGTCACCGGCCTGCACATCCTCGACCGGGACCACGCAATCGGCGCCGGGTGGCATCGGCGCACCGGTCATCACCTTCACCGCCGAGCCCGGTGGCAACGCGTCGGTACCCGCCTTGCCCGCTGCCACCACGCCGACGACAGGCAGCGTGACCGGCGTGACGGCCACATCGGCCGCGCGCACCGCGTATCCGTCCATCGCCGAGTTGCGGAACACCGGCAGGTCGATCGGCGAGACCACATCGGTCGACAGTGTGCGACCGAGCGCATCGGGCACCGGCACCTGTTCGTCCGGGCGGTCGGCGAGGGGGGCCAACAGCGCGGCGACGGTGTCGCGGTACTCGTCGACGCTGCGTGCCGACGCGGTGGCGGGCCGAGGAGTCATGGTGCCAGCTTAATCGCCGCTGAGGGGGCCGGTCGGGGTCGCGTAGCTCACGGTGGCGGGCCGGCCGCGGTGAGCTGACGAGTTCGCGAAGAATCGGCCCGGCGCACAGAATGTGACGGGCATTACGGGTCATACTGTAGAGATGACGCTGGTCGAAATGGGGATACCCGCCGTGCGATCGGAGCGGCCGTCTCTGGACGGCAGGCCCGAAACGCCGTTCCTCGTCGACCGCTTCGGCCGGATCGCCCGCGATTTGCGCGTGTCGATCACCGAGAAATGCTCGCTGCGTTGCACCTACTGCATGCCCGAGGAGGGCCTGCCGCCGATCCCGCGCCAGGACCTGCTCACCGCCGACGAGATCGTGCGGCTGGTATCGCTGGCCGTGCGCGAGCTGGGCGTGCGGGAAGTGCGGTTCACCGGCGGCGAACCGCTGATGCGCCGCGAGCTGGAACAGATCATCGCGGGCTGTCACGCGGCGGTGCCCGGTACTCCGCTGGCCATGACCACCAACGGTGTAGGTTTGGAACACCGCATCCGCGGGCTGGCAGCGGCCGGTCTGAGCAGGGTCAATGTCTCCCTCGACACCGTTGATCGGGTCGATTTCACCCGCCTCACCCGCCGCGACCGCCTGGAATCGGTCCTCAGCGGCATCCGTGCCGCGCGGGAGGCGGGCATGGCGCCGGTGAAGGTCAACGCGGTGCTGATGCGCCAGAACCTGGCAGGCGCGGCCGACCTGCTCGCGTGGTGCCTGGCCGAGCAGTGCGAACTGCGATTCATCGAGGAAATGCCCCTCGACGCCGACCACGAGTGGGCGCGCGATCACATGGTGACCGCCGCCGACCTTCTCGATGTCCTCGGCGAGCGGTTCACCCTGACCGCCACCGCCCGCGCCGACCCCTCGGCCCCGGCCGAGAAATGGCTGGTCGACGGCGGCCCGGCGACCGTCGGCATCATCGCCACGGTCACCCGCAAGTTCTGCGACAGCTGCGACCGCACCCGGCTCACCGCCGACGGCATGCTCCGCTCGTGCCTGTTCAGCGACCAGGAGTTCGATGTGCGCACGGCGTTGCGGGCAGGCGCCGACGACGACGAGGTCGCCGAGCTGTGGCGCGGTGCGATGTGGCAGAAATGGGCCGGTCACGGGATCGACGCCGCCGGTTTCGTCCCCCCGGAACGCACGATGGGAGCCATCGGTGGTTGAGGTCCGCTATTTCGCCGCCATCGCCGACGCGGTCGGCAAGAACGCCGAATCCCTCGATCTGCCCGCCGGCGCCACCGTCGCCGATCTGCGCGCCACCCTCGCCGCCACCTATGGTTCCGACGTCGACGGCCTGGTCGGCGTCTGCGCCTTCCTGATCGGCGACGAGCTCACCCGCGACCCGTCGGCCATGCTCCGCGACCGTGTCGACGTACTGCCCCCGTTCGCCGGCGGATAGTCGCACATGGTCCAGAGCAAGGCCACCGATGTGGCGGCCTACCTCGCCGAACTCCCGGTCGATCGTCGCGAGACTCTGACGAGGCTGCGTGAGTTGTGCCTGGCGGAGCTGACCGGCTTCAGCGAGGTGATGTCCTACGGCATGCCCGTCTACGAGCGCGACGGCGTCGGCGAGATCGCCTTCGCCGGTCAGAAGCAGTACATCTCGTTCTACCTACTTCGTTCCGACATTCGGGCGGCCTTCGCCGACCGCCTCTCGGAGCAGGACATGGGCAAGGGATGCCTGCGCTTGCGCAAGGAACCGGACTACGACCTCGTTCGAGACCTGTTGCGTGCCACCGCCTCCGGCGAGGGTCCGACGATCAGTTGATCCAACGGTCCCGGTTCGGCGCACCCGCTAACGCCACCAGGTGTCGTGCGGGGTGACCGGAACGGTGCGCTTGTGGCGGGTGTTGGTGAAGATCGACTCCAGGCGCGCGGCCACCTCGGGGGTGACGTCCTTGCCCTCGAGGTAGTCGTCGATCTGGGCGTAGCGCAGGCCGAGGGCGTCCTCGTCGGCGAGGGCGGGACGGTCGTCCTCGAGGTCGGCGGTGGGGACCTTGGACCAGACGCTCGACGGCGCCCCGAGTTCCTGGAGCAGGGCCGCGCCCTGGCGCTTGGTGAGACCGGTCAGGGGCGTCAGGTCCACACCGCCGTCGCCGAATTTGGTGAAGAATCCGGTGACAGCTTCGGCCGCGTGGTCGGTGCCGACCACCAGCAGGCTCTCCTGGCCCGCGAGGGCGTACTGGGCGACCATCCGCTCGCGTGCCTTGATATTGCCGCGCACGAAGTCACGCAACCGCTCGTGGTCCAGCGCGCCCGCGACCTCGATCCCCACCGCGTCCGCGCTGGGGCGAATGTTCACCACGACGGTGCGATCGGGGTCGACGAAGTTCAGCGCGATCTGCGCGTCGTGTTCGTCGGCTTGCACGCCGTAGGGCAGCCGCACGGCCAGGAATGTCGCCTCGACGTCGTCGGCGCGCAGTTCCTCGACGGCCAGTTGGCACAGCCGTCCGGCCAGTGCGCTGTCCTGCCCGCCGCTGATCCCGAGGACGAACCCCTTGGCCGGGGTGGTGGCCAGGTAGTCCTTGAGGAAGTCGACGCGGCGCCGGACCTCCTGTTTCGGCTCGATCTCGGGCAGCACACCCAATTCGGCAATGATCTGTTCACGCAGTGTCCCCATGCGGTCTCACTCTACTTGCGAGACAGGCGAAACGACCCGGCGAACGAGCCATTCCCAGTTGTCCCCGATGTGCTCACGCGTGTAGCCGAGTACCTCGACCTGATGAATGACCAGTGCCGCGGACAGCGTGGACAGCAGCGTGTCGGCGATCAGCGCAATCTCACCGTCCGCCCCTGTCGCCCGCAGCAGCAGCATGACGTGCGCCCGGTGCAGGGCGTAGGGTCCGCCACCGAAGCGCCCGTTCTCCTCGGCGGCCTGGTGTAGATCGCCTTCGACCTCGATATCGAGCAGCCGGGTCCGCCCGAACGCGATCAGCCGTTCGACCGGGTTCGCCGCGGGGCCGAGGGGTGCGGGTCCGAACATGAACGCGGCTTGGAACTTCTGCTCGGAGTGGTCGAGCAGGGCCAGCATCAGCCCGGTGCGGTTGCCGAACCGGCGAAAGACCGTGCCCTTGCCGACGCCGGCGCGCTTGGCGAGCGCGTCCATCGTCAAACCGGCGACTCCGTGCTCACGCACCAACTGCTGGGCCGCGTCGAGCAGCAGCGCGCGGTTGCGGGCGGCGTCGGCGCGTTCGACGGGCTCCGCGCTGCCGGGCAGTGGCCGTCCGATCCCCAGCAGGGGTGGCTCGTCGGGCCCGGGTGTGCTGTAGCTCACGCCGCTCACACGTCCTCCGCGGGAAGTAATCGGACCGTGGTCCGGTTATTGTCGGATGAAACTTGGATCATTTCACTGAGTACACCAGGAGTCGTTATGAGCGAGACCCGCATCCTTACTCTCGTCGGAAGCCTGCGCGCGGGCTCCATCAACCGCCGCCTGGCCGAGGCTGCCGTGCAGACCGCGCCCGCCGATGTCGAGATCACCATCTACGAGGGTCTCGGCGAGATCCCGTTCTACAACGAAGACCTTGACGTGCCCGCGGCGGTGCCCGCGCAGGCCGAGGCGTTGCGTGCCGCCGTCGCCGCGGCCGACGCCGTCCTGCTGGTCACGCCCGAGTACAACGGCACCCTGCCCGCCGTGCTGAAGAACGCCATCGACTGGGCCTCGCGTCCGTACGGCGCCGGTGCGATCAAGGGCAAGCCGGTCGCCGTGGTGAGCGCGTCGATCAGCCCGAACGCCGCGGCGTGGGCGCACGGCGACACGGTCAAGTCCGTCGGCGTGGCGGGCGGCGTCGTCGTCGAGTCGGCGCACGCGAAGTTCGCGACCATCGGCGAGCGTTTCGCGCAGACCCATCCGGCCGAGGACGCCGAGGCGCTGACCCAGCTCGGCGCGACCGTGCACGAGTTGGTCGCCGCGGTGAACGGCACGCTGATCTCGGCGTAAGCTGGGCGATCGGCAGGGGCGTCGCATCCATCGCGGATGCGGCGCCCTTTCGGTGTCCGCGGAGTTTGCTGAAGACTCGCCGGTAGACGAAATCGTGATCTGAGCCACTGTTTTCCCTGCTCGTCGCTGGCCCGTCCTGGGACTTACCGCGTGGGAATTACATCCGTGCGACTCGCAACACCTTGTGTTGTTCCCATCTGTCGGACACTAGGTGTAGTGTCTGTCGTACTGGAAGACGGTGTGGAGCCACCACTGATCGGGCCCAAGGGAAGGGGTTGCGAGCAGGGCTTTCTTCGCCAGATCCAGGAGTTTGCGCAGCATCACCCGTTCGTGCATTGCATACGGATCACAGGCTGTGGATCAGGCATAGGAGAGAGGGACTTCCATCATGACCATCACCGTGTACACCAAGCCCGCTTGCGTGCAGTGCAACGCCACCTACAAGGCTCTCGACAAGGTCGGCGTGGACTACGACGTCATCGACATCTCGGAGAACGACGAGGCGCGTGACTTCGTCATGGCGCTGGGCTACCTGCAGGCGCCGATCGTCGTCGCGGGTGACGATCACTGGTCGGGCTTCCGTCCCGACCGCATCAAGGCGCTCGCCGTCGCGGCTGCCTGATTCGCGCCGGTTCGCCGGTAAGGAGGCGCCATGCCCGAGCAGACGACTCCGGGCGGGCTGGTCTACTTCTCCAGCGCTTCGGAGAACACTCATCGTTTCGTCGAGAAACTGGATCTTCCGGCAACTCGACTTCCACTGCACACCGCTGATTCGCTGCGGATCGACGAACCCTATGTGTTGATCACCCCCACCTATGGTGGTGGTCGGCACGTCATGGGTGGACACCGTCCCGACAAGGACCTCGTTCCGCGGCAAGTCGCCAAGTTCCTCAACGACCCACACAACCGCGCGCTGCTGCGCGGGGTGATCGCGGCCGGAAACACGAACTTCGGCGATACCTATTGCGTTGCAGGAGACATCATCTCGCAAAAATGCGGGGTGCCGTACTTGTATCGCTTCGAACTCATGGGAACCGCTGAGGACGTCGCGCGCGTCCGAGAGGGATTGGGATTGTTTTGGCAACAGCAACCACAGCACCGGCAGGCAAGTCAGCACGCCTAGAGCAGTCGGCGGTGCGCGGCGAGACCGGCGAGGTCATGGACTTCCACGCCCTCAACGCCATGCTGAACCTGTACGGCCCCAACGGCGAGATCCAGTTCGACAAGGATCGCGAGGCCGCACACCAGTACTTCCTGCAGCACGTGAACCAGAACACCGTCTTCTTCCACAATCTGGACGAGAAGCTGGATTACCTGGTCAAGGAGAACTACTACGAGACCGAGGTGCTCGACCAGTACGGTCGCCCCTTCGTCAAGAAGTTGTTCCAGCAGGCGTACGCGAAGAAGTTCCGGTTCCCGACCTTCCTCGGCGCGTTCAAGTACTACACCTCCTACACCCTCAAGACCTTCGACGGTAAGCGCTACCTGGAGCGGTTCGAAGACCGTGTCTGCATGGTCGCGCTGACGCTGGCCGCCGGTGACGAGGTGCTCGCGAGCAACCTGGTCGACGAGATCATCGACGGCCGTTTCCAGCCCGCCACCCCGACCTTCCTCAACTCCGGCAAGAAGCAGCGCGGCGAGCCGGTGTCGTGTTTCCTGCTGCGCATCGAGGACAACATGGAGTCCATCGGGCGCTCCATCAACTCCGCGCTGCAGCTGTCCAAGCGCGGCGGCGGTGTCGCCTTGCTGCTGAGCAACATTCGTGAGCACGGCGCCCCGATCAAGAAGATCGAGAACCAGAGCTCGGGTGTCATCCCGATCATGAAGCTCCTCGAGGACTCCTTCTCCTACGCCAACCAGCTGGGCGCGCGCCAGGGCGCGGGCGCGGTGTACCTGCACGCGCACCACCCCGACATCTACCGCTTCCTCGATACCAAGCGCGAGAACGCGGACGAGAAGATCCGCATCAAGACCCTGTCGCTGGGCGTGGTGATCCCCGACATCACCTTCGAGCTGGCGAAGAAGAACGAGGACATGTACCTGTTCTCGCCCTACGACGTCGAGCGCATCTACGGTGTGCCGTTCGCCGATGTGAACGTCACCGAGAAGTACTACGAGATGGTCGACGACAAGCGCATCCGCAAGTCGAAGATCAAGGCGCGCGAGTTCTTCCAGACCATCGCCGAGCTGCAGTTCGAGTCGGGCTACCCCTACATCATGTTCGAGGACACGGTGAACCGGGCCAACCCGATCAAGGGCAAGATCACCCACTCGAACCTGTGCTCGGAGATCCTGCAGGTGTCCACCCCCTCGGAATTCAACGACGATCTGTCGTATTCCAAGGTGGGCAAGGACATCTCGTGCAACCTCGGTTCGCTCAACATCGCCAAGGCGATGGACTCGCCCGACTTCGGCCAGACCATCGAGACCTCGATTCGCGCGCTCACCGCTGTCTCGGATCAGACCCACATCTTCTCGGTGCCCTCGATCGAGCAGGGCAACAACGAGTCCCACGCCATCGGCCTCGGTCAGATGAACCTGCACGGCTACCTGGCGCGTGAGCGGGTCCACTACGGCTCCGAAGAAGGTGTGGACTTCACCAACATCTACTTCTACACCGTTGTCTACCACGCGATTCGGGCCTCGAACCTGATCGCCAAGGAGCGCGGCTCCGCCTTCGGTGGGTTCGCCGACTCCAAGTACGCCAGCGGCGAGTACTTCGACAAGTACACCGAGCAGGCATGGGTGCCCAAGACCGACAAGGTGGCTCAGATGTTCGCCGAGGCAGGCGTGCGCATCCCCACCCAGGACGACTGGCGTCTGCTGAAGGCCTCGGTGCAGGAATACGGCATCTACAACCAGAACCTGCAGGCCGTGCCGCCGACCGGTTCGATCTCCTACATCAACCACTCCACCAGCTCGATCCACCCGGTGGCGTCGAAGATCGAGATCCGCAAGGAAGGCAAGATCGGCCGCGTCTACTACCCGGCCCCTTACCTGGACAACGACAACCTCGAGTATTACGACGACGCCTACGAAATCGGCTACGAGAAGATCATCGACACCTACGCCGCAGCCACCCAGCACGTGGACCAGGGCCTGTCGCTGACGCTGTTCTTCAAGGACACCGCCACCACCCGCGACTTGAACAAGGCGCAGATCTACGCGTGGCGCAAGGGCATCAAGACGCTCTACTACATCCGCTTGCGCCAGATGGCCCTCGAAGGGACCGAGGTGGAGGGTTGTGTCTCGTGCATGTTGTGAGCTGAGCTGACGATCAGGGGCGGTCTCCCGAGGGGGACCGCCCCTTCGCGTCACCGGGCACTGTCGACGAGGTCGAAGCAGGACCAGCCACCACGGAACCATTGACCGATCAGGTGCCAGGTCGAGGGGTAGGTGCCGTCGGCGTGGCGCAGCCGGAGTCCGTATCGGCACTTGCCGATTGTCGTCCGGGTGAGGCGTTGGACGACCGTGCGGTGCAGGAAGGACGCGCCGAGCCAGGCGGCGATGCCGTACAGGACGGCCGTCGCGCCGGGCGCCACGTACCAGGCGGTGGCGCCGATCGCGGCGTGCAGCGTCATGTCGATGAGAAAGGCGGCGATCACCCCCGTCTCGTCGCCACTGGAAGTTCTTGCGGTGAGGGGGAATTCGTCCTTCGAGCGCGGGGACTGCGTTGTCTCGGTCGCGACGAACACCGATTGCCGGTCTGTAGTGCGCTCGTATCCGCTGTACCTCGGCGGTGCTGCGTTGCTCATGCGGCCCAGCGTGCTCGACACCGCTTAACAACCACCCGGTGCCGACCTTGGTGAATCGCCTACCGGTGTGGCTGCGGTTTCGTCACAGTCGCGGCGCGTGCCCGGTGGTGATCGGCCCAAGTCTTGTCCCACGACGGCTCGAGACGATGGGGAACCTTGTTAGCGTGGCCGCGTTGACCAGGCACGGTGAGAGGGAACGGATGAAGCGCGCGCTCATGGGGGTCGGTGCCGGGGCAGCGGCAATAGCGGTACTCGTCGGATGTTCGAGCGCGGAGCGCGAGTCGGCGGAACCGGTGGCGTTGTTCGAGCCGTGTACCGGAGTGACCGCGGACGCGTTGCGCAAGGCCGGTGTCGATCCGGCGACGAAGGAGGCGGCCGGCGGCGGCGCCGCCGGCTGGCAGACCTGCGAGTGGACCGGCGAGACCGCCCATCTGCGGGTGTTCTCGACGTCGCGAACCCTCGAGGAATTCGAATCAGAGTCGGGTGCAGCGGCCTTCACCGACCTCACGGTCGCGGGCCGGAAAGGCCGTCGCCTCGCTGCCGCGACCGGCCCCGCCTCCTGTGATGTGCTGTTCTCGGCGGACCAGGGAGTGATTCGCATGGTCGTAGTGAACAACGCCACCCAACAGGGCGCCGACCCTTGCGCCATCCTGCGTCAGATGGGCGAATCGATCGTGCCGACCTTCCCGGAGTAAGTCGACAACCCGTCGACGCGCAGCCCGCTCGACCGTCCGGGTCAGGCCAATGTCGGGATCACCTCGCGTTCGAAGAGTTCGATGCCGGAGGTGTCGTAGGCGGCTTCGGGGAAGTTGAGAATGGTGTAGGCGAGGCCGCGATCCTTGACCTCGGTGAGGCGCTCGACGATCTGTTCCGGGGTGCCGACCGCCGCGCTGGTCGCGAACTGTTCGTGCACACGGGCTTTCGCGCCGTCGGCGCCGAGGAAGGGGGTGAAGCGTTCGACGATGGTCGAGAGCCGTTCCTGCACTTCGGTTTCGGTGCTGCCGACAACGGCGTTGAAGTTCGAGCTGCGGGTGATGGCGGTGAAGTCGGTGCCCACGTCCTCGCAGTGTCGGCGCAGGATGTCGGACTTGTGGGTGAACTCGTCGGGTTCGCCGCTGAAGTTGGTGTAGTCGGCGTACTTCGCCGCGATGCGCAGGGTCTTCTTCTCACCGCCACCCGCGATCCAGATCGGAATACCCTTCTCCTGCAACGGGCGCGGGTGCACGATGGCGTCGTCGACCTGGTAGTACTCGCCCGCCAGCGTCGCCCGGCCGGTCTGCCACGCCTGGCGGAGGATCTGCACGCCTTCGTCGAGGCGGCCCAGGCGCTCACCCGCAGGCGGGAAGCCGTAACCGTAAGCGCGCCACTCGTGTTCGTACCAGCCGCCGCCGATGCCCATCTCCACCCGGCCGCCGGAGATGAGGTCGACGGTGGCGGCCACCTTGGCGAGATAGGCGGGGTTGCGGTAGCTCATGGCAGTACACATCTGGCCCAGCCGCACGCGGGACGTGGCGGCCGCGAACGCCGCCATCAGCGTCCACGCCTCGTGGGTGGCCTCGTCGGTGGGAACGGGCGTGGTGTGGAAATGGTCGTAGACCCAGATCGACTCCCAGTCGGTGCCCGCGTCGAACCGCTGGGCCAGCTCGCGCATGACCGACCACTGGTCCGCCGGTTCGATACCGACCAGATCGAGCCGCCAGCCCTGGGGAACGAAGATGCCGAAGCGCACAGGTGTCTCCTGGAGTGAGTAGAACTCGAGCGGCGCCGCACGCCGCGGTTGTCGAGATCCACTGTTCCACTTCTTCGTGTTCGGGCAATTGTTCCGCGCACACCGCACCGAACCCGGGACCGGCTGTTGTGCGCCGAAATCCGCACGGCACGCGGGGATTGTCCGAGCGGGCCGGTAGCCGTGTGAACAATATTTCCCCACCCCCGACGGTCGGCGGTCGAGCGGGCGGTCGGCACCGATGCGGTAGGTCAGGCGTTCGGGTCGCCGTAGGACGCGGCGATGTCCTTGCTGCTCGGCCAGCCGCTGTAGGTCGGCGACTGCGGCCATCCCTCGGGGCTGTCCTGCCACTCCTCTTGGCGCCCGTAGGGGAGCGCGTCGATGAGACCGAAGGTGTAGGCGAGTTGTTCGGTGCCGCGGCCGTCGGTGTGCCAGCTGCGGTAGACCGTCTGGCCCTCGCGCAGGAACGTGTTGACAGCGAAGCCCTCGCCGGGGCCTGCGCCCATGTCGGCGCCGAAGGGGCTGTCGGCGGTCGAGTACCAGGTCATCGTGTTACCCACGCGCGTCTTGTAGGCGAGCACCTCCTCCATCGAGCCTTGGGTGACGACGACGAATCGCGCGTCGTAGGCGTGCAGGAAGTCCAGCCGCGCGTACTGGGAGGTGAGCCCGGTGCAGCCGCCGCACTGCCAGGTGTTTCCCGGCGTCCACATGTGGTGATAGGTGATCAGCTGTGAGTGTCCGTCGAAGATCTCCGCGAGCGAGACATCGCTGCCGTCTTCGGCTTTCAGTGTGTAGTCCGGCAGCCGGACGGCGGGCATGCGTCGGCGCTGGGCGGCGACGGCATCGAGTTCGCGGGTCGCGGCCTTCTCCCGGATCCTGAGTTGATCGAGTTCGGCCTGCCAGGCGTCCTGATCGACGATGGTGGGCAGTGCGGTCATGGGGGGCCACCCTTCGATGTGTACGGTGTGCACATTTGATATGTTCACACCGTATACTTCATCGAAAGGGAGTTCAAGGGTTGGCCTATCACCACGGTGACCTCGCGGCGGCACTGGTCGAGGCCGGGCTGGAGCTCACCCGATCCGGTGGTCCCGACGCGCTGACGATCCGCGAAGTCACCCGCCGGGTCGGCGTCACGCCGAATGCCGCCTACCGGCACTTCCCCGACCGGCAAGCCCTGCTGCGCGCGGTGTCGGCCGCGATCGAATCCAGGATGGCGGCGGGAATGGAGCGCAGCGCGGCGGCGCCGCGTGCGAGTCTGCGCGCGGTGGGCTTGGGCTATATCGGCTTCGCGCTGATCGAGCCGGGCTGGTTCGCGGTCGCGTTCTTCGGGGCCGGTGACACCTCGCCCGCATCGGTCGTCGATTCGCCCGCCTACCTCGCCCTCGCCGATGCGCTGGACATGATGGTGCACATCGGCGATCTCGCCCCCGCGGCACGCCCCGGTGCCACCTGGAGTTGCTGGTCCACCGTGCACGGCTTCGCGGAACTGGCGTTGCGTGGCCCGTTGCGGCACCTGGACCGCGCCGAACTGTGGCCGCTCGCCGAGCAGGCCGTCGACACCGTGATCGCCGGGCTGCCACGGGTGTTGTGATCGGTGTCACTGTGACCGGTGGTACGCGTGCTGAAGGTGAAACGAATGGCGTCCGCATGTAGTCTCATGTGCGGAAGGGTGTGCCCAGGTGGGCACTCCAAGCGATTCGCGGAGCGATGATTGCCGCGGCGACTGCGAGGAGGTGGGGTTGCGATGCGCAACGAACCCCCCAGTCGAAGGCCGCGCGGCGTCGCCCCTTCGTCCTCGCACGACAAATCCTGACCTGCTCGGTCCGGTCAGTGCGTGCCGGCCTCGGTGGTGGACGCCCCGCGGTGTGAACCACCGTCACTCGTTCCACTCCTCGCCCGTCCTGTAGCTGTGCCGCAGGCGTGTGCGCTGTTACGTCAGGGGACTCGCTCATGTCGAATGTCGATCTCGTCACCACCCGTCATGTATCCACCGAAACCGTTGTGCCCGAAGTGGTTTCGCCGCACCGCTCGGTTGCGGACCACGCGGTCACCGAAGCGCTCGAAATCCTGTCCGAATCGGTGCGCGACATCCTCGAAACCCACCGTGTCTGTGGCGGCCTCGACTGGCTCGACAACCGCCCACCGCACGTGATCGCCGACGCGCTGGCCCGCATGGACGCCGTGCAGGCCGGAGTCGTGTTCCGGTTGCTCGACAAGGAGCGCGCGCTGAGCGTGTTCGAGGAGCTGGAGCCGGTCGACCAGCAGCAGATCCTGCAGGGCCTGCGCGAGAAGAGCTTTCGCGATCTCGTCGAGGCGATGGATCCCGACGACCGTGCCCGCATGCTGCACGAGGCGCCCGCCAAGGTGGCCAAGAAGGTCCTCGCCGGGCTGAGCCCGCGCGAGCGCCGGATGACGGCCACCCTGCTCGGCTACCCCGAGGGGTCGGTCGGGCTGTACATGACGCCGGAAGTTGTCGCGCTGCCGGACAACCTGACCGTCGCCCAGGCGCTGAGCTCTGTGCGTGCGAAGGGCGCCAACGCCGAAACCGTCTACACCCTGCCCGTTGTCGACCGCGGTCGCCGCCTCACCGGCATCGTCGAACTGCGCGAGCTGGTGCTGCACTCCCCGGACGCGATGGTGTCCGAACTCGTCGTCACCGAACCGCCGTTCGTGCGGGCTACCGACGCCGCGGAGAAGGCCGCCCGGCTGATGAGTTCCACCAACCTCATCAACCTGGTGGTCGTCGACAGCGAGGACCGGGTGGTCGGGCTGCTCACCATCGACGACGCGATGGAGGTGCTCGAGGCCGCAGACAGCGAGGACGTCGCCAAGCAGGCGGGTTCGGCGCCGTGGGAGGGCCACTACATGGCCGCCAAGGTGTTCCAGCTGGCGCGGTATCGGGCGCTGTGGTTGATGCTGCTGCTGTTCGCGGCGACGCTGACCGTGAGTGTCACCGACATGTTCGCCACCACTCTCGAACAGGCGGCGAGCCTGGCGCTGTTCATTCCGTTGCTGATCGGCGCGGGTGGCAACGCGGGTGCGCAGGCGGCGACGGCGTGCGTGCGCGCGCTGGCGGTCGGCGAGGTGCGCGCCTCGGATCTGTTCAAGGTGATCTGGCGCGAATGCCGGGTGGGGCTGGTGCTCGGCAGCATGTTGGCCGCGGCCGGGCTGCTGATCGGCACGGTGTTCGTCGGGCCGAAGATCGCGCTCGTCGTCGCCATCACCTTGGTGGTCATCTGTGGTTGGGCGGCGACCATCGGCGGCACGATGCCGTTGCTGGCCAAGAAGTTCCGCATCGACCCCGCGGTGGTGTCGGCGCCGATGGTGACCACCCTCGTCGATGCGACCGGGCTGATCATCTACTTCACCACCGCGAAGCTGGTGCTGGGGATCTAGCGCTGGGGAAAGAGCGTGAGCGCCTGTGCCATGACGTCCATGGCGACCTCGTCGGTGCGGGCGACCACCTCCACGACCGGGACACGCCTGCCGAACGCGGTGGATTCGGCGGGCAGTTCCGGGCCGACGGCGGCGGTGTAGATCGGGATCGAGTTGTCGTAGACCGAGACCGAACGGTGCACGGTACGCCCGGCGACGGTGACTTCGGTGCTGTTGGCGGCGAGGTACTCGGGCACCCGGTAGTCGTAGCTCACGGTGATCTTCTCGCCGCGATAACCGAACAGGCATTGGGTGAGTCGCTGTTCGTCGTCGGGAACGGCGCCGGCCAGTGTGGCACGGACGGCGCACGGGTCGGCGCCCAGCAGCACTGTCGGCGTGGTGTCGGGGGAGGTGCCCTGTTTCGGCGACTCCCGCCAGCGTTCGATCATGCCGGGCACGAGTTCGTCGGCGACGGCGCACGGGTTCTGGCCCGGGGTGGAAAGGCCGAGGTAGAAGGCCGCGCTCGACGGGAACTGGGCGGTCACACCGCAGGCGCGAGGTTCGCCCGCGTCGCGGTCGGGCACGGTGCGGACGTTCGCGTCGCCGATCTGTCGCGTCGTGCCGCGCCCGCCGGCGGACAGGCCGCTCAGCAGGGTGGCGTGCCAGGTCAGGGTCGAGCCCTCACCGGCTTCGTCGCTGCCGAGGACGGCCCGGCACGAATCCAGCCCGACCGTCACGCTCTTGACCTCGCCCAAACGGGCGAGGACCTCGCGCGGCAGCAGAGCGCACACGTCGACCTGGCGCGTGGCCTGGGCGACCTCCTCGCGCTGGTGCAGATCCTGCGGAACCTTGGACCAGAATTCGGGCGGCTGAGCGGGTAGCACCGGTGCGGGCGGCGACGGTTCAGCGTGATCGGCTGCCTTGCCCTCGTCGTCGCCACCGCACGCGGCGCACACGAGCAACGCGACAGCAGCCAGCGCCATCCTTCGATACATCGGTGCCCCTGTCCTCGATGGATCCGGGCCCGGCCCCGCGCCCGAACATCGAGTCTGCCCGCAACGGCAATCGACTCGCAAACATCGGTCCCGACCGATGTCGCGTTGTCACCGCAACGAAACCTCGTCCCGATCGACATCCGGACGACATCCATTCCGGTGTTCCGCCGCCTACGGCTACCTACACTAGGATCCTTCGCGCACACCGAGATCAACAGCCGCGAAATGGACGGAGAGTGCGATGACTGCACGGCCCCGGGAACAATGGGGAACACGAGCGGGGTTCCTGCTCGCGGCGATCGGATCGGCGATCGGGTTGGGCAATATCTGGCGATTCCCCTATATCGCCTACGAGAACGGCGGCGGCGCCTTCCTGGTGCCCTACCTCGTGGCCCTGCTCTCGGCCGGTATCCCGTTGCTCATCTTCGAGTACACGATCGGCCACAAGTTCCGCGGTTCACCGCCGCTGGCCTTCCGCCGGATGTCGCGCGCCGCACAGCCGATCGGCTGGTGGCAGGTGGCGATCTGCTTCGTGATCGCCGTCTATTACGCGGTGATCATCGCGTGGGCCATCCGTTACGTCGGGTTCTCCGTCGGGCAGCAGTGGGGTGCGGATCCGGAGTCGTTCTTCAACAACGACTTCCTGCACATCGCCGACCAGCCGGGATTCGCCGCACCGTTCGTGCCAGGGGTGCTGTGGCCGTTGATCGCGGTGTGGGCGGTGACGCTGATCGTGCTCGCCTTCGGTGTGCGGCGCGGCATCGAGGCCGCCAACAAGATCTTCATCCCGCTGCTCGTCGTGCTGTTCCTGATCCTGGTGGTCCGGGCGCTGTTCCTGCCCGGTGCGGCCGAGGGGCTCGACGCCTTCTTCTCGCCGGACTGGTCGAGCATCACCGACGGCAAGGTGTGGGTCGCGGCCTACGGGCAGATCTTCTTCTCCCTGTCGGTCGGCTTCGGCATCATGATCACCTACGCTTCGTACCTGCGCCGTAAAGCCGATCTCGGTGGTTCGGCGCTGGTCGCCGGATTCGCCAACAGTTCCTTCGAGATCCTGGCGGGCATCGGGGTGTTCGCCACCCTCGGCTTCATGGCGCATCAGACAGGCGTGGCCGTCAGTGAGGCCGCGACCAGTGGCCCCGGATTGGCGTTCGTCGCCTTCCCGACAATCATCTCCGAATTGTCTTCCGGCGCAGCGTGGTTCGGCATCCTGTTCTTCGGTTCCCTGGTGCTGGCGGGGCTGTCCTCGCTGATCAGCATCGTCCAGGTGATCATCTCCTCGGTGCAGGATCGCACCGGGCTGGCGCGAGTGCCCGCCGTGCTGATCGTCGGCGGCCTCACCGCCGCGGTCTCGATCGGGCTCTTCCCGACGCGCAACGGCCTGTACCTGCTCGACGTGGCCGATCACTTCATCAACCAGTACGGCATCGTCCTGGCGGGCTTCGTCGCGGTGATCGTGGTCGCCTGGGTGCTGCGCAAGCTCGGCGTCCTGCGCGAGCACACCGACACGGTGTCGAACCTGAAGGTCGGTCGCGTGTGGGTGGTGCTGCTCGGTGTGGTCACGCCGCTGGTGCTGGTGTGGATGATGATCGACAGCCTGCGCCAGGAGTTCGACGAAACCTACGGCGGGTACACGACCGGATATGTCCTCGCCGCGGGCTGGGGTGTGGCGGGCGCGGCGATCCTGTTCGGCGTGATCATGTCGCTGCTGCCGTGGCGCGATCCCGGCAGCGCGGACGATGAAGACGGCACCACCGCGGTGCCGATGACCGAGGAGGCCAAGTCCTGATGTCGGCTGGTGCGATCACAATGATGATCATCTCGATCGTGGTGGTGTGGGGCGGGCTGCTCGCGTCCATCGTGGCGTTCCGCCGCCACCCCGACGACGCGGAATAGCGGGTCGCAGCCGCAGCGGAGCCGATCCGCCTGCGGCGCCACCCGAGCGGCAGGTTCGCGCGGTAAGGGGGTCGGTCAGCGTACGAGCGGCAATGCTTCGCGCATGACCTTCTCCGCGATCGTCGAGTCGGCCGTGACCGAGACGGTCGGCACGCGTCGACCGAGCAGTGCGTCGGTCGGTCCCGGAGCGAGTCCGGGACCGACGACGGCCGACAGCGACGCCAGGTCGGCCTGGGCTGTGTCGAATCGGTACACCTGGCGGGAGCCGACGGCGAAGGCCGGGGTGTCGTCGATGATGGAGCGTTCCTCTTTGTAGTCGTAGGTGACGATCGCGTCGCGCCCGTCGATACTCAACCTGCACGTGGTGACACCCTGATCGGCCGCGGGCACGCGGACACCGAGCAGCGGCGCGACCGCGCACGGATCGGCCCCGGTGATCACCGCGCGATCCGAATCCGGCGAGGTTCCCTGCGGCGGCTCCCGACGCCACTCGGTCAACGCGATCCGCAACAGCGCCTTCGCCGACGCGCACGCATCCTGCGGCGCCCGCACACTGAACGACAGATCCGCCCCCGCCACGAACCGCGCCCACGCCTGACACGCCCCACGCACCTGCGGATCGGCCGACTCCGCGGGTTCGTCGTTGAACAGCACCCGCACATCCCCCATCGACACCTCCTCGGCGGATCCGTCCATGCCGGGCTCACCCTCGAACATCACTCCGGTGCTCCACGTCGCGTCGATCCCGGTGAGATGGCCCTCGACGGCGATATTGAGCCGGCATTGGTTCGGATGCACGTTCTCGATGTCACGCACTGTGCCCAGGGCGCTCAGCGCTGCGCGGGGGAGTAGGGCGCACACGTCGATCGCCCTGACCTTGCGCAGGACAGCGATCTTCTCCTGATCCGAAACCGCTGCGGTGGACCAGAATCCGCCCTTCGGCATGGAGTCCGGCGCGGGTTCGCTCCCGCAGGCGACCAACGTCAGCACCGCGGTGACGAGCAGGATCAGCTGTCGCACAGGGGTTCTCCTTGTCCGGGTCAGGTGGCGGGGAAGAGTTCGGTGGTCGAGCGGAGCACGGATTCGAGAACCTCACGGTCTTTTCCGAAGATCCGGACCGTGGGGACGGTGGGCCCCATGAGCTCGGATCCGGGGCCGGGCAGGGCGGGGCCGACGACTGCTGTGTACGAGGCATGTTCGCTCGTGTCGTCGCTGGGGCCATAACCCCTGTGGCCGTTGACGACGAAGATCGGCTCCCCGTCCGCGACGTAGCCCTTGGCCTCGTAGGTGTAGTCGACATCGACGGACGCACCGCGGAAAGTGAACTGGCACGACCAGATTCGCTGATCGAGGACCGTGACCGCGGCGTCGAGCACGGCGGCGACCTCGCACGGGTCTTTGCCGTGCAGTGCGGTCCGCGGGGTGTCGGGAGAGGTGCCCTGTGCCGGTTCGGTGGCGAGGCCGCCCATCGCACGGGCCAGCGCGGCCTGGGCGGTGGGGCACGGTTCGGTGCCGAGCGGTGTTCGCACACTCACCGGGAGCGTGGTGGTATTGGCGAAAGCCGCGGTGGCGAGGCAACTTCGGTCCCGTTGGCCTTCGACCAGGGCAGAGTTGTCGAGATCGCCCAGAACCCCCACGGTGATGCCGTCTACCTCTTCCCGCTTGGACTGCCCCCAGCCGTATCCGGTCGGCGCCACGCCGATCGCCCAACTGACCGAAGTGCCCTTGCCGCTCTCGGTGGAGTCGAATGTCGCTTCGCACTTGTTCGGGCCGTCGTTCTCGACCTCGAGCAACGTGCCGAATTTCGCCAGGTCGGTCCGGGGAATGAGCGCGCACGGGTCTGTGGCACGCAGGCGTCGTAGCAGGTCGAGGCGCTGCTCGTCGGTGGTCGGCGCGGTCTTCCAGTACGCGCCCATCGCGGCAGCGGCCTCGATCGGTGTGGCCGGCCGCTGCTTCGGCAGGTTCTCCTGGCAGGCGGTGAGCCCGATCACGACAGCGGCGGCAACCGCGCAACGACGCAACAGCATCGACAAATCCCCTCGCGCGGGATGACGCCCGCCTCCCTACCGGCTCGCGATCGAGCCCAGTTCGCTGCCCAGTGTGCCGGATTCTGGCTCCCGGATCCGCACCGGGAGCCGGGCGGCGGGTAGTGGTCGCCCTCACCGGCGGCCGCGCCCGATCACACGCATGTGGCGAATCACTGGCGATGCGATGGTGGTGTGTTCGCGATCGTGCCGCACAATGGGGGCCGCGTGTGTGGTGCGGGTGTTCGGCCGATCAGGTCGGGTGCACACGCCGCAACACAAGCTGTAGTGCTCCCCGAGGTTGTCACCCACTACGAGTAGTGTTCGTGGGTGAAGGGCCTCGTGCACGGCGGCAGGTGCGGGTCATCAGGTCTGGCGGAAAGGTGTGGAGGCGGAATGAAGCTCATCGATCGGGCGTCGGCCATCAATTGGAATCGGGTGCCCGATGAGAAGGATGCCGAGGTCTGGGATCGGCTGACCGGCAACTTCTGGTTGCCCGAGAAGGTCCCGGTGTCCAACGACATCCCGTCGTGGAACACCCTCACGCCCGACGAGAAGCAGCTCACCATGCGGGTCTTCACCGGCCTGACGCTGCTCGACACCATTCAGGGCACCGTCGGCGCGGTCTCGCTGATCCCCGACGCGATCACCCCGCACGAGCAGGCGGTGTACACCAACATCGCGTTCATGGAGTCGGTGCACGCCAAGAGCTACAGCTCCATCTTCTCCACCCTGTGCTCGACCAAGGAGATCGACGAGGCGTTCCGCTGGTCGGAGGAGAACCGCAACCTGCAGCGCAAGGCCGAGATCGTCCTGGGCTACTACAACGGTGACGACCCGCTCAAGCGCAAGGTGGCCTCCACGCTGCTGGAGAGCTTCCTGTTCTACTCCGGCTTCTACCTGCCGATGCACTGGTCTTCGCGGGCCAAGCTCACCAACACCGCCGACATGATCCGCCTGATCATTCGCGACGAGGCGGTGCACGGGTACTACATCGGCTACAAGTACCAGAAGGGCCTCGAGCTGGTCTCCCAGGCCGAGCGCGACGAGCTCAAGAACTACACCTTCGAGCTGCTCTTCGAGCTCTACGACAACGAGGTCGACTACACCCAGGACCTCTACGACGAGGTCGGCCTCACCGAGGACGTCAAGAAGTTCCTGCGCTACAACGCCAACAAGGCGCTGATGAACCTCGGCTACGAGGGTCTGTTCCCGAAGGACGAGTGCGAGGTGAACCCGGCGATCCTGTCGGCGCTCTCACCCAACGCCGACGAGAACCACGACTTCTTCTCGGGTTCGGGTTCGAGCTACGTCATCGGCAAGGCGATCAACACCGAGGACGAAGACTGGGAGTTCTGAGCGAACTCGACTCACCAACGGCGGCGGAGCTTTCCGCCGCCGTTGCGCTGTCGCCAGGCCTGCTGTAGCCATAGTGTCGTGCCGATGAGTGACGAGATCATCCCGTTCCGCCTCGAGATTCCGCAGTCCGATCTGGAACACCTGCGGTCGCGTCTGAGCGACGCGAGGTGGCCCGCCGAGCAACCCGGCGCCGAGTGGAGTCGCGGTGTGCCGGTCGCGTATCTGCGTGAGCTGGCCGAATATTGGCGCACAGCCTACGACTGGCGAGCGGCGGAAGCGGAGCTGAACAGGTTCGCGCAGTTCGTCACCGAGATCGACGGCCAGCGCATCCATTTCCTGCACGTCCGTTCGGCCGAACCCGATGCCACCCCGCTGATCCTGACGCACGGCTGGCCGGGCTCGGTCGTCGAGTTCCTCGATGTGATCGGCCCGCTCACCGATCCCGCGGCGCACGGCGGCGATCCGGCCGATGCCTTCCACGTGGTGATCCCGTCGCTGCCCGGCTTCGGCTTCTCCGGGCCGGTCACCGAGGAAGGGTGGAACCCGGCCCGCATCGGTGCGGCGTGGGTGGAGTTGATGAGCAGGCTCGGTTACGAGAGCTACGGCGCACAGGGCGGTGATTGGGGTGCTGTCGTTGCCCCCGAGGTGGGGCGCGCGGGTGGGGACAGGGTGATCGGCGTCCACGTGAACGCGGCGACCTTCGGTTTCATCCCGTCCGGCTCGGTCTCGGAGCAGGACAAGGCGAGCATGACCGCGGCTGAACTCGCCCGCTTGGACCGCCTCGCCCACTTCGCGAGCGAGGGCAGCGGCTATTTGCGGATCCAGGCGTCGCGCCCACAGACTCTGGCCTACGGCCTGCACGATTCGCCGATCGGCCAGCTCGCGTGGATCGTGGAGAAGTTCAAGGAGTGGACGTTCCCGGCCGCCGACCTGCCCGAGCTCGCCGTGGATCGGGATCGGTTGCTGACCAACGTGATGTTCTACTGGCTCACCGGCACCGCGGGTTCATCGGCCGCGCTGTACTACGAGGCCACCCACACCCGGTCGCGGCACACCACGGCGCCGACCACGCCGACCGGAGTCGCGGTGTTCGCCGAGGACGTCGCGATCCGCCGCTACGCGCAGGCACACATCGCACACTGGTCGGAGTTCGAGCGCGGCGGCCACTTCGCGGCGATGGAGGTGCCGGACCTGTTGGTCGCCGACATTCGTGCCTTCTTCCGCGGACTGCGCTGACTCAACGCTCCCACGGTGGTCGTAGATCGGGGTCGTCGAAGGCCTTGCTCGCCTGTTGGTAGAGCTTGCCGATGCGGCGCTCGACCCGCTTGCGGGCGGCCTCGGAGATGTCGGCGGCGTCGAGGCGTGATGCGGCGTTGGCCACCGCGTGGAATACCAGGGTGGGCTCGCCGTCGATGATGTCGGCGACCGGGAACTTGTAGTCGGCCTCGGTCGCCGGATTACCGCCGGGCTCGCGATACAAGTAGATGCTCGCCATCTTCATGGCGTCGCCGTCGGCCCATTTCAGGGCGTCGTGTTCGGCCTTCTGACCGCTCCACTTGTGGTCTCGGGGCGCCCACGGCAGGTCGAGATCGGCGGCGTTGTCGGATGCGGGCGGGACTCGATCGTCGGAATGCTGAGCCATGGTTCCTCCTCGAGCGCTGGGTGGCCGAGCCGCGTCGGCGGGGTGGGCGCGACGTCATGGAGCACTGGTCGCCATGATAGCAATCGGTTCGCTACCAGCGGTTTCTCGGCAGAGCGGGCGGCGCCGACCCCTCGTCGGCGCCGCCCGAGTTTCGCTCAGCCGAGCGCGGTCAGGCCGCGTCGGTCGATCTTTCCGGTGGGGGTGCGCGGCAGTTCGTCGACGAACAACACATCGCGTGGGGCTTTGAAACGGGCGAGGTGGGTTTTCACATAGGTGCGGACAGTGTCGGCGTCCAAGTCGGCCGCGGGAACGATGAATGCGGCGAGCCGCTGGCCGAATTCCTCGTCGGGCACACCGATGACGGCCGCTTCGGTGATCGACGGGTGCTGGTAGAGCAGGTCCTCGATCTCGCCGGGGAAGACGTTCTCGCCGCCGGACACGATCATGTCGTCATCGCGGCCGTCGATGAAAAGCCGCCCGCCGGAATCGAAGTGACCGAGATCGCCGGTGCTCATCAAACCGCCGCGCAGTTGCTTGGACCCGCCGCCGGAATAGCCGTCGAAGGCGATGGTGTTGCCCACGTAGACGGTCCCCACCGCGCCGGGCTCGGTGATCCGGGTGCCGTCGCTGTCGTAGAGCGCGACGGTGATCCCGACCGGCGCTCTCCCGACGGTGCCCGGTGCGGCGATCCAGTCCTGCGGGGTGGCGATGGTGGCTGTGCCGGTTTCGGTGCAGCCGTAGAAGTTGTAGATCACCGGACCGAAGGCGCGGATCGCCCTGGTGCCCAACGACGACGGCAGCGCCGCCCCGGCGGTGAACACGATCCGCAGGGAGCTGGTATCGGTGGCGGACAACAGCTTTGGGTCCAGATCGAGAACGCGACGCAGCATGGTCGGCACCAGTACGACCATGTCGGCGCGGTGCTCGGCGATCTGCGCGAGCGCGCGGCCAGCGTCGAATCGGCCGTGCAGCACGATCGTCGAGCCCAGATTCAGCGAGAGGATGAACTGGGACAGCGCGGTGCCGTGGAACAGTGGTGCGCACAGTAGCACCGTCTGCCCGCGTCGCAGGGGCACCCTGTCCACGAATTGTGCCGCGGCCAGGGGTGATTCGACTCGTCGCGGAGCGCCCTTGGGAGTGCCGGTGGTGCCGCCGGTGAGCAGGACGAAACCGCCCTGCTGGGCGGGCGTGTCCACCGGTGGCGACGCGGAGCGGATCTCGTTGTCCAGCAGACTGATCCGATCGGGAAGGCCCTCGGCCATCGCGGCCATGGTCGGGTCGAGCACCAGTGCGCTCACGCCCTCGCGGTCGAGCACGTCCCGCAGCTGTGCCGCACCGAATCCGGTATTGAGCAACACCAGGCGAGCGCCCAGTTTCGCTGTGGCAGCCATCGATTCGACGAGCCGAACCCCGTCGGGGCAGAGCACGCCGACCGTGTCGCCCGCGTCGAGGCCCTCGGCGTGCCAGGTGGCAGCGAGCGCGTCGGTGCGTCGGTCGAGTTCTCGATAGCTGATCCGCTCGTCGCCACAGATCAGCGCGATTCGGTCGGGGGTGCGTCGCGCCGAGGATCGGATCCCCCCGGCGATCGGACCGAACGCGCGCATGGTGCGGGCGGTGCGCAGGATCTGTGCGGGGTGTCGCGGATCGATGATCCCGGCCCTGGCCAAGGCGCGGACCTGGCGTAGCGAGGTGATGGCGGCGCTCAACATACCCGCGGCCCCGGATCGGCGCCCGCGGCCACCGCGAGCAACCAGGCGACGGTGCCCAGTTCGGGAACGATCTCGGCGCTGATGTGCTCGGAGAACGGCACCCGGATCATCCGCATGTTCACCCCACGCGCGCAGTAGTCGGCGGCGATCCTGTCGATCGCCAGTTCGGCGGGCAGCAGTTGGTCGGTGGTCGAGTGCCACATCAGCAGCGGCATGTCGGGAGTGTTCTCCGGTGCGCCGAAACTCGCGGCGGACAGGGCGGGTCGCGCGGCGGCCAGCGCGGCCTCGGGGTCGGTCAGGTATTGGGCCATCGGGCGGAGCAGGGTGGTCGCCACGGAGGTGTAGAGACAGCGTTCCCGCAGGTCATCGGCCACCCGGCGGCCTTCCGGAGTCAGATACTGCTGGAGTTGGCTGTCGAAATCGGGATACTCGCGGGCCAATCCGAGCACGGCCAGCCAGCCGGTGAAGTTGGCCTGCGGCTGCTGTCCCGAGATCGCGAACGGTGCGATCGCGACCTTGTCGCCCGGAATGCCACCCTGCACGCTGCCCTTGATCTCGAGTTCGGGAGCGTAGTGGCGGCGCTGCTCGGCAGCCGATGCGGAGGCGTTGCCGCCGCCGGAATATCCCCACAAGCCCACCGGTGCGGCCTCGAGCCCGAGCTCGCCGCGCTTGGCCGCGCGGATGCCGTCGAGCACCATCCGGCCCTCGCTGGGCGACATGATCGTGTTCTCTTTGCCGTCGAAGTCGGTGACCACCACCGCCGCGCCCGCCGCGAGGAACTGGCCCATGATCGCCACTTCCTTCTGGATCCCCGCGCGCAGGGTGTAGGACGGATTGCACTGCTGGCCGAGGCTGTCGATCGCCTCCTGATACGAGATCAGCGGGCGCGCACCGGGACCCAGCCACGGGATGCCCGGCACCAGCACGGTGGTCGCGGTGGCGATCGGGTTGTCGTGGACGTCGGAGGTGCGCAGCAGGAGTTGCGTGGTGTGCACCGGCGCCGGGATTCCGAGCACGTGGGTCTGCACGACCCGGCTGCGGATGACGTCGCCGTTGGCGTAGCCGTCGAGATCGGCCGGGTCGGCGTACCAGGGGTCGTGTTGCGGCGTGGGGATCGGCACGACCGCCGGATACACCTGCGCCTCGTTCGGCAGGGGCGGCAGTTCGAAGTCCTGTGCGCCCGCCGGACCCGCTGTGACCAGCGCCGTCATCGCGAGCAGTGGTAAAGCTCGGGCGCCGAGCCGGTGGAGCCGGGGCGACCGGCGGGTGGCCGTGCTGCGCTGCATGGCATCTCCTTCGATAGGTGATGCTGATTACAGCACGATGCCTTGTTGAGAACAAGAGTTCTTGTTTTTATTCGGCAATCTGTAGGCTGAGCTGCGTGACGTCGACCGACAAGAGCCAAGCCCGCTCCCGGCGCATCCAGGGCCTGGACGCCGAACAACGCCGAGCGCGCAGGCGTGAACAGATCTTGGCCGCCGCCTTCGAGCTGATCGCCGCCGAGGGCTACGTCAACACCGCGATCGAGCAGATCTGCCAGACCGCCTTCGTCGGCAACAAGGCCTTCTACGAACTCTTCGACAGCAAAGAGGACTGCTACCTGGCGCTACTGCAACAGCAGAGCGAACGCGCCCAGGACATGGTCGCCGCCGCACTGGCCGAATCCTCCGGCGACCGCGACGACGTGGTCGGCGCCGTCATCGGCGCCTTCGCCCATTCGATGGTCGACGACCCACGCGTGGCGAAGGTGACTTTCGGTGAGGCCAGCGGCATTTCGGCGAAAGTTGAACAACAGCGGCGCGCCAATCGGCGCTGGGCCGCTCAGTTCCTCGAAACCCTGTGGAGTGAATACGGCTTCGTGCCGTCGGAGGGGATCGGCGTCGATCTGCACGCGCTGGCCGTCTCCGCGATCGGCGGCCTGTTCGAAACCGTCGCCGACTGGCTCCACACCGATGCCGGCGCGACGGGCGAAGTCGACGTCCTGATCAGGGATCTCACAGCATTCATCAAGATCGTGCACCTGGGCTTGGTCGCCGCCGCGCTTCGCTCAGCGGGCTGAGCTGGCTCGAACAACCCCGAGTGGCGGCGCTCCTATCCAGTGAAGTGGTTGAACAGCAGGGTCAGTTCAGTAACGACGTCGCGGCGCGTGCGGTCGTGGATCTGGCTTCTGTCGATAGGCTGAATAGCTGGTCGGCCTGTCCAAGCGCTCGTGTTGTGTCGGTGCATTCGGATAGCCTGGATCACGTTATGAGCAACGAACTTGCGGAGCGTCTTGCTGCAGAGCAGCGCGCACGCGTTCTCATTGATCTGCAGCTCGCCGCCGCGGGCTGGGTGGTTCAGGACAAGAGCGGACTGAACCTATTTGCCGCGCAGGGGGTGGCGGTTCGTGAGGTGACGATGGCATCAGGCCATGGGCGGGCCGACTACTTGCTGTACGTGGGCAAGAAGGCCGTTGGGGTCATCGAGGCAAAGCCGCAGGGCAATACGTTGTCCGGGGTGGAGTGGCAGTCGGCGATGTATGCCGAAGGGCTGCCCGCGGAGGTGCGGTTGAAGGCGCTGACCGTGGCTGGTCGGCTGCCGTTCGTGTTCGAGTCGAGTGGCTCTGAGCTGCACTTCACCAACGGTTTCGACCCCGAGCCTCGGTCTCGGGCATTGTTCCACTTTCCCCGACCGGAGACCCTGGCCCGTGTTCTGCGTGACGCGGAAGCCGACCCGGCGTCCCCTACTTGGCGCGGAAAGGTGCGGTCTCTACCGGAGTTGGACTTAGCTCGGCTGCGGCCGGCCCAGATCAAGGCGGTCCGCGGTATCGAGCACAGCCTCGCCCAGCAACGGTATAAGCGGAGCTTGGTGCAGATGGCGACCGGTGCCGGCAAGACCTACACGGCGGTGACGGAGTCCTATCGACTGCTCCGGCACGGCGGGTTCGGCCGGGTTCTTTTTCTGGTGGATCGAAACAACCTCGCAGATCAGACCCTCGCGGAGTTCCAGGACTACAGCACGCCTGGCGACGGCCGGAAGTTCACTGAGATCTACAACGTCGACAAGCTGACCAAGGCTGGGCTGCTTGCTTCATCGAGCGTGGTCATCTCGACGATCCAGAGGGTGTTCAGGGTCTTGCAGGGCGATGAGGTGCCTGACGTCGACGATCCGAACCTCGACGGATACATCCCTGACGCACCGGTTTCCGTCTCGTACAACCCTGAGATGCCGCCGGAGACGTTCGATCTGGTCATTGTCGATGAGGCACACCGATCGATTTATGGTGTGTGGCAAGGAGTTTTGAAGTACTTCGATGCGCACATCGTCGGGCTGACGGCGACACCGGGCAAACAGACCTTCGGCTTCTTCGAACAGAACCTGGTGTCGGAGTACACATACCAGGAGTCCGTCGCCGATCTGGTGAACGTCGATTTCGATGTGTATCGGATCAGGACCGAGATCAGCGAGCAGGGCTCGCAGATTGAAAGAGGCACCATCGTGCCGAAGGTCGATCGGCGAACCAGGGCCCAGCGCTTGGAAGCGCTCGAAGACGACTTGACTTATACCGCAAAACAACTCGATCGAGCAGTCACCAGCAAGTCACAGATCCGAACCGTTCTGGAGACCTTTCGCGACCGGCTTTACACCGAGATCTTCCCTGGCCGCTCGACGGTGCCGAAGACCCTGATCTTCGCCAAAGACGATGCCCATGCCGAGGAGATCGTCACGCTGGTTCGCGAAGTCTTCGGCAAGGGAAACGATTTCGCGGCGAAGATCACCTATACCGCCCGGGACTCGAAGAGGCAGTTGCAGGCGTTCCGTACCAGCCCCACATTGCGCGTGGCCGTCACTGTTGACATGATCGCCACGGGTACCGACGTGAAGCCTTTGGAATGCGTGTTCTTTCTTCGTGATGTCCGGTCGGGTCAATACTTCGAGCAAATGAAAGGCCGTGGTGCGCGGACAATCGCCGCTGCGGACTTCCAGGCCGTGACGCCGGACGCCGAGGTCAAAACACGATTCGTGATCCTGGACGCGGTCGGTGTTACCGAGCATGCCTTCTGCGACGCTCCACTCAATCGTGTGCACGGTGTCGGCATGAAGAAGCTCTTGGACAAGGCTGCTGCGCTTACGCTCACCGAGGACGAAACTGCCACTCTCGCTTCACGCCTGGCAAAACTTGAACTCAATCTCACCGATGCTGAACGCACCGAACTCGACAGCGTTGCCGGTCGATCGATGCGCGAGATCGTCCGTGGTCTGGTTGACGCTGTCGATCCCGATACCCAGATCAAGCACGTCGCGAACAACGGCGAAGTTCAGGAATTGCTCGACCGTGCGATCGAACCCATCGCGGCCAACCCGGAACTCCGCACCCGCATTCTCGAATTACGCGCCACCCACGACCGGGTCATCGACGAGGTAAGCCGCGACATTCTGCTCGATGCGCACGGGGTCGTTGACACCTCCCGCGCGCAGGCCCTGGTCGAATCCTGGCGCGACTACCTCAATGAGCACCGCGCAGAAATCACCGCCATCCAGATTCTCACCGAATCAGGTGACCGCCGAGCGACTTTCAAAGACATCCAGGACCTCGCCAATCGCATCGCCCGCCCGCCGCGCAACTGGACCTCGGACATCATCTGGAACGCATACGGCGCGCTCGGTGTGCAGGTCGGTGGCAATGTCGCCGGCCATCGTAAGCTGACAGACCTGGTATCCCTCGTACGGTATGCCGTGGGCGCCGAAGACGAGCTCGTGCCGTACGCGGATCGGGTCAAAGAACGATACGCCGGATGGCTCGCCCAGCAGCAGCAGGCCGGCGTTGTGTTCACCGATGTGCAGCGCTGGTGGCTCGATCGGATAGTCTCCGTGATCGCGGCATCGGCCGAGTTCTCCACACAGGACCTCGACGACGCCCCGTTCACCGAACGCGGTGGAACGGAAGGAGCCCTCCGAGACCTCGGCGACAACGCCGGAGTTCTCATCGACGAGCTGAATACGGAGCTGACTGGATGACGTTGCTTGGTGAGGTTGCGCTCGTTATTGATTGTGAGCACAAGACTGCACCCCGGTCTGAATCTGAAACGTTCGGCTATTCGATCGGAACCGGTGCGGTTCGCGATGGGCGGATTCTTTTGGAGAAGGCGAAGCCGGTAAATCGTAGCACCTACGGCCAATGGACCCGGAGAGCAATCCCGGCTTTAGGTGATCTGATATTCTCGCGGGAAGCGCCGATGGGAGAAGTAGGTGCGGTTCCAGCGGATGCGGCAGTTTGCCTCGGTCAGCGCACTGTTTTATTGCGGCCTGCCGCTGACCGGGTGACAGTCAAGTTTCTCAAATATGCGCTACAAGCGCCTGACTCCCAGCAATGGATTCAGCGGAACTCCGCTGGGTCGACCGTCAAACATTTGAATGTCGGTGACGTCCGAAAATTACCCCTTCCCTACCTGCCGTCGCTGGTTGAACAGCACCGGATCGTCGAGGTTCTCGAAGACCACCTCTCCCGCCTTGACGCGGCTCAGTCCTATATTGATATTTCGGACCGCAGAAGCAATATACTGGAACAGGCTGTTCTTGCAAATTGTCGGGAAGGAGAAATTTATCCGCTCGGCGAAATTTCTGAGATACAAGGAGGGATACAGAAGCAACCTAAGCGTGCACCGCAGGTAAACCATTACCCATTCTTGCGTGTTGCAAATGTTGGTTCAGGGACGCTGGATTTGGCTGATATTCATCGTGTGGAGTTGTTTGGCAACGAACTCGAAAAACTATCCCTGCGTCAGGGGGATCTCCTCGTGGTGGAAGGAAACGGAAGTCCGTCTCAAATTGGCCGCGCTGCGATTTGGGACGAGAGCATCGAGAATGCCGTCCATCAGAACCACTTAATACGTGTTCGGCCCGGTCCGAGTCTTTTGCCGGAATATCTTGAAGCCGTGTGGAATTCACCGCAAAATCGACGGATTCTGACGGATGTTTCAAGTTCGAGCAGCGGCCTTCACACGCTTAGCGTGGCAAAACTGAAGAAGATCTCGATCCCCGTGCCCAGCCTCGAGCGCCAAGCTGGGCTGGTCGTTCAGGTAGCGAGGAGTCGCGAAGTCATAGACAGAATCAGGTTGGCGACTGGGCATGCCAGGACTCGAACGACTACTCTGCGCCGCGCCCTGCTCGCCTCGGCCTTCAGCGGCCGTCTCATCGGCGACAACCACTCGGTTGGGGTACTTGCCAACGAACTCGTTCCTGCGTGAGACATCAACCGCTCGACGCGCGGCAGTCCCTGTCACAAACCCTGGTCGGCTCACCGGAGCATGACCTGGATTGGCCTGTGAACCAACATCGTTCTAGCAAAGGTGGGTTGCGTGGTCGCTGAGTACTCCGCTGGGCGAGTAGTCATATTCGGTCTAGGCGGGACTATCGCGATGTCGACAGCACCATCAGGCGGTGTTGCCCCGAGCCTGACGGCGGATGCACTTGTCGCGGCCGTTCCGGGGTTGGCCGAATCCGGGATAGACGTGGAAGTTGTTCAGTTCCGGCAACTTCCGGGTGCGTCGCTTACCTTCCACGACATCCAGGAACTCTGTGCCGTGATGGTCCTTCGAGCCGAGTCGGCCACGGGGTTTGTCGTGACGCAAGGCACAGACACGATTGAGGAGACGTCCTACCTCATCGACCTCCTTCATGCCCTCGACCACCCGGTCGTCGTCACCGGCGCGATGCGGAATCCGACGATGGCGGGTGCTGACGGGCCGGCGAACCTCCTGGCCGCGATCAATCTTGCGGCCGACCAGGTTGCGCGAGGTCTTGGATGCCTCGTTGTGCTGGACGACCAGATTCACGCCGCCAGTCGCGTTCGAAAGCAACACAGCACGAGTACCGGCACGTTTGGGTCGCTAGACGGTGGTCCACTTGGTTATGTCGTGGAGGGAAAGCCGCGTCTCGTCAACACGGTTCGTCGGCCAGGTACCGTTCCGACGAAACTGATTGGTGTACAACGTGTTCCGATCTTTACCGCGGCACTCGGTGACGGTGTCTACCTCCTGCGCGCGATGGCATCGCAGATCGATGGATTGGTGGTGGCCGCAATGGGCGTCGGGCACGTACCTGCTGTCATGGTCGACGCTTTGGCTGAGCTCGCCGCCGAGGTGCCGGTCGTTCTGAGCTCTCGAACCGGATCTGGGCCCGTTCTCCGTTCGACGTACGGCTTCCCGGGCTCCGAGCGTGATCTGATCTCACGCGGTCTGATACCAGCAGGATTCTTGAACCCGCTCAAAGCCAGGATCTTGCTCTCCTCGGCTTTGAGTAGCGGAGTGGACATCGATACGATCCGCCAGGCGTTTGCCGTCGCCGGTGGCGACGGAAATGCGAAGTGGCCCTGGGCAAGAGCTCTTGACGAGGAGGATGATGCGCGCTCGTGAACTGGTGATCGGCCGGAGCTTCGGTGTGGTTTTCGATCATGGGGACGACTTCTACGAAGCCCTGGGGGAGTTCTGTCGGCAAAACGATGTGCGTGCTGGGTATATCCCCTCGTTTATCGCCGGCTTCGCCGAGGTGGAGCTGGTCGGCACGTGCGATCGACTGGAAGACCCGAATGCGCCGGTGTGGTCGAAAGTCCATCTGCGCAACGTCGAAGCATTCGGCGGCGGCACTCTGGCATGGGATCCGGATGGAGGCGAGGTCAAGCCCCACATCCACGTTGCGATAGGGCTCAAAGAGCAGGCTGCCGCAGGGTATACAAGCCACCTGCTAGGTGCACGGGTGCAGTTCCTGACCGAGATGCATGTAGTAGAGGTGGTCGGGCCAGAGATGCATCGTGTCGCGAATCCTGACCTGTACGACGTTCCCCTGCTGCGCTTTCGATAATCTGTAGATGATTCCCCCGCCGGTAGCGGACAATACTGGGTCGTGGGGCAAACTCCGAAAACGCTTGACCCGTCCGTGTCCTCGGCTGCGCGCTTCGGTGCAGAGTTGCGCAGGGCTCGTACCGACCGAGGATGGTCGCTGGCTGCCCTGGGGGTATCGGTTCACGTCAGTGGAGACCTCCTCGGCAAGATCGAGAAGGCTGAGCGAACGCCGTCGGACGACCTGGTGAGGCGACTCGATGAGATTCTCGATGCCCAGGGGAACCTCATCCGCTTGTCCCTGCCGATGCGCGGCCCAGCAGCAGGTGCGGCGAAGTCTCCGCTGTCCTCTGTCCGGTGGGCGCACAAGCTCGACCGCCAGGCAAGTGAGCTCGACATCAGTACCCCCGCCGGACAGTACTTTCAAGGGGCTGCCACAACAGCTCTGTTCTGTCGGGGACAGGAGCGCGAGGGACGAATAGAACTCGTGGCCACCGACCCGCAGCGTGCGTTTGTCGCTCGGAGGCGAAGTCGTGGACTGGTCGTCGGTGTAGTTGAACGGGGCGACCGGACACAATTCTTTGCCCTCGCGACCGACCGCTTGAGATCAGCGTCCATCCCGAATGATGCCGTCCACCTCCCGCAAGCATACGAACTCGACGACTTCGCGATGGGACTGCTGTGGGCGGTGACAAACCTCGACGACGCGCTACTCGACGACGACGCTTCGCTGGCGGAGTCTGCTGCCGAACTCGAAGCGGGAGCACATGCCGGTGAGGCACTCGGCCGGAGCTACAGCCACGACCTCTCACGGGTTTCGCTGATGTGGTTGGGCTCCTCATATTGCGCTCGGCACATTCTCGGCAACACTGAATCATTCTCTGCTACACCGCAGTACTGGACGGCAGAACGAAGTGGCGAGGCCGCCTGCGGTTGGCTGCTCTTTCGCCACAAGCTTGACTATCTGCAACGCACAGCCCGTATGGCGACAGGCTCGATTCGGTCCAAGCGAACCTTCTGCTTGCCCACGGACTATGTCGCGGGCCTCGAGCTTCCGGACCGAATCCTGCTCCTGCTTTCCGTATCGTTGATGGAATCGTTCGGCATTCAGGTCGTGATCTCGGTCGATGATGACCTCGCATCAGTTCCCGGATTTGTTCTCGACGGCGGTGGGTGCGCGATACTCGCCAATTGGGTCAACACCGATCGAATCTGGCAGGTCGATGTCTGTCGCGACCCACCTGCAATTCGCGAGTTCGCTTCGGCGATAGGGCATTCTGTCGACAACGACCTCCTCGGCGTTGGCGAACCGCACGATCGGCTACGAACGTTGGCCGAATACCTTGGTATCGACTGGCCATGGTTCCGGACCCGCTGCCGAGGCTTCGCGGCAGTCGGTGTGGCCGGATTCGTGCGACCGCGGAGTCGGTTGCTGTCCTTGGACGGGGTTGAGCGTGCGTGTTCTTTCTTGGCGGCCGGACGCGGGGATTTTCAGTCGCTGTCCCCGAAGCGGTCCCGCCACGCGGCAACGTCGTCGTCGGAAATCTTTGCGAACAGTACAGGGGGGACCGCGAATGTAGTTCCAGTCGGCAGCCAATCCAACGATTGAACCTGCTCCGGACTAGGCCAGTACGTGTCGGGGAACTCCGGTCGGATGCCATGCCAGAGTCCACGGAGCGTGTGTGCGGTGTCCGGTATCAACGGTTCGCTGATCAGCGCGAACAGGTAGATCAGGTTGGCCGCTGTTCGTAGGGTCAGCGCGGCGGCCTCAGGGTCGGTTTTGATCTGCGACCACGGCGCCTTGTCATTGATGTACTCGTTTCCGACACTCCACATTGACCGAAGCGCAGCGACCGCCTTTCGCAATTCGATCGCGTCGAGGTGGCGTTCATATTCGCCCAGCAACGTCGACATTTGGCGGCCGAGATCTTGTTCTGCTTGACCGGCAGGGTGGCCTGCGGGAACCTCGTTACCGAACCGCTTGGCACTGAAAGTGAGAACCCGGTTCACGAAATTTCCGAGAACGTCAGCGAGGTCCTTGTTGACCTGGGCGGCGAAAAGTTCCCAAGTGAAACTTACATCGTCCGATTCTGGCGCATTCGCGATCATAAAGTATCGCCAATAGTCCGCGGGCAGCATGTCGAGAGCGTCATTGGTGAATATGCCACGATGCTGGGATGTGGAGAATTTTCCGCCGTAGTAGTTTAGCCAACTGAACGATTTTACGAAGTCGACTGTCTTCCATGGTTCGCGGACACCGAATTCGGTTGCGGGAAACATGACGGTGTGGAATGGAACGTTGTCTTTGCCCATGAACTGGGTGTAGCGGACATCGTCGGTGTCGTACCACCACGACTTCCAGTCCGGGCGCGACGAGTCAGCGTCAGACCACTCCTTGGTAGCCGCCAGATATCCGATTGGGGCATCGAACCATACGTAGAACACCTTCCCGTCGGCAGCGAGTTCCGGCCACGTATCGGCAGGAATAGGGATACCCCAGTTGAGGTCTCGCGTGATGGCGCGATCCTGAAGGCCTTCGGCCAGCCACTTACGCGCAATCGAAGTCGCGAGGTGCGGCCACTCACCGCTCACGCTGTCGATCCACTCTCCTACTTCGTACTGCAGTTTGGACTGCAATAGAAACAGATGGCTGGTTTCGCGGACCTCAAGGTCGGTTGATCCGCTGATCGCAGAACGTGGTTCGACCAAATCAGTAGGATCGAGCAACCGTGTGCAATTCTCGCACTGATCGCCGCGGGCGCGGTCGTACCCGCAATGTGGGCATGTCCCTGTGACATAGCGGTCAGGAAGAAACCGTCCATCGTCGATCGAATAAACTTGACGGACGGTTCGGGACTCGATGAAGCCATTTTCGTGCAACCGTCGGGCGAAGTGTTGAGTAATCTCGATGTTTTGGGCCGACGACGTACGACCGAAATAGTCGAACGACAGACCGAAGCCGTCGTAGATCTTCTTCTGAGTGTCGTGCGCCTGAGCGCAGTAGTCCGCTACCCCCAGCTTTGCCTCCGCGGCTGCCAGTTCGGCGGGTGTGCCGTGTTCGTCAGTCGCGCAGATGAAGAGGACCTCATGCCCGCGAGCCCGCATATATCTCGCATAGACGTCTGCCGGGAGCATCGACCCGACCAGGTTGCCGAGGTGCTTGATTCCATTGATGTAGGGCAGGGCGCTGGTGATGAGATGCCTTGTCATCGGGGCATTCCCCTCGGCTCGGTGATGGTCTGCTGGAGTGCCGACTCTACCTGCCGCTGTGGAGGCCCCTTGCGGACAGATCGTCTGTCCGCATGCAGTGTCTTCTCTTCATGCTGCGGCGGTGGCCTACTCGAATCATGACTGTGATATCTGACCTCGACTATGACCGATCGGCGTTGGCGGCCAACAACTTCCTCGGACCAGGTGGCCTGGACTACGACTCCGCGCGAGACCTACTCGGCAAGGTAATCGAGGTGGGACTGGCGTTCAAATACCGCTCGAGGTTTCTGGCTCCTCGCGACGCGGCAGTGCTCGATGGGATTGCGGTCGAGCCGATGCCATCGGCGGGGCTCGACCTCTTGACATTGCTGGACGACCTCGATCAGCGATACCTGCCGACGATGCCGAACTTCGCTTCGCCGATGTTCGCAGGCTTCCCTGATGCAGGAAACAACATCGCTGCCGTGGCCGGTGCGGTGCTCGGTGAGTTGATCGATGTGAATCTGATCAACGCCGACTTCTGCTCGCGCGGCGCAACTGAAATGGAGATCGCCTTGGTCCGGTGGCTGCGGGCGCTGGTTGGATACGAAGTCGTTTCGGACCCTCCCGATACTGCGCTGCAGGTCGGCGGCATCCCGACGACAGGTGGGACCGGTGCCAACTTCGCTGCCGTCTTGATGGCACGAGAACGCGCATACCCTGGCAGCCGCGAAACGGGTATTCCCGCTGATGCGTGTCCCGTCATCGTGTTGCCCGAAGGGATCGGCCATTACACGGTAGCCGCGTCGGCCGCGTGGGCAGGAATGGGTAGTACCGCAGCCCTGTACTGTCCGACTTCGGACTTCCGTTACGATCTGGCCGAACTCGACCAGCGGCTCGCTGATGCGGCCAGGCGTGGTCAGCAGGTCATCATGGCAGTCTGCTATGCCGGAGACAGCCGCACTATGACCATTGAACGGCTCATCGGATTCGCCGATGTAGTACGCAGCCACTACCCCGATGCGTGGCTGCATTGCGACGGGTGTCACGGAACCAGCCTGCTGTTCACCCGCCGATACAGTCATCGCCTTGAGGGGTTGCAACGGTACGACTCGGTGATGCTCGACCCTCACAAAGTTCTCAGCGTGCCCTACACGAATTCTTTTCTTCTACTGCGTAATCCGGCCGACGCTGGACTGGTCGCAACCGAATCCGAGCTGATCCTGCGCCAGGCGCGGTCGTTCGGTCAGGTCACACCGGCTACCGGCAGTCGATCGTTCCAGAGCCTGCGGACCTGGATGCTGATCAAGGCCCTTGGAATCGACGGGGTTGGTCAGATGGTCGAAACCCGAATCGATGTCGCCCATCGGTTTGCAGCCTTGGTCGACCAGCATCCGATGTTCGTCCGGCTCAACAGCGTAAGTATAAACTCGGTCGCCTTCACCGTTGTGCCACCGAACGCCGTGCTGCCGTTCGATCCGGCCACTGCGAAAGAGTCTGCCGCCCTGACGGTTCAGGCCTACGCGTCCATGCTGGCCGATGGCACGATCTATTTGCACAGTTTTGTGGTGCCCGATTCGGAGAACCGTCTCGGGCTCGGACGCGAGCATCGCCACCCCGTTCTCCGCTTCATGTCAGGCAACGGGTTGATCAACGACCACCATCTGGCAGCGATACTCGACACTGCCGCTGGCTATGTCTTCGAGGAGCAACTGGCGTGAGGACCTTGTCATCTGGCCTCGCGCTCGACGCAATGCGCAATGCTGCGCTTTCCGTTCTACCGCCGCAGGTACCACGTGCTGTCATCGTGTACGGCTCGTTCGGTCGAATGCAACAGAAACCGACGTCCGACCTCGACGTCTTGTTTATCGGCGACAACACCCCCCGCGCACTCGCGGAGTTGACCTCAGTGCTGATCGCCTTCAGCCACTGCCATGGGTTGCCTCTCGACGAAGAGGTCCCCTATGCCAACAAGCTATTGGTCGATTGGGAAGAGTTGAGCGCGGCGAGTACCTGCGACGTATTCGCGGGATCGCCGAGACTGACGACCGTCCGGCGTGGGGACCCCTGCTTTTTGTCGTCCGATTATATGCGCAGCAGGCTGCTTGTCACGGGTGTGCTGGCCCAGCGGACCCTCGGATGGAGCGAGGATCCGCTGCGGCTGGATTCGCTACGTGCCCGCGCCGGAGCGGGGCTCGTACGTGCGGCGTTCGACGATGTCAGATCAGCCGACGCGGATCCAGATGTGGAAGCTGTCGTCGACTACATCACCGGGGAGAAGGGAGGTATTCTCGCGGCCGACTGGCTCGGATTCGATCCTGATCCCGCAACGAGGCGTCATCTGTCTGGATTCGCGGAGTACGTCTTGCACACCAGTCGCTTCGATCGAAAGTTCCGTTCGGCTACTTCGGACGTCGCACTGTGAACAGGCTGTGCGGGCGCTCGTCAACAGCATTGGAGCTGCGTTCCTTGCGGGCAAACGGCGCCGCGGCGCTCTTCGTGACGGTCGGACCGGACCACATGGAAGACTGATCACCGTGACTGACTCCCGGCGCCTCGTAGACAAACTGTGGTCCTATTGCAACGTCCTTCGGGATGACGGTGTCGGCGTCATCGAGTACACAGAGCAGCTCACCTACCTGCTGTTTCTCAAGATGGCCCACGAGCGGTCGGTACGGAAGCTGAACCCGCAGCAAGTGGTGCCCGAGCAGTACTCGTGGCAACGGCTGTTGGATGCCGAAGGTATTGAGCTCGAACTCGAATACACCAAGATCCTGACTGGCTTGGCGGCGCAGCCGGGAACGTTGGGCACGATTTTCCGTAAGTCGCAGAACAGGATTCAGGATCCGGCGAAGCTGAAGCGTCTGATCTCGGACCTGATCGACAAGGAGAACTGGTCGGCCTCGGGGACAGATATCAAGGGTGATGCCTACGAGCAACTGCTGTCCAAGGGGGCATCCGACAAGGGGTCTGGCGCCGGCCAGTACTTCACCCCGCGTGACCTGATCACCGGCATCGTCGATGTGATCGATCCGAAGCCCTCGGACACCGTGGTCGATCCGGCCTGTGGCACCGGCGGTTTCCTTCTCGTCGCTCACGACCATGCAGCCAAGGGTGCGGAGAACCTGACGCCGGCCCAGCGCCGTCATCTACAGGACAAATTCGCATCAGGCTTCGAGTTGGTCGACGGTACTGCTCGGCTAGCTGCCATGAATCTTCTGCTGCACGGCATCGGAACACCGACGGGCGATTCGCTGATCGATGTGCGTGACGCGCTGCTTGCCGACCCTGGGCAGCGATGGAGCGTCGTGCTGTCCAACCCGCCGTTCGGTCGCAAATCGTCGCTGACAATGGTCGCCGACGACGGTCGCGAGGTTCGAGAAGACCGCGAAATCGCACGCCAGGACTTTGTCGTCACCACCAGTAACAAGCAGCTGAACTTCCTGCAGCACATCATGACCATTCTCGATATCAATGGTCGTGCGGCAGTGGTTCTTCCGGACAATGTGTTGTTCGAAGGTGGGGCGGGCGAGACGCTGCGTCGGAAGCTCCTCAACGACTATGACCTCCACACCATGCTTCGACTGCCCACCGGGATCTTCTACGCCAACGGTGTCAAGGCAAATGTCCTGTTCTTTGATAAAAAGCCTGCGGCGGAACAGAACTGGACCAAACGCCTGTGGGTGTACGACCTGCGAACCAACCAGCACTTCACGCTCAAGCAGAACCCGCTTCGGCGCGCGCACCTCGACGAGTTCGTGGCTGCCTACCAGTCCGATCGCGTGACGTTCGAGTCCGAGCGGTGGTCGTCGTTCACCTACGATGAGTTGATCGCCCGAGACAAGACCAACCTCGATATCACCTGGCTGCGCGACGATTCGCTGGAGGACACCGAGAATCTGCCCGCACCGGAGATCATCGCCCGGGAGATCGTCGAAGATTTGACGGCCGCTCTCGTTGAGTTCGAGGCGGTCGCAGCGGCGTTGGAACAGGCTGGGGTCGTCGACGTCGGGTAACCGACCTATATCCGGCGAACGCGCTGTGCACACAGGCTGTGGGGATCTGGTGCTGTTCGTCCTGCTCATGACCGGCGGAAGTTTGTCGATTGTGGAGAGATTGTCCGGCTGATCGCGATGAGCGAGGATGAGCCATCCCGGCGCTGACTTGAACGAAGGGGTTGTCGCCGTACGACGACACTTGCTGTTGTCGTCGTACGGCGACAACGGATCAGCGGGGTGGGGGGCCGCCGGGAGGTGTGCCGCCTGGCGCTCCGCCTGAGGGGGGTGCACCGTTGTCGGACTGGGTGTTCCAGATTTCGCTGCTACGCCGACGGTGAGGGAGACGGACATGCCGGTGGTGGGGGTGCCGGTGACTGTGGCCAGTTCGGCGTCCCAGCCGTCGCCGAAGACGTTGTCGGAGGACAGGGTCACCTCGGACAGGTTGCGGGTGCTGTTCGTGTAGCCGGGGTCGGCGTCGAAGACGGTGGTGCACGCGTCTTGGGGGAGAGCGATCTGGGAGGTGAGGCGGGCGTTGTCGCCCGCGACGGCGGTGGACAGGGAGTCGTAGACCTCGAAGTGGATGTGGGGCCAGCGACCGGCGTAGCAGGCGGGGAAGATCGAGGTGAAGCGGACGATGCCGTTGTCGTCGGCCACTTGGACGCCGCGCAGGTAGTTCTGTTCGGTGGCGCCGTCGGTGTAGAGGGAGTAGCGGCCCTCGCGGTCGCACTGCCACACGTAGACCGCCATGCCGGTGCCTGCCGCGTTCTCGACGAGGTCGCGCAGGTTCAGCGTGAGCGTCATCGGAACGCCCTGTGCGGTACCGGAATACGCGCCGAAGCTGGTGGTGATGTCGGAGCGCACCACGCCGGACTCGATCAGCACATTGGGTCCGTTGGAACCGTCACCCGGGTAGGGGCCGGCGGTCTCCTGCGGCGCCGCGGCGGGCGTTTCCGTTGACGCGGAGGTGGTGGCAGCGGCGGTGCCGGAGCCGGTGCTGTCGGTCGATGTCGCGCAGCCCGCCGCCGCTGCCGCGACTCCGGCGACGCCGAGGAAACTCAGCGCTCGTCGCCGTGACATCACTCGAAGATCGTGTCCCAGTCCTAGATCGTGCTCGCCCATCGCTGCTCCTTCGCTGCCGTCTAGTTGACGACCACGTTAAGGAGCTGGACTGCGCCGCGACTGCGAACACGCTGGGAGTCGGCTGGGAGTCAGTCGGTGACGTAGCCGTTGAGGCTGTTGCGCAGATCGGTGAGGACGGCCCGCGCGGCGGTGAGACCGGTGGTGTGCCAGATCTTGTCGTCGACGGCGAACACGCGGCGGTCGGTGGCGGCGCCCAGTTCTTCGAACTGCTCCGAGCGCAGGACCTGTTTGCCGTGCTCCTCGCCGTCGGGGCCGTCGAACATCACGTAGATGACGTCGCCCTCGGCTTTGGTGGCGAGATCGGCTTCGGTGATGTCGAAGGACGGACCGCGCTGGGCGGTGGGGCGTTGTACACCGACGTCGGCGAGGACCTGGGCCGCGAAGGTTTCGGAACCTTGGACCTGGATGGTGTCGGCGGTGAAGCGCAGCACCGAGGCCTGGGATTGGCTCGCGTTCAGCGCGGGGCCGAGGTCGTGGGCCTCGGTGAGGTAGTTGCGCAGGGCGGTGTCGGCGGCGTCGTCGCGGTTCATGCCCGCGGAGTAGGCGGCGAAATCGGACTGCCAGCTGCCGCCCGCGCCGATCAGGACGGTGGGGGCGATCTTGCTCAGTGCCTCGTATCCGCCGGCGGCGGGGGCGACGTCGCCGAGGATCAGGTCGGGCTTCAGCTCGGCGATCCGTGCCGGATCGGGCTGACCGATCGGGCCGATACTCGGCACCTTCACCACGCCGTAGCCCAGGTACATCGGCTGCGCACGATCACCGTCGAGGGTGACCGCGCCCGCGACCCGCTCCCACAGGCCGAGCGCGCACGCCGCGTCGAGTGCGGAGGTGGTGAGGACGACGATGCGTTGCGGGTCGGCGGGAACCTGGGAGACCCCGGCGGTGTGGGTGACCGTGCGGGTCGCGCCGGAGCCCGAGTCGGGCGCGCTCGGCGACGGGCACGCGGTGGCGGTGTCGCGATCGGTGCCGACCACACCCGCACCCGCGATATTCGTGGTGGTGCGGATGATCGTGCTCGCGTCGTCGTGCTTGTCCGCGCAACCCGCGGTGAGCACCGCGGCGCACAGCAACGCGGTAGCCGCGACGACGCCGCGCGAGCGGACAGCCTCGGCGGTGCGACGGAATCGGGTGCGGTCTCGGGCGCTCACCGGCATGCGCACGAGGGTACTGCGTTGGCCCCGGTGCGAGTGCCGCGGGTTCGCGGGCCGATCTACCGGCGGCTCGCGCGCCGGAAACCGATGGCGGCGGGCACGGCGAACAACAGCACGGCGGCGCCCGACCAGGCGAGAGTGAGCAGCAGTGGCCGGGCGATGGGCCCCTGGTCGGACAGGCCGCGCATGGCATCGACGGCGACCGACATCGGCTGGTTGCGCACCACCGGCTGGATCCAGGTCGGGAACGCCACGAGCGGCACGAACCCGGTGCTGAAGAACATCATCAGCGAGGTGAGGATCGTGATGCCCTCGACCAGCGAGGCCTTCGCGGTATAGACGGCCACCGCGGTGACCATGGTGGCGAAGGCGAGACCGAACACCACGGGAACCAGCAGGAACACGACGGCGGCCAGGAGACCGTGGTGGAAGCGGAAACCGAGCAGGTAGCCGACGATCACCACCGTCACGGTGCCCAGCAGGATGCGGCAGCCCTCGGCGAGGATGCGTGAGACGAGGCCGGAGGCGCGATGCACGGGCAGCACCCAGAACCTGGCCAGCAGGCCCGCGTCGCGTTCGCGGCCGAGCAATACCCCGCTCGCGATGGCACCGGACAGCGCGCCGACGAGGGCGACCATCGGGACCGAGCCGTAGAGGGCGTCGTCACCGGTGAACTTCTCGATCTGACCGCCCACCACGATGTCGAGCATCACCAGCAGCAGACACGGGATGAGCAGGGTCTCCAGCAGCGTGATCGGATTGCGGGCCCAGCGCAGCAACAACCGCTCGGTCTGGATCAGCGTGTGCCGCAACAGCGAGACCGAGGAGGTCTCCAGATGTTCCGCCATCACGCCCTCCTCGAACTGAGCCGGATCGCCACCGGAGTGCAGAGCGCCACGATGGCGGCGAGCCACAGCAGCGACGGTCCCATCAGCGACCAGGTCACCGTCCCCGCGTTGCCCTTCGTGTCACCGGCGAGCGCGCGCAATCCGATCGCGAACTGGGAGACCGGTTGATTACGGACGAACCATTGGATCCACTGCGGGAACTGGCTCGCCGGCGCGAGACCGGTCGAGAGCATGCCGAAGATCAACGGCGGTAACACCAGCGCCTGGGAGGTGGCTTCCGGGCTCTTGGACAGCGTGCCGATCACATCCGCGCCGAGGGTGAACGCCAGACCGATGAGCAGTGAGAACGCCAGGAAGCCGAGGGTGTGCGCGGCGTCGAGCCGGAACCGGAAGCCGATCACATACCCCGCGGCGATCGCCGCGGCCAACGAGATCAGCAGCCGGAACAGGTTGGCCGACATCCGCGCCGCGACCGGAACCAGTGGGCGCAGCGGCATCGCGCCGAAGCGGCGGTTGAGGCCCGCGACGGAATCGGTGGCCGAACGGAACGCCGCCGAGATGGCGGTGAAGGCGGCGGCCTGCAGGATCACCAGCGGCATCATGTACTGGGCGTAGCTGCTGAAACCGTTGCCGGAGAAGGTCATCACGGTCTTCAGCGGAATGTAGAAGCTCGCCGCGAAGGCCGCGGGTGCGAGAACCGATGCCAGGAACTCACCGGATTTGATCGACGGCACGATCAGTCGGGTGGTCAGTACCCACCATTGCTGCACCGTCTCCGGCGTCGCGCGGGCCGGGGTGTGCCACGTGGTGGCGGTCATGCGGAGGCCTTCGATTCGGTCTCGGTCGAGGCCAGATGGCCGGTGAGCTGGAGGAACACATCGTCGAGCGAGGGCCGCCGCAGGGCGATGTCGACGAGTTCGACCGACGCGTTGTCGAGGCGGCGCAGGGCCTCGGCGAGTGTTTTGGCGCCGTCGGGCGCCGGGATGGTGATGCGGTCCGATTCCGAGGTCAGCGACCGCACGTTTTCCGCGGGCAGCAGTGAGCCGAGCGCGGCGACGATGGTGGGCAGCCCGGCGAGGTCCAGTGGCACGATCTCGCAGTAGCTGCCGCCGGTGCGATGCTTCAGCTCGTCGGCGGTGCCGGAGGCGATCACCACGCCGTGGTCGATCACGATGATCTGGTCGCTGAGCGCGTCGGCCTCCTCCAGGTACTGGGTGGTGAGCAGGGTGGTGATACCGGCGGTCTTGAAGCTGCGCACCAGGTCCCAGACGCCCTGTCGGCTGCGGGGGTCCAGTCCGGTGGTGGGTTCGTCGAGGAAGACGACATCGGGGCGCACCACCAGTCCGCAGGCGATGTCGATGCGCCGCCGCATGCCACCCGAGTAGGTGCCGACACGCCGATTCGCGGCCTTCTCCAGATCGAATTCGCCGAGGAGTTCTCTGGCTCTGGCCTGCGCCGCCGGTTTGCGCAGACCCATCAGCCTGCCGAACATGACGAGGTTCTCGTAGCCGCTCAGCATGTCGTCGAGCGCGGCGTACTGCCCGGTCAGCATGATGCGTTTGCGGACCGCGGCCGGGTCGCCGACGACATCGTGACCGGCGACCACGGCGCGGCCGCTGTCGGGGGTGACGAGCGTGGACAGGATGTTTACCATCGTCGTCTTGCCCGCACCGTTGGGGCCGAGGATGCCGAGCACCTCACCGGGGGCGGCCTCGAAGTCGATCCCGCGCAGGGCGTGGACCTCACCGAAGGACTTCTCGATGCCTTCGACGACGACACCGCCGGTGCGCGGGTTGCTCTGCACGAGAGTGTGTTCGACGCTCATATCCGGTCTCCTGCTTCCAAGTGGTCATCGAGCAGTGGCGAGATGACCGACAGTGCATAGGGATTGGTCATGTCGTCGTGGGTCACATCGACGGCGTGGTCGGTGATGTCGCCGGTGACGTAGGGCCGCCAGCCGTCGGGTCCCATCCAGGGGGAGGGGTCGACCGTGGCGCTGAAATAGACGACGTCACCGTGGTAGACCGGGCGCCGATATCCGGTCCGGGTGCCTGCGGAGGCGTTGTAGGAGCCGGCCATGCGTTCGATGGTCGCCGCGTCGATGAGCTCGACTCCGCCGAGTCGGGCGGTGATGAGTTGCGCCGCTTGTTCGGCGGTCGAGTCGGCGGGGACGTCGTCGATGCCGAAGATGGCGCCGAAGGTGCTGATGAAGGCGCCGGCCGAGAGTCGCTCGATGGTGGCACCGTCGATGTCGGCGGTGTCGGTGTCCAAGAGGGCGACGACGCCGACCCGCTCGCCCGCGGCCGCGAGTTGCACTGCCATCGCCTGGGCGATGAGTCCGCCGAAGGACCAGCCGAGCAGGTGGTAGGGGCCGGTCGGCTGCACCGCGCGGATCTCGCGCACGTACCGCTGGGCGAATTCCTCGATCGAGCGCGCCGAGGGTTCGCGGCCGCTGAGGTCGGGGGCTTGGAGCCCGTAGACCGGTCGTCCCGGCCGCAGCTGTTCGGCGAATCCCAGGTAGCTCCAGGACATTCCGGAAGAAGAGTGGACGCAGAAGAGGGCGGGTCGGTCGCCGTCGGGGCGGATCGGCAGCAGCACATCGAGGCCGAGACCGCTCGGGCCAGGTGGTGTGGACGCTGCCGTGCGCGCCGTCATGGCGGCGGCTTCGTCGGCCGAAGCGATCTGGGCCGCAGGGGTTTCGGCGAATCGCGCTGCCGCGTCGAGTGCCTCGACCCACAGCTGCGCGAGTTCGGCGACGTCCTCGCGGGCCAGAAGCTGTGCCGCGTAGCCGAAGTCGGCCTGGAGGCGGTCGCCGACCACCATGGCGTTGATGTCGATCGCCGACATGATCGGTACCTCTGGGTGCTCGCTCGCCGCCAACTCGCCGAGCGCGTCGGTGGGGAGCCAGCCGAGACCTTCGAGGCCGGTGGGTGTATCGACCGAGGTGTGTCGGCCGAGGTAGTTCACACAGAACTGCCCGGGTAGGCGCGCCGGGAGCTGTGCGGCTGTATCGGGATCGAGATAACGCAGCAGCCCGAATCCGATGCCTTTGTCCGGGACCGCGGCCAGATCGTGCTTGACCCGGCGGATGGCCGCGCCCATCGCCGGGCCACCGGCCAGCGCGTCCGCGACATCGATGTCGGCGAGGTCGAGCCGCACCGGGTACAGGTTCGTGAACCAGCCGATGGTCCGCGACAGGTCGGCGCCGGGCACTACCTCCTCCTGTCTGCCATGGCCTTCCAGTCGCAGCAGCGCCGAGGGTTCGTCCACGCCTCGGCGAGCACGCCAGCGCACCAGGGCCAGTGCCAAGGTGGCCAACAGCGCGTCGGTGACGCTGCCGTGGAACAGGCGGGGCAGGGTGGCGAGGAGGGCGGTCGTGGTGGCTTCGGCTACCTCGACGTCGAGGCGGCGGACCGTGTGCGCCTGGTCTATCGCCGGATCGAGGTGCCGGGCGCCAAGGAGCGGGTCGGGGCCACCCACCACCGCTTGCCAGTACGGGAGTTCGGTCAGGCGCTGCTCGGAGTGGGCCTGTTCGGTCAGGGCATGCGACCAGCGGCGCATCGAGGTGCCGACATCGGTGAGTATCGGGGTGGCTCCCGCGCAGACCTGGGCCCACGCGGCGATCAGGTCCTGCACCAGGATCCGCCACGACACGCTGTCGATCGCGAGGTGGTGCGCGACGACGATCAGACGTCCCGGTCGGGTGTGCGAACCGGCGTCGCCGACCGGATCCAGCCACACGAACTGCAGGATGACGCCGTCGGCCGGGTTCAGGCGGTTCATCGCGGAGTCGAGTGCGGTGGACGCGTATTCGCGCAGTTCGATCGGGTCGGTGCCGACGTCGAAGGCCGTGCGGTGCACGAGGGCGTCGACCTCGATCGAACCGGGCTCGGCCACCCGCAGCCGCCAGCCGTCCTCGGCGGCCCACAGGCGCGCCCGCAACATGTCGTGTCGGTCGACCACGGCGGTGAGGGTGTCGACGAGTTGCGCGCGATCGATACCGACAGGCAGGTCCAACACGGCGGTCTGGGCGAACCGGTCGAAATCGCCGCCGCGTTCGATCATGTACCGGACGATCGGGGTGAGCGGCAGGTCGCCGGTGCCGCCGCCGGGCAGTTCCGCGAGAGCCTGCACCGTCCCGGTGGCATCGACCGCCGCACCCAGCGCCGCGACCGTGCGATGTTCGAAGACCTGCAGCGGCGTGCAGTGCACACCGCGCAGCTTCGCCTGGGTGACCAACGTGATGGCGAGGATGCTGTCGCCGCCGAGGGCGAAGAACGAATCGTCGATGCCGACCTGGGTGCGGCCGAGCAGTTCGGCGTAGACCTCGGCGAGCACCCGTTCGGTCGCTGTCTCCGGCGCGCGGTACGGGGTGTCGTCGGTAGCGAATACGGGTTCCGGCAGTGCTTTTCGATCGAGCTTGCCCACGGCGTTGATGGGGATCTCGTCCAGGACGACGAAGGCCGCGGGCACCATGTAGGCGGGCAGGGTATCGGCCGCCACGGCTTTGACGTGGGCGATGTCGAGGTCGGCGCCGGGTGCGCGCACCAGGTACGCGGCGAGCGCGGTGGCACCGGTGGGGCCCGCGACACCCAGTGTCACAGCGACTTCGACGCCGTCGATGCCGCTGAGCACCGCGTCGATCTCACCGAGCTCGATGCGCTGACCGCGCACCTTCACCTGGAAGTCGGTGCGTCCGAGATACTCCAGCGTCAACCGGGCGGGCGTGCCCGCGCCACGGTCGCTCCGTACCCAACGCACCAGATCGCCTGTGCGATAAAGGAGTTCGCCGGGACCGCCGAAGGGATCGGCGACGAATCGAGCTGCGGTCAAGCCGGGTCGGGCGTGGTAGCACCGCGCCAGTGCGACGCCTGCGAGATAGAGTTCGCCCGCGACGCCGACGGGCACCGGATGCAAACGGTCGTCGAGGACGAGTACCGCGGCTCCCTGGACCGGTGCGCCGATGGTGACCGGCTCGGTCGCGGCCAACGGCGCGGATCCCGTTGCCCAGATGGTGTATTCGGTCGGGCCGTACAGGTTGACCATCGTCGGCCCGTCCGCTCCGCCGCACCAGCGAGCGACCAGGTCGGGGCCGACCGCCTCACCCGCGACCGCGAGCACCCGCACACTCGACACCTCGGCGGGATCGATGGTGGCCAGTGCCGACGGCGTGATCACCATGTGGGTCACCGCCTCCGCCGCGATCAGTTCCGCGAGGGGCGCGCCACCGAAGACATCCGGCGGGGCGATCACCGAGGCGGCACCACAGCCGAAGGCCATGAGCGCTTCGAAGATCGACGCGTCGAAACTGGGGGAGGCCACCTGCAGCACCCGGGCGTGTTCGTCGAGTGCGAGATCGGCGCGCTGGGAGGCGATCAGGTCGGCCAGGCCGCGGTGGGTGACGGTGACGCCCTTCGGGGTGCCGGTGGAGCCGGAGGTGTAGATCATCCAGGCCGGATTCTCGACCCTGATCGGGACGGGAAGGTCCTCGACGGTGATGTCGGCGTCGTCGGTGGCCGCCAGGCGCGCGAGGAAGTCGGCGTCGTCGAGGACCAGCCAGCGAGTGGAATCGGAGAGAGCCGGTCGGTACTCGGCGAGAGTGATCCCGACCTCGGCGCCGGAATCGGTGAGCATGTGGTCGATGCGGTCCGCCGGATGCTTCGGGTCGACCGGCAGGAACGCCGCGCCCACCTTCGCCGCGGCCCAGAGGCCGATGTGGAGTTCGGCGCAGCGGGGGAGGCCGAGCGCCACGACGGTTTCGGTGTGGGCGCCCGCCGCGATCAGCAGCCTGGCCAGCTGGTTCGACCGGGCGTCGAGGGCGCGGTAGGTGATCGGGTGCGATCCCGGCGCGCTGGTGGCGACCGACGTGCGCGGGTTCGGTGACGTAGCGCCGGTGGTGACCGCGTCGGTGGTCGCCTCGGGCAGGGGAGCGGAGGCGGTCGTGGAGTCGGCGACCAGGGCGGGTCGGTCGGGAAAGGCGGTGGCGGTGGCACGGAGCAGCTCGGCCAGGGTGGTCGTTACCGCAGAGGCGCGACCGCGAACCGGAACCAGTTCCGCGCGCTCGGATTCGGCGAGGATGTCGATGTCGGCGAGGCGGATGTCGATGTCGGTGAGGACGGTGGTGAGCACCTGCCGCCACCGGGTCGCGAACGAGGTGATCGTGGGCGCGTCGAACAGATCCGTCGCATAGGTCAGGACGCCGTCGATGCCCGCGGGGCCGGTATCGCCGAACCGCTCGCGCAGGTCGAGGGTGAGATCGAAGGCCGAAGAGCGGCGGTCGAAGTCCTCGACTTCGAAGCGCAGCCCGGGCAGTTCGAGTACCGGTTCGATGAAGTTCTGCAGCGACAGCGACACCTGGAACAGCGGATGGTGGGCGGTCGACCGGGTGGGATCCAGGGCCCCGACGAGCTGCTCGAACGGCACATCGGCGTGAGCGAACGCGTCGAGGTCGGTGGTGCGGACGGTGGCGAGCAGCTGCCGGAAGCCGGTGCCGGGGTCGACCGGTGTGCGCAGCGCGAGGGTGTTGACGAACATGCCGACGAGATCGTCCAGAGCGGCCTCGCCGCGACCCGCGACCGGGGTGCCGACGACGACATCATCGGTGCCACCGAGTCGGGCCAGCAGCACCGCGAGAGCGGCGTGGACCACCATGAAGACGCTGACATTGTTCGCGGCGGCGACCTCGACCAGCCTGCGGTGCGTCTGTTCGTCGACGGTGAAGTCGACGTCGTCGCTACGCATGGTCTGGACAGCGGGTCGGGGGCGGTCGGTGGGCAGTTCCAGGGCGTCCGGAGCGCCCGCGAGATTCTCGCTCCAATACCGGATCTGCTGGGCGGCAACAGAATCAGGGTCCGATCCGCTCCCGAGTAGTTCGCGGTGCCACAGCGCGAAATCGGCGTACTGCACGGCGAGCGGAGGTCGACCGGGGGACGCGCCCGAGACCCGCGCCGAGTACGCGGCCACCAGGTCGGCGGCCAACGGCGCCATCGACGCGCCGTCCGCGCTGATGTGGTGCACCACGAGAACCACAACATGCGCGGGGACACCGTTTGCGGAGCCGTTCGTGCCCGTCGAGGTCGAGCGGCTGTCGGTCGGTGAGTCGAGGTCACCGCGAGCGTGCTGCCCAACGAACGCCGGGTGTTCGACGCCTTCGTCGCCAGCAGGTCGGGAGCCGTTGGGGTGCGGTGCAGTGTCGACGCCCGCCGGGTTGCCGGACGGTGCACCGCCGAGGCGGTACAGCCCGACCCGCAGCGGTGGCTCCCGGGTGAGATCGAATCCGGTGCCTGCCAGCTCGTTGATCCGATGCCGCAGCGGCGCACCGTCTTCGGTGTCGATCAGCGGCATCGAGGGTACGGCGGAGTCTATGCCGACGATGACCTGGCGTGGGCCCTCGGCGTCGGCGGGGTAGCGCGTGCGCAGGCTCTCCTGGCGCTCGACCACGTCGGCGAGCGCTCGTCGCATGGCCTCCACGTCCAGGGTTCCGGTGAGGCGCAGGGCGATCGCGATGTTGTAGGCCGACGAGTCGGGATCGAGTTGATTGAGTACCCACATGCGCTGCTGGGCGGGCGACAGCGGGATGCGGTCGGGACGCAGACGCGGGGCCAGTGCCGGTCGCCCGGCACTGCCTTCGGCGGCCGGAACGACCCGCGACGACAACTGGGCGACGCTCGGTGCGTCGAACAGATCACGCAGGGCGATGGTGGAACCGAGCGCCGAATTGACGCGCGCGACAACCTTTGTCGCGCTCAGCGAGTTGCCGCCCAGTTCGAAGAACGACTGGTCGACGCTCACTCGTTCGCTGCCGAGTACGTCGGCGAACACCTCGGCGACGGACTGTTCGATCGGCGTGCGCGGCGCGAGGTAGGACTGCTGGGTGGCCGAGAAGTCCGGAATGGGCAGGGCCTTGCGGTCCAGTTTGCCGACCGGAGTGAGCGGGATGTCCTCCAGGACGACGACATAGGCGGGCACCATGTACCCGGGCAGTTCCGCGGCGACCTGCGCACGCAGTTGATCGGTGTCGAGCGTTGTCCCCGGACCGGGGAGAACGTAGGACACGAGAACGGTGGCGCCCGCCGGTCCCTCGCGGCCGATGGTCACCGCGTAGTCGACCTCCTCGGCACGCGAGAGCACCGCGTCGATCTCGCCGAGTTCGATCCGCAGACCGCGAATCTTGACCTGGAAGTCGCTGCGGCCCAGATACTCCAGTGCGAGCGTGTCGTCCTCGCCCGCGACCCAGCGCACCATGTCGCCGGTTCGGTACATGCGCTCGCCGGCGACGCCGAAGGGGTTGGCGACGAACCTGCTCGCGGTCATCTCGAACCGGTTGAAATAGCCACGTGCCAGTGCCGGACCGGCCAGGTACAGCTCGCCCGCGATGCCGACCGGCACCGGCCGCAACCAGCTGTCCAGTACCACGAGCGCCGCACCCCGGATCGGTCCGCCGATGGTCACCGGCTCGCCCGCGACCAGCTCGGCGGGGCCGGTGGCCCAGATGCTGAACTCGGTGGGGCCGTACAGATTCACCATCCGTCGGCCCGCTGCCCACTTCTCGATGAGCTCGGCAGTGGCCGCCTCCCCGGCCACCGACAGCACCCGTAGCTCGGTGAGGTCGGTGGGTTCCATCGTCGCCAGCGCCGACGGGGTGATCACCGCATGGGTGACCCGCTCGGTGCGCAGCAGCGTCTCGAGTTCGTTGCCGCCGTACACCTCCGGCGGCGATACCACCAGCCGTCCACCCGCCGCGTGCGCGGTCAGCATTTCGAAGACGGAGGCGTCGAAGCTGGGCGAGGCGACTTGCAGTGCGCTGGCCGAGGGATCCAGTGCCAAGGTGTCGCGCTGGGCGGCAACGAGGTTCGCGATACCGCGGTGGCTGAGCAGCACCGCTTTGGGCTTGCCGGTGGAACCGGAGGTGTAGATCAGATAGGCGGTGTGGTCGATATCGAGAGGCCCGCCGCGCTCGGCGTCGGTGATCGGCGCGTCGGAGACCAACATGGCGCGGCGCATGGTGTTCAGGTCGTCGAGCAGCAGCCAATCGATGGACCCGGGCAGCGAGTCGCCGGTGGCCGTCACGGTGACGCCGATCGGGGCCTTCGAATCGGCGAGCATGTGCTCGATGCGTTCCACCGGATAGCTCGGATCCAGCGGGACGAAGGCCGCGCCGGTCTTGGCCAGCGCCCACACCGCGACCACCGATTCCAGCGATCGGGTCAACGCGAGCACCACGAACACCTCGGGGCCGATGCCGCGCCCGAGCAGCACCCGGGCGAAGCGGTTGGACCAGGCGTCGAGTTCGCCGTAGCTCATCCGCAGCTCGCCCGCGCTCACCGCGATCGCCTCGGGATCGATGCGCGCGCCCGCGGACAAGATGTCGGGCAGCGTGCGCATCGGCAACGGCTCCGGGCCGCGAACCGGTGCGAGCGTGGCCAATTCGGTGTCGCTGCAGGACCGCAGCTGCGACACCAGCGCATGGGGATTGTCGCCGAGCTGGGCGAGCAGTCGAACGAATCTGTCCAGCAGTGACTGTGCCGCCCTCGATTCCAGCTGATCGGCCATGAATTTCACGGTGATGCGCAGGGCATCGCCTGCCCCGGCCTCGCCACGCAGCGGAATCACCATGAGGTTCAACGGATAGGGCGTGGCATCGGTGCCCTCGACGTCGAGTACCCGCATGCCCGCGATATCCAGCGCCTGCGACAGTGCCTCGCGATCGATGGGATAGGACTCGAAAACGGTGAGTGTGTCGAACAATTCGGCCAGCCCCACCGCCCGGTGGATGGCGGCCAGGCCCACGTGCTGGTGGTCCATGAGCCGCGCCTGCTCGGCTTGCACGCGGGCCAGCAGGTCCGACACCTTCTCCGACGGGTCCAACCTCACCCGTACCGGGACGGTGTTGATGAACAGCCCGACCATCTCCTCGACCCCGGCCAGCTCCGGCGGTCGCCCGGACACCGTGGCGCCGAACACCACGTCGGTGCGGCCGGTGAGCATCGCCAGCAGCATCGACCACCCGGCTTGGACGAGCGTGTTCACAGTCGCGCCCGCTTCCCGCGCGGTGGATTCGAGTATCGCGACCGCGGCCGCGGACAGATCCCGCGACAGCATCGCGGTCTCGGTCGACTCGATCCCGGCGAGCGTGGGCACGGCCCGGGTCGGGGTATCGATTCCGGCCATGGCCTGGCTCCACGCCGCGAGCGAGGCCGGTGCGTCCTGTTCGGCGAGCCAGGTCAGGAACCCACGGTAGGACCGGGCGGGCGGCAACATCGACGCGTCGCCCGCGGTGACGTACAGGGCGAGCAGTTCCCGCACCAGCAGCGGCGTCGACCAACCGTCGAGCACCAGATGATGATTGGTCATGACGAGGCGGAAGTTCTCCGCGCCGGTTCTGATCAGGGTGAACCGCAGCAGCGGGGGACGGGTGAGGTCGAAGCGGGTGAGCGCGTCGAGCTCGATCACCCGGTCGAGCTCGCGCGCGCGCTGCTGCTCGTCGTCGGCGATCTCGGTGAGATCCACTTCGTGCCAGCGGATCTCGGCTGCCGACAGGACGAGTTGACGAGGCCCGTCGTCGGTCTCGACGAAGGCCACGCGCAGGTTCTCGTGCCGATCGATCAGCGCCTGCGCCGCACCGCGCAGCCGGGCGGCGTCGACGGTGCCCGCCAGGGTGAGCAGCGATTGGACCGTATACCCGTCGGCGGTGTCGGAGTCGTAGAGCGCGTGGAAGAGCAGGCCGTACTGCAGCGGCGAGAGCGGCCAGACATCGGTGAGCTCGGGATAGGCCCGCTCCCAGCGCTCGATCTGCGGCTGATCGACCGTGACGAGCTCGAAGTCCGAGGGCGTACGGCCACCCGCGTCGCCGGATCCGGCATGGGTGACCAGCGCGCGCAGGGCCTGCGACCACAGGTCGGCCAACTCGCGCACGTCGGCCTCGTCGAGCAGCCTGCCCGCGTAGGCCCAGGTGACCTCCAGGCCGGCGTCGGTGAGCACCGCGTTGATATCGACGACGGCGGCCAGCGGGGCCCGGTCGTCGTTGGTCGCGGCGAAGCGTCGCGGCACCCAGGGATCGTCACCGGTCACCGCCCTGCCGAGATAGTTGAAGCTCAGCTGGGGTGTCGGCGCGTGCGCCAGCGCCGCGGCGGTCTCGTCGTCCAGGTAGCGCAGCAGGCCGAAACCGACACCGCGATCCGGGACCGACCGCAATTGTTCCTTGACTGCCTTGATCGCCGAACCCGCCGCGCGTCCACCGGCGAACGCCTCGCTCAGGTCGATGCCTGCCAGGTCGAGCGCGACGGGGTACACGCTGGTGAACCAGCCGACCGTACGCGCGACATCGGCGCCGGGCAGCAGAGATTCGTCGCGCCCGTGGCCTTCCAGCGTCAGCAGGGCACCGGTACGGTCGCGCCACCGGCACACGGCCATGGCAAGGGCGGTGAGCAGCACATCGTCAGCGCCGCAATGGAACCGCTCGGGCACGGCGTGCAGGACGGTCTGGGCGACGTCCGGGGGCACCGTCGCCTGCCACTGCGCCATCGTGGCGACCACATCGAGGGCGGGGTCGAAGGCGGTCGGGGCCGAAACGGTCTCCGCCTCGTGGCCGGACCGATCGACGCAGACAGGCGGCGCGGTGACCTCGGTAGCCGAGCTGGTCTTCGCGCCGTCGGGGGTCCGACTGTCTGCCCGGGCGAACGGAGGGTCGGGGGTGGCCAGGATCCGCCGCCAGATCGGCAATTCGGCGAGACGTGAGGTGGCGTTGTCGGGCTGGCTGTGCGCCCAGCGCCGGAAGGAGGTGCCGACCGGCTCGAGCGCCCCGCCGAAGGCGGCGGTCGCCAAGTCCGGCAGCAGGATTCGCCAGGAGACGCCATCGGTGACCAGGTGGTGCAAGACCAGCCAACACAGTGGGGCGGCATCGTCGCGTTCGATCAGGACGAACCGGGCGACGACGCCCGCTGCGGGATCGAGCAGATCCGCGGCATCGCGCAAGGCGCGATCCACCGCGTCCGCGGTGTCGGCTCGGACCACGTCGATCAGGCTCTCGGCCTCGACCGAATCCCGTTCGGCGACAACCCATTCCCAGCCGCCCTCGACGGGTCTCAGCGTGGATCGGAGAAGATCGTGGTGCTCGAGCAGGACCTGTAGCGCCGCCGCGAGCCGCGGGCGGTCGAAACCGTCGGGCAGCCCGATCAGGACGGCCTGCCCGTAGCGTCCCCAGGTGCCGGCGTGCTCGACCATCGCGTGCACGATCGGGGTCGGTTCCACCGGGCCGACCCCGCCACCCGGCAGCTCGTCCACCGCGACAACCACGGCGTCGTCGGCGACAGCGGCCAGCGCGGCGACCGTCTTGCGTTCGAAGACATCACGGGCGCTGAACGAGATACCCGCGGCCTTCGCACGCGAGACCAGCTGGATCGACACGATGCTGTCGCCACCGAGAGCGAAGAAGCTGTCGTCGACACCGACCGCATCGAGTCCGAGCACCTCGGCGAAGAGGGCCGCGAGCGTGTGCTCGCGCGGGGTGGAGGGGGCCCGGCTCGATACCGTCCGGGCGCCGAAATCCGGCGCGGGCAGCGCCTTCCGGTCCACCTTGCCGAGCGGAGTCAGCGGTAACCGGTCGAGCACCGTCACCACGGCGGGCACCATGTAGGCGGGAAGGGTCTCGCCGACAGCGGCTTTCACCGCTTCGGGATGGACTTCGGCGCCCGACTCGGTCGTGACATAGGAGACGAGCGCGGTGGCGCCGGTCGGTGACTCGACACCGACCGTGATCGCGAAATCGATCTCGGGCAGCCGCTGCAACGCGGCATCGATCTCACCGAGTTCGATCCGGTAGCCGCGCACTTTCACCTGGAAATCGCTGCGGCCCTGGTACTCCAGCGTGAACCGACCTTCGCGGTCGGTCCACCGCACCAGATCGCCGGTGCGATACATCCGTTCGCCGCGACTGTGCGGATCGGCGACGAACCGGCTGGCGGTCAAGCCGCTGCGCCGGTGATAACCACGCGCGACACCGGCACCCGCGAGATACAGCTCACCCACGGTGCCCGCCGGTACCGGGCGCAGCCAGGGGTCGAGCACCAGGCCGCGGACCCCACCGACGAGGCTGCCGATAGTCACCGGGGCGCCGGGGACCAGCGGTTCGCTCAATGTGGTGGTGACGGTGGTTTCGGTGGGCCCGTACCCGTTGATCAGCGAGCGGCCTGCCCACTTCGACACCAGTTCCGGCGGGCACGCGTCGCCGCCGACCACGATCGTGCGCAGGTCGGGCAGCGTCGCCGGATCGAGCGAACCGACGACGGCCGGGGTGACGTTGAGATGGGTGACGCGGTGCGTGCGCAGCACCTGCGCCATGTCCTCGCCCGCGTAGGCCGACGGTGGGACAACGGCGAGCGTGGCCCCCGCGGCCAAGGTCACCACGATCTCCTCGACGGAGATGTCGAAGCTCGGTGAAACAGCATGGGCGACAACAGAGTCCGTCTCTACCCCGAAACCGGCACCCGAACTCGCGGCGAGGTTCGCCAGACCGCGATGCGAGACGAGCACGCCCTTGGGCAATCCCGTCGACCCGGACGTGTAGATGATGTAGGCGACCTGATCCGGCGCGATCGTGGCGGTTCGGTCGGTATCGGTGATCGGCGCGCCGTCCTGTGCGCGGAGTTTCGCGACAGTGGCCTCGTCGTCGAGTGAGAGCCAATCGACCCTGTCGGGCAGTGACTTTCGTACCTCGGACACAGTGACGCCGATGACGACGCCGCTGTCGTCGATCATGTGCTCGATGCGATCATCGGGATAGGTCGGATCGATCGGCACGAACGGCGCGCCCGTCGCCGCCACCGCGAGGGTGGCCAGTACGGACTCCGCCGAACGTGGAACAGACAGCGCGACAGCGTGTTCAGGGCCGGCGCCCGCGGCGATCAGCACGCGGGCCAGGCGATTGGTGCGGTCCTCGACCTCGCGATAGGTCAGTGTCTCGCCCACCCCCCAGCGCAGTGCCACCGCGTCCGGGTCGATCGCGGCGCCCGCGGCGAGAATCTCCGGCAGCGTGCGAGTCGCGACGTCGGCCGGACCACGTGCGGGCACCGAAGCCGCCTGCTCGGCGTCGGAGAGGACGGGCACCGTCGACAGCGGGGCGTCAGGTCCGGCGACCAGGAAACGATGCAGGAACAGCAGGAAGCGTTCGTGGTGGTTCGCCAGGTCGGCCTCGCTGTAGAGGTTCGCGTTGCCCTGCAGGTCGATGTGGGTGCTCTCGCCGCCGATGCCCGGGTACAGGTTGACGAACAGATCGTCGATCAGGCCGGAGGTGAGCACGTGCAGTCGTCCGACAACCGGGCCGAGCGCGATCCTGGTGTCCACCATCATGAGATTCACGGCGGGACCGAACGACACCGCCTCGTCCATCGCCCAGCCGAGATCGCGGACGATGTCCTCCTGGCGGTACCGCTGGCGTCGCAACGCGCCGGTCAGCTCGCTCTGCACGGCGAGGATCACCGCGCCGACGGTGGTGGTGGGATCGAGGCCGACGCGCAGCGGAACGACATTGGCGAGCATGCCGCCCGACCGGCGCAGTGTCGCCGAGGTCCGCGCGGAGACCGGCAGGCTCAGCACCACCTCCGGTGCGCCGGTCATTGCGGCGAGATAGGCACCGAACGCCGCCACCACCGTCGGTGCGACACCCGAATTCACCGACGCGGCAACGGAATCCAGTAATGCGCTCGTTTCCGCCGGCAAGGCGCCCGAGACCCGACGGGGGTGGGCGTCGACCTCGGCGTCGCGGCCGGCGAGGGTGACCGGGTCGGCCAGCGCGGCCAGATGCTCGCGCCAGTACTCGCGGTCGGTCGCGAAACGGTCGGAGGTGCGGTAGGCGAGATCGGCCTCGACGATCTTCTGCAACGGCTCGGCTTTGGTGGGCGGCGGTTCGCGACCGTCGAAGGCGGCGTTGTAGAGCTCGCCGACACGCTGCACCAGAGCCAGCGCGCCCATTCCGTCCAGCGCGATGTGGTGCATGCGCGCATACCAGAACCAGCGATCCTCGGCGATGCGCAGCATGGCGATGCGGACCAATCGGTCGCGCATCACGTCCAATGGCGCGGTGTACTCGGTGCGCATCCACGCGTGCGCGGCCGCTTCCGGATCCGGGTGCTCGCGCAGATCCAGTTCGACGATGTTGTCGTCGAGCGTCAGGTCGACGAGCTGATGGGGTCGGCCGTCGATATCGACCAGCCGCAGGTAGCCGGTGCCGAACTCGCGACCGGTTCGCCGGACCGCGTCGGTCAGCAGCGAGAGGTCGATCGCGCCGACCAGTTCGACGTACTGGGCGATGGAGACAGGAGTGTCGCCGGCGATGTGCTGGGCGAACCAGATACCACGCTGAGCGGCGGACAACGGAAAAGGGCCTTCGGGTGCGACGACAGTCGACACGTGCGAAGCGGGCTGGATCATGAGCGGTCCTGTGTTCTCATGTCTGGAGCTGGGCGTTCACCGTTTCTCCCCGACCATCGGGTAGCTACCTGGTGGGTAGTACCCGCCGTTGCGTACTGCGCTCTATGTTCATTCTGAACCTGTGCGGACCACATCGGAATGGGTTCAGGAGACTGCGCGCAGTTCGGTGCTCGCCAGCGGCGCGTCGGAACTGACCAGATAACGCTGCAGCGTCGAGCGGTCGTCGAGCACCAGCCAGTCGACGGTGTCGGTGAGCTCGGCCCGGCGGGCCTTGGTGGTGATCCCGAATCCGGTCGCGGCACCGTCGGCCGACGACACCGGGATCGCGCCGATCTTGCGCACCGCGGCCTCGGCGACGACCGCCTCGATCCGGGGATCGACCACGACGGCGATCCGGTCGCCCGCCTCGGCACCGCGACCGAGCAGCACGCGGGCCAGGCGGTTCGCCCAACGATCCAGATCGGCGTCGGCGAGCTGCCCCGCGGCGATCGGCGCGTCGGAACGGCGACGCATCTGGATGACATTGTCGGCGGGTGCGGTGACCACGGTGCTCATCGGATTCCCCTTGAAGGCTTGTCGGCGGGTGTTTCTGCTACACCTCTAATCTCGTCCTCGGGAGGGGGGTCCGACAGCAACCCCAGCGTTGGTGCACCGACTCCAAGGGGGATCGAATACCACCCCTAGGTGGGCGAACCTCGGCGGCGGGCGCGGTCAGCGGGCGTTTCCACCGATGCTGGAACGCGCGCCGGCCATCGGCTCGACGATCACCTTGCCGCCCCCGCCGCCCGCCGCGCCCGCCTCGGCCGTCGTCGCGAGGGGCGCGATGGAGACGCCGGCACGCTCGTGTGTCGGTATCGAACATGACGCGCCGACCGCCGAAAAGTCGTCGCCGACAACCGTTGCACCCACGCGACCTGCGGAGGAAGATCGGGAACGCGAACTACGGCGCGCCGAATACGACACAGAGTAGGACCCGCGCGGAATGCTGCGGCAGCACGGTTTACGATTCACTCCAACGCATGTCTGCTGCTGTCCGTCTTTCAGGCGCGGCCGACGCTGCGAGTGACGTACAGGCATCTTCAGGAGGATCAGTGACTGCGGTAGAGCCCAGGCCAGTCCCTCAGTTGGAAGCGACTCGACCGTATCCGGCCCGAACCGGGCCGAAGGGCTCGTTCCTCTACAAGGCGGTCACCACCACCGACCCCAAGGTGCTCGGCACCATGTACCTGGTGACGGCGATCAGCTTCTTCATGATCGGCGGCCTCATGGCGCTGCTCATGCGTGGCGAGCTCGCACGTCCGGGTCTGCAGTTCCTCTCGCCGGAACAGTTCAACCAGCTGTTCACCATGCACGGCACGATCATGCTGCTGTTCTACGCGACGGCGATCGTGTTCGGCTTCGCCAACATCGTCCTGCCGCTGCAGATCGGCGCGCCCGACGTCGCCTTCCCGCGACTGAACGCGTTCAGCTACTGGCTGTACCTGTTCGGCGCCTCCATGGCGACCGCGGGCTTCGTGACCCCCGGCGGCGCGGCGGACTTCGGCTGGACGGCGTACGTACCGCTCACCGACATCCTGCACTCGCCCGGTGTCGGCACCGACCTGTGGATCCTGGGTCTGGCCGTGTCGGGTCTGGGCACCATCCTCGGTGGCGTCAACATGCTCACCACCGTGGTCTGCCTGCGCGCTCCCGGTATGACCATGTTCCGCATGCCGATCTTCACCTGGAACATCGCGGTCACCTCGGTTCTGGTGCTGCTGGCGTTCCCGCTGCTCACCGCGGCGCTGTTCGGCCTGGCCTACGACCGCCACCTGGGTGGTCACATCTACGACCCGGCCACCGGCGGCATCCTGCTCTACCAGCACCTGTTCTGGTTCTTCGGCCACCCCGAGGTCTACATCATCGCGCTGCCGTTCTTCGGCATCGTGTCGGAGATCTTCCCGGTGTTCAGCCGTAAGCCGATCTTCGGTTACACCACCCTGGTCTACGCGACGCTGGGCATCGCGGCGCTGTCGATCGCGGTGTGGGCGCACCACATGTACGCCACCGGCGCGGTGCTGCTGCCGTACTTCTCGTTCATGACCTTCCTCATCGCGGTCCCGACCGGTGTGAAGTTCTTCAACTGGATCGGCACCATGTGGAAGGGGCAGTTGACCTTCGAGACACCGATGCTGTGGTCGATCGGCTTCTTGGTCACCTTCCTCTTCGGTGGTCTGTCGGGTGTCATCCTGGCCTCGCCGCCGCTGGACTTCCACGTCACCGACTCGTACTTCGTCGTCGCGCACTTCCACTACGTGCTCTTCGGCACCATCGTGTTCGCGACCTTCGCCGGCATCTACTTCTGGTTCCCGAAGATCACCGGTCGCATGATGGACGAGCGCCTGGGCAAGTGGCACTTCTGGACCACCTTCGTCGGCTTCCACACCACCTTCCTGGTGCAGCACTGGCTGGGCGCCGAGGGCATGCCGCGTCGCTACGCCGACTACCTGCCGTCGGACGGCTTCACCACGCTGAACACGATCTCCACGATCGGTGCGTTCATCCTCGGCTCGTCGATGCTGCCGTTCATCTGGAACGTCTTCAAGAGCTTCCGCTACGGCGAGGTCGTCACGGTCGACGACCCGTGGGGTTACGGCAACTCGCTGGAATGGGCCACCACCTGCCCGCCGCCGCGCCACAACTTCTACGAGCTGCCGCGGATCCGGTCCGAGCGCCCCGCGTTCGAGCTGCACTACCCGCACATGGTCGACCGCATGAAGGCCGAAGCGCACGTCGGCTGGGGTTCGGGCAAGCACAGCACGCACGTCTCCGAAGACGCGCTCGCGAAGAAGTAAGTAGGACACCACCGAACGACAGGGTGTGCACCTGCTGGGTGACCAGCAGGTGCACACTCTTTTTGTGGGTAATCGAACGGAGCAGATCGACTTGGCCGACACCACAGTTCTCGTGACCGTCACGGGCCCCGACCGACCCGGCGTCACCTCCGTGCTGCTGGCGGCACTCTCGCGGCACCAGGTGAGCCTGCTGGACGTGGAACAGGTCGTGATCAGGGGCAGGCTCACCCTCGGTGTGCTGGTGTCGTGCCCCAGCGACGCCGAGGCCCTGCAGGACGACCTCGAAGAGGCCATGAACACCGTCGGCATGCAGGTCGACGTGTCGGTCGACGCGCAGATCGGCAAGCCGCCGATGTCCACGCACGCCGTGGTGGTGCTCGGCGCCCCGGTCACCGCACGGGCGTTCAGCGCGATCTCGCGTGAGCTCGCCGCGGGCGGCGCCAATATCGACTCCATCCGCGGTATCGCCGACTACCCGGTGACCGGCATGGAACTGATGGTCACCGCGACCGACACCAGCGATGCGGGCGACGCGCGGTTGCGCACCGCGCTCGCCGAGGTGGCCGTCGCCGAACGGGTCGACATCGCGGTGGAACGCGCCGGGCTGGCACGCCGTGCCAAGCGGCTCATCGTGTTCGACGTCGACTCCACGCTGATCACGGGCGAAGTGATCGAGATGCTGGCCGCGCACGCCGGTGTCGAAGACCAGGTTCGCGAGGTCACCGAGGCGGCGATGCGCGGCGAGCTCGACTTCGCCGAATCGCTGCGTCAGCGGGTGGCCACCCTCGAAGGGCTCGACGAGTCGGTGATCGAGGAGGTCGCCGACCGGATCGAGCTGACCCCGGGCGCGCGCACCACGATTCGCACCCTGCGCAGGCTCGGTTTCCGCTGCGGTGTCGTCTCCGGAGGGTTCCGCCAGGTGATCGAGCCACTCGCACACGAACTGGAACTCGACTTCGTGCAGGCCAACACCCTCGAGATCGTCGACGGCAAGCTCACCGGCCGGGTCGTCGGCGAGATCGTCGACCGGGCCTTCAAGGCCACCGCGCTGCGCAAGTTCGCGGCCGAGGCGGGCGTGCCGATGGAGCAGACCGTCGCGGTCGGTGACGGCGCCAACGACATCGACATGCTCAACGCGGCCGGACTGGGTGTTGCGTTCAATGCCAAGCCCGCGCTGCGCGAGGTGGCCGACACGGCGCTGTCGCATCCCTACCTGGACGCGGTGCTGTTCATCCTCGGCGTCACCCGCGACGAGGTGGAAGCGGCCGACGCCCGCGACGGTGGCGTACGACGGGTTCCGCTACTCGGCCGGTAACGGACGAGGCCATCCACCCGAAATCTCGACCTCCACGACGTAGAGTGACCCACCGCGGCTCCAGCCGCGAACAACGGAGCACGTCGTCACCGCTCGTCACCGGGAGGTTGTTGTGCGCAGGTCCCTTCTCGTCCTGGTCGCCCTGGCGGGTCTCGGCGGGCTGACCGCCGGATGCGGCGACGACAAGGCCGAACCCTACGACGTGACCCTGCAACCCACCGCCGTGCCGACGGCCACGGTTGCCCCGTTGACGATCGAGCAGGCCGCCAACGGCACGACGGTCGAGGCGACGGTGGGCCAGCGCGTGCTGGTGCGGCTGACGCAGAACCCTGCGTCGACCGGCGAGTGGACGATGATCAACGACGACGAGGGCATCCTGATCGCCGACGGTGGCCCGACCAGCGAGGGCAACGCGACCGTGTGGGCGTTCCGTGCGACCGACCGCGGCGAGACCTCGCTCGAGTTCGTGCACGGGCCGTCCAGCGAACCTCCGATCGACCCCGAGCCGACCTTCATGGTGAATGTCCGGGTGAACTGAGCCCTGAATCTGCGCGAGTGCCGTGCGAGACCGTACACGCCAGACGATTGCCCGAAGGCCGAGCAGGGCCGCGCACGTGCGCCGTTAGGCTGGCGGACGGACCGGTGTCGATCGAATGGGTGTTGTGGGATGGGTAGTGAGGTGGAAACCGAGGCCTCCGCCTCGGCAGCGGTCGCTGACGAAGCGGCCGCATTCGCCGCTCGGCACGCGGAATTGGCGCGGGGTTACGGCGGCAACGGCGACCCCGACGACCCGGCGATGGTGCAGGCGATGCAGATGGTGCTGCACATCCCCAAGACGGATCCACCCGCCCGCAGCGCCGTGCTGGAAGCCGCGGCCGCCGCGGCGGTCGCGGTGTGCCTCGATCCGCGTTCCGGGCCGGGCGGGGAGTGGGAGCCCCGGTATCTCGCGTGGAAGCGGTCGCGGATCAGGAAGGTTGCCCGGCGCGCCCGTGGCGCGCAGTGGGTGGCCGCGGGCGACGTCGACGGGGTGACGGTCGACGTCGACGGCGCGCAGGCGCGTGCGTTCGTCCCCGGCCCGGTCGGGGAGATCGATCAGCGCGTACGCAAACTCCAGATCGGCGGTACCGATCTCGACCACGACGAGCCCGGCCCGGCGGATCCGACGCTGCCGATGCTGTGGGTGAACGCGGCGTTGGAGATGTCGGTGGGTAAAGCGGCCGCGCAGGTCGGGCATGCGAGCATGCTGCTGGCGGGCGCGCTGCCCGTGGACGCGGCGGCCGCCTGGGCAGATCGCGGGTTCCGGTGCGCGGTGCGCGACGCGGACGAACGGCAGTGGGCGGGCCTGGTGGCCGAGGTGACGGCAGGTCGTGCGGTGGCGGTGCGCGATGCCGGTTTCACCGAGGTGGCGCCGGGCTCGATGACGGTGATCGCGGTGCCGCCGCGGAGGTGAGCGCTTCGACACGGGCGCACAGGATTCGACTGTCGGGTTGCGGTTTTCGCGACTCGCCGCGTCGGCGCGGTGTGGCGCGGGTGTGGCGAGGGTATACGTAATCGACAGCCCAGCACATCGAGGTACAGGGAGGTTCCGCGATGATGACGACGATTGTGGTGATCCTGCTCGTCTGGATAGCGCTGGCGGTGCCCGTCTCCTTTGTCGCCGCGCGGATGTTGCGCAGCGAAGTTCGCAGTGCGGGTGACCCGTCCACGACCAGGACCGACGAATCCCACACGAGCCGGTCGTTCCACTGAGAGCCCGCGTGGGCCAAGATGGAGCGCGTGTCGCAACCCGATCCCGATCTGCTCATCGACTTCTCCGACGTGACCATCCGCCGCTCGGGCCGAACCCTGGTCGGCCCTGTCTCTTGGCAAGTAGAGCTCGACGAACGCTGGGTGGTGCTCGGCCCGAACGGCGCGGGCAAGACCTCGCTGTTGAGAATGGCCGCCGCCGAACTCCACCCGACCTCCGGTAACGCGAACCTGTTGGGGGAGACGCTCGGTCGCGTCGACGTCAGCGAACTACGACCACGCATCGGCTTGTCCTCGGCGGCGGTGGCCAGCCGGATCCCGGTGGACGAGAAGGTCAGCGACCTGGTGGTCTCGGCCGGCTACGCGGTACTGGGCCGCTGGCGCGAGCGCTACGAGGACATCGACACCGAACGCGCTGTCGATATGCTGGAAACCCTTGGCGCCGAACATCTCTCCGACCGCACCTACGGCACGCTGTCCGAAGGCGAGCGCAAACGAGTGTTGATCGCGCGTGCCCTGATGACCGATCCGGAACTGCTGCTGCTCGACGAACCGGCCGCGGGCCTCGACCTGGGTGGGCGCGAGGAACTCGTCGAGCGCCTTGGCGATCTCGCCGCCGACCCGGACGCGCCCGCGATGGTGCTGGTGACCCATCACGTGGAGGAGATCCCGCCCGGCTTCACCCACGCGATGCTGCTCAAAGAGGGTGCGGTGGTCAGCCAAGGGCTCTTGGGCGACGTGGTCACCGCCGAGAACCTGAGCAAGGCCTTCAGCCAGTCGATCGCGCTGGACAGGATCGACGGGCGCTGGTTCGCGCGCCGGGCTCGTCGTTCCGGCGGGCATCGCCGCCGGAACTGACACGCGGCCTCCGAGGATGCGGCTGCCCGACCCGGCAGCCGCCGATCCGCGCGGGGACCTCGGCTCACCGTCGACCAAGCGGGCGTTAGGGTGCTGAAAGGTCGGCTGCGTTCGCAGTCGGGTAGCCGGGTCCGAGCGGTAGGCCGGGTGCGGTGTCGGTCGCCGGACGGTCGGTTCGGTGGTGGAGAGGAACGATATGAGTGAGTCCGGGGTCCCCGCGCGGGATGCGTCGACGGTGATGCTGGTGCGCGACGGCGAAGCGGGTATCGAGGTGTTCCTGCAGCGCCGCGTCAGCGGAATGGCGTTCGCGGCGGGGATGACGGTGTTCCCCGGCGGTGGTGTCGACGCTGCCGACGGTACCGCCGACATCGCCTGGACAGGCCCCGAACCTGCCTGGTGGGCAGAGCGTTTCGCGACCGACGAGCAGACCGCGCAGGCGCTCGTCGCCGCCGCCGTGCGGGAAACCTTCGAGGAGTGCGGCGTGCTGCTGGCCGGACCGACGCCGGATTCGGTCGTCGACGACTCGGCGCGTTATCGCCAGGCGCGCGGCATGCTGGAGCGCCGCGAGTTGTCGCTGGCCGAGTTCCTCGCCGCCGAGGGCTTGGTGTTGCGCGCCGATCTGTTGCGTCCGTGGTCGAACTGGATCACCCCCGAGACCGAGCCCCGACGCTACGACACCCGATTCTTCGTCGCGGTGCTCCCGCGGGGCCAGAACGCCGACGGCGCCACCTCCGAGGCCGCCCAGGTGATCTGGCGGACACCACAGGACGCCCTGGCGAGCTGGCGCCGGGGCGAGCACGTGCTGATGCCACCGACATGGTCGCAGCTCGACGCGCTGTGCGGGTTCGCCGACACCATGGCTGTGCTCGCCGCCGACCGGGTCGTCGAGCCGATCATGCCGAAGTATTCGCCGGGCGCAGGCGGCCGGCCGCTGTCGGACTTCCCCGACAACCAACGGTATTTCGACGAGCTACCGCAATCGAGCGCACTCGGCGGCCGGTAGGTTTCTCCCATGGCCGAATTCGTGACCCTCGAGCTGCCCGCCGAGCCGACCACCCGTGGCGTCGCGCTGCTGCGCATCGATCGTCCGCCGCTGAACCTCGTCGACGCCCAGCTGGCCCGTGAGGTGGCGGCCGCGGCGGCCACGGTGGCCCAGCATCCCGGGGTCTCGGCCCTGATCGTCTACGGCGACGAGCGGGTGTTCAGCGCGGGCGACGAGATGTCGGAACTGGCCCGACTCGACGCGGGGCAGGCCGCCGCCATGGCCGTCGATCTGCAGGCCGCGCTCGGCTGCCTGACCCGGGTTCCGCAGCCGACGGTCGCCGCGATCACCGGCTACTGCCTCGGCGCGGGCCTCGAACTCGCCCTCGGCGCCGACCACCGGATCGTCGGCGACAACGTGAAACTCGGTCTGCCCCAGATCAAGGCCGGCCTGATCCCGCTCTCGGGCATTCGCCGGCTCTCCCTGTTGATCGGCGCGAGCCGAGCCAAGGACCTCGTCTACACCGGCCGTTTCGTCGGTGCCGAGGAAGCCGCGAAACTCGGCCTGGTCGACGAGGTGGTCGCCCCCGACGATGTGCTCACCGCCGCCCGCGCCTGGACCGCCCAGTTCGTCACCGCCGCGCCCCGTGCCCTCGCCGCCGCCAAGGCGGTTTTCGAAGCCGGCCCGCACGGCCACTCCACCGCCGTCACCGAATGGTCGGCCCTGTTCGACACCGACGACGCCCGCACCGGCACCCGCGCCTTCGCGGCAGAGGGCCCCAACGCCGCCACCTTCACCGGGCGATAGCTGAACCCCCTCGGCGCGTTCTCGGCCGTGGCCCTGGAGGGGGCGGTGGTGCACCGGGCATGCGGGTTCGCGTCCTACCCATGGAAGTGGCTGGGGAGTTACCCACGTCCGCGCGAGATCGGTGTGCGCGAAGTTAACAACCGTTCCAGGCGTACCCGGCTAGCCGGTCGCGCGTGATCGAACGGGCCATCGCTTGTCCCAGCAGAAGCGTGCCCGCGCGCACATATTAGGCTGGCCTGTATGACGGTCCATCCCGACGACCCGGCGCCGAACCCCCACGCCACCGAGGCCCAGGTCGAAGCAGCGCGCAAAGACACCAAACTCGCCCAGGTCCTGTACCACGACTGGGAAGCGGAGACCTACGACGACAAGTGGTCGATCTCCTACGACGAGCGCTGTATCGCCTATGCCCGCGGCCGGTTCGACCTCGCCGTCGGCCCTGCCCCGCTGCCGTACGAGCGTGCACTCGAGCTGGGCTGTGGCACGGGATTCTTCCTGCTGAACCTGATGCAGGGTGGGGTCGCCAAGTCCGGTTCGGTCACCGACCTCTCGCCCGGCATGGTGAAGGTCGCGCTGCGCAACGCCGAGCACCTCGGCCTGGATGTCGACGGTCGCGTCGCCGACGCCGAGACCATCCCGTACGACGACGACACCTTCGATCTGGTGTGCGGCCATGCCGTGCTGCACCACATCCCCGACGTGGAGCTGGCGCTCAAGGAGTGCCTGCGTGTGCTCAAGCCGGGTGGGCGCTTCGTGTTCGCCGGTGAGCCGACCACCATCGGCAACATCTACGCCCGCCGCCTCGGCCAGGCCACCTGGAAGGTGACCACCGAGATCACCAAGCTGCCGTTCCTGGCCGGCTGGCGTCGTCCGCAGACCGAGTTGGACGAGTCCTCCCGCGCCGCCGCCCTCGAGGCCGTCGTCGACCTGCACACCTTCGACCCGAGCGATCTCGAGAAGATGGCGAAGTCCGCCGGTGCCGTCGACGTGAAGGCCACCACCGAGGAACTCGCCGCCGCGCTGTGGGGCTGGCCGGTGCGCACCTTCGAGGCCGCCGTCCCCGACGAGAAGCTGACCATGCCGTACCGCTTGGCGCAGTACCGCGCGTGGCTGGGTCTGAGCTGGCTGGACGAGAACGTGTTGCGCAAGGTCGTGCCGCGCGAGTTCTTCTACAACGCCATGATCACCGGCGTGAAGCCGGGCACGGCGCAGAAGTAGGTGGGCTATCGCTTCAGCCGCGACGACGTCGCCTATCTGGGCAGCGCGGCAGGCTGTGCCGCGCTCGCCGAGGTCGACCGGCTGGAGCTGACCCCCGCGACGCACCTGCGCGATATCGAGCAGGTGCGTCGTGCGCACGGCGACCGCACCGCCGCGCTGATCGAGACCGTGCGGTTGCGTCGCAAGGCCGTGGTGAAACTGCCCGCGGCGCGACAGTGGTTGTTCACCGACGACGCGTTGCAGCAGGCGACGCCCGCGCTCGTCGCCCGGCACCGAGCCGCCCGGTTGGCCGGTCGCGCGGTGCATGATGTGACCTGTTCGATCGGTGCGGAGCTGTCCGAGTTGGCCGAGGTCTGTCCGGCGGTGATCGGTAGCGATCTCGACGATGTGCGCCTGGCGATGGCCGCCCACAACCTGGCGAGTCCGGACGAGCCGAACCGGGCTCGAGCCCCGCGCGGGCGAAACATCGTGTTGGCCAAGGCGGATGCGCTTACCTCGACAACGCGCGACACGGTGATCGTCGCCGATCCGGCACGCAGGGCCGACGGCAGGCGCACCTACGACCCCGCGAAACTCCAGCCCCCACTGCCCGACCTCCTCGCTGCCTACGCGGGCCGTGACATCGCCGTGAAATCCGCTCCCGGCCTGGATTTCGACCGCCTCGCCTGGGACGGCGAAGTGGAAATCGTCTCCCTCGACGGCGCCGTCCGCGAAGCGTGCCTGTGGTCGCCCGGTCTCACCGAACCCGGTGTCACCCGCCGCGCGACGGTTCTCGATTCCCGCGGCGATACAACGACTCTCACCGATGCCGCCCCTGACGACATCCCCGATCGCGCCCCTGGCGACTGGATCGTCGACCCCGACGGCGCCGTCGTTCGCGCGGGCCTGGTTCGCCACTACGCCGCGAAACACGGCCTGTGGCAGCTGGACCCGCAGATCGCCTACCTCACCGGCGACACGGTCCCCGCGGGCATGCGCGGCTTTCGCGTCGAGGACCGCTTCGAACTCCGCGAGAAGACCTTGCGCCGAGAGCTGTCCCGCCGCGACTGCGGCTCCCTGGAAATCCTCGTCCGCGGTGTCGACATCGACCCCGACGCGCTCCGCAAGAAACTCAAGCAGCGGGGCTCGACCCCGTACACCCTGGTGATCACCCGCGTCGGTCGGGCCGGGGTGGTCTTCCTCTGCCGAGCGGTCGCGCCCCACTGATCGAGCACTTGTCGGTGCGCGCGCCTAGGGTGGCCACACAGACCTGACCCGAGAGGTGCGCACGATGGCGGACGCGGCAGTCGACACGGAATACCCCCGAGGGATCGGCAAGGTGGCGACGCGCGCGCTCGCCGCTCACGGCTACACCACCTACGCCCAACTGACCGAAGTCAGCGCGAAAGAACTGCTCGCCATCCACGGCATCGGCGCCAAGTCGATCCGCATCCTCGGCGAGGAGTTGGCCACCCGGGGGCTGGCCTTCCCCGACTGAGGTCGCTCAGGCTTCCATCTTCTTCACCACGCGCTGCACCGTCAGCCACGTACGAGTGGTGATGTCCTTGCCGTAGGTCTTTTCCAGGCGGGCCATGAAGTCGGGCGTCTTGTTGGTGCTGTTGTCGACGACGGTGAGGAAGGCGCGGGAGTCGCGGTCGTAGCCGATGACGCGGGTGAGGGCGTCGTCGTCGAAGGCCTTGGTGTCGGCTTCGCGCATCGTCGATTTGAAGAAGGTGACGGTGAGGTAGGAGCCGCGTTCGTGGGGGAGACCTTCGAACGGGTCACGGTCGAGCAGCGCGCGCAGTTCGGGACCGGTGCGGATGATGGTGCCGCCGGGGATGCCGAGCTCGGCATTGAGCGCCCGCTGGATGCGGTCCTCCAGATCGGCGGGGTCGTCGGCGGTGCGGAAGACGACATTGCCGCTCGTGAGCACCGACGCGACCTTCTCGAACCCGAGCCCCTCGAAGACCCCGCGCAATTTCTCGTTGCGCATGTTCGGGTTGGTCGGCATGATCCCGCGCAGCAGCGCCGCATAGCTCTCCACGCCGCTGACCGTACCGACCGCCACCGACAGAAACCACCGCATCCGGCGGCCGTGTCAGCCCGACTCGGCCGTACCGGTCGGCCGAGTCGCGCGAACCGGCCGAATCGCATAGGAATCAGGCCTGAGCGGCGGCGTTCTTCTTACGCTCGATGTCGGCCAGCGCCGCCATGTACGCCTCGCGCTCTTCGGCACTGGCATCCCACGCGACCTTGCGGTTCTTCACGACCTTGGCGGGTGCGCCGACCGCGATGCTGTAATCGGGGACATCCCCGCGCACCACCGCGTGCGCGCCCAGCACACAACCACGGCCGACTCGGGTGTCGCGCAGGACGGTCACCTTCGCCGCGATCCACGTGTCGGGGCCGATCCGCACGGGACTCTTCACGATGCCCTGATCCTTGATGGGCATGTTGATGTCGTCCATGCGATGGTCGAAGTCGCAGATGTAGCACCAGTCGGCGACCAGCGTCGACTCACCGATCTCGATGTCGAGGTAGGTGTTGACCACGTTGTCCTTGCCGAACACGACCTTGTCGCCGATGCGCAGCGAACCCTCGTGGCAGCGCAGGGCGTTGCCGTCGCCGATGTGTACCCAGCGGCCGATCTCCATGCGCGCGAATTCCGGGGTCGCGTGGATCTCCACATTGCGGCCGAGGAACACCATTCCGCGCAGCACGATATGCGGGTTGGCCAGGCGGAACTTGGCGAGACGGTAGTAACGCACCAGGTACCAGGGCGTGTAGGCGCGGTTGGCGAGCACCCAGCGCAGCGAATCCCTGGTCAAGAATCGGGCCTGCTGCGGATCGCGGCGGCGTGATCCACGCCAGCGCGCGCTCAGCGGTGCGCCCCACATGCTCGTCACGAACTGGTCTCCCGTCATGATCCGCCGGGCCTGCCCCGGGGATTCGGTCATCGGGTACACAGAGTACTTTCGCAGGGCACACTTACCGTGCCATACCCCGATAACACAGGGAGATCAGCAGGTGCGAACTCGGACTCGCGTCGTTGCCTCGCTCGCTGCCGCCGGTGTGGTGGCGCTGGCCGGGTGCGGCACCGATGTGGACGACATCACGGTCGGCGCCGGAAAAGGTTGGCCCGCAACGCATCACGACAGCACCAACGCGAGCAGCAGCCCGGTCTCGGGTGCGGACTCGATGTCGCTGAGCTGGTCGCGTCCGGTGGGTGGCCCGATCGCCCAGCCGTTGACGATCGGTGCCGAAGGCCAGATGTTCGTCACCACGAGCACCGGCAACTGCGCGATCTTCTCCTTCCAGATGCGCACCGGTCGCAAACGCTTCTGCAACCCCCTCGGACCGTCGACGATCGAAGCGCCGACCGTGCTCGACGGGGTGAGCAATGTCTATGTCGGTGACGACGGCGCGGTGAACTCGTTCAACTACCTGGGTCAGCCGCGGTGGCGCACCCCGGTGGCGGGCGTGCCGGTGGCGATCCAGTTCACCGGCGACGGCAACGTGCTGACGGTGACCCAGTCCGGTCAGGTCGACGTGCTCAGCCGTCAGACCGGCGAGCGTGAGGTGCCCACGGTGCAGTTGCTCGGCGAACCCGACTTCCTGAAATACCCCGGTCTCACCCGTCCCGCCTCCGGCGACGGCCTCGACGACTGCCAGTCCGGTGGTCCGCGCTGCGCCGTCGCCAACACCACCGCCGTCGACCCGTCGACCGGCCGGTTCTTCGTCACGGTCTGGGAGCCGGGCAAGCCGGCCGCCGCCCTGCGCGCGATGCGCTACGCCGAGGGCACCGTGACGCAGGAGTGGAGCGCCGAGATCCTCACCGGGGGAAGCGCGACGAGCCCCACCCTCTCCGCTGACGGCGACACCGTCTACATCGGCGACAACAGCAAGCGCCTCATCGCCCTGAACGCCGACGACGGCGCCACCCGCTGGACCCAGCCTCTGCCCTGGGCGCCCCGCGGCGGCATCGCGGTCGCCGACGATCTGATCATCCCCGCGGGCGACGACGGCTACCTCACAGCCCTGCGTGACACCGACGACAGGGCCGAGATCGTCTGGGAGCGCAAGGACCTCACCCTGCGCGGCACCCCGGCCCACACCGCGGGCGGGATCGGCTACACCGTCGCCGCCATCGGCGCGGGCCTCAGCCTCATCACCTTCGACACCACCAACGGCAACACCATCGACTCCGATCCGCTCCCTTCCGCCACCGGCACCACCACGGGCACCTCGATCGGCCCCGAAGGGGAAGTCGTCGTCGCCACCCGTCTCGGTGAGATTTTCGCGTTCACCCCGGACGCCTGAGCGGCCACCGACTCAGTACGGGTTGGCCCGGTCCGCGAAGCGGTCGGCGAGCGCCGCCGTGAGATGCCGGGGGTAGGACACGCGCGCCGGGTCGCCGTCGGCGGTGTAGCGCTCGTCCGGGTGGGCGGCCAGCCAGTCCAGCCAATGGGCCGAGTCGAACGGGACCGCCCCCAGGCCCGACCGGATGCGCGGCACGCCGCCGGGATCCACCTCGCCGTGCGGTGAGGGGGCCGGGTTCGAGCCGACCAGCATCACGGCGTCGAACGCGTAGGTGGTGCCGTCCCAGCTGCCGGTGGCGGCCAGGGTGCGATCGCTGGGATAGATGCCGAGCGGCAGCGCCATGGTGCGCACGGTGGCCCCTGGCGCGGCCGCTGTCACCGCGCGCACGTTCTGCACCAGCTCACGCTGCACGCTGTCGGCGTCGAGGCCGGCGAGATTGGGGTGGCTCGCCGTGTGCGCGCCGATGTCGTGACCGTGGGCGGTCAGCCAGGGCAGGGCGCGGGGGTCGCCGTCGAAGGGCTCGTTGTTGACGTAGAACGTGGCCACGGGTCGGAAGTCCGGATAGCGGTCGCCGAACTCGGTGAGGATGGCGGCGGCAGTGTCCGCGGCCACGGCGCCGGTCTCGGTGAAGGCGAGCTGGCTCGATGTGGAGTCGTCGAAGGTGAGTACCACCGGATGGGTTCCCGCGGGCAGGTCGAGGTCGCCGGAGATGTACTCGGCGGCCGTGACCGGGCGATAGCCCTCGCGGTACAGGCGTTCGAGTTCGTCGCGGAATTCCGCCGGGGTCTGGTCGTATTCGCCGACGGGGTTCGGCGTGATCTGGTGATACATCAGCACCGGGACGAGGCCGAGTTCGTTGGCGGCGATCTCGGCCGGATTCGGCGGCGCCGGCGTCGCGGTCGTCACCTGCTCCGCCGGGGGACGCGCCGAAGCCGCCTCGTTGTCCACTGTGGCACAGGCCGTGAGCGCAGCCGCGAGAGCTGTCGCCGACGCGAGCCGAAACATTGTGTTCGAACCGCCCATCATCAATGCGATATTACGCGGCGGCGACGGATTACAGTCGATCTATCGATACCGGGTACGCCGTGTCGGAACTGCGAAATAGTTGGCGTGTCAATGGTTTTGGAAGGCGGTGTTGACGTTGGGATTACAGCTCCGATCGGCCGATCGACGGCGATGGACGACTCCTGTGATCGGTGCGGCCCTGGCGTCGCTGGTCGTCACGCTGGTGGCCGGATTCGCGCTGAGTAGATCCGGCGAGCAACCGTTGGCGGACACCGTGCCGCCGACCCTGCTGATGACGCAGACCGATCCGGTGAGTTCCTACCGCGCGCCGGTCGTGGTGCGCGGCACCGCCGTCGACGCGGTTCGCGTGTCCATCGGCCCGGATTCGGTGGAACCCGCCGCGGACGGGACGTTCGAGCTCTCGGTGCGATGGGCCCCCGCCTTCGAGGTCGTCGCGGTGGACGCGGCGGGCAATCAGGCCGCGGGCACCGTGATCACGGCGCCCACCCTGCCGCGAATGCGCGCGGTACACGTCACCGCACACGCCTGGTCGCATCAGGGACTGCGCGAAGCGGTCCTCGATCTCGCTCGCGAAGGCCGTATCGACACCGTGCAGCTCGATATCAAGGACGAGGACGGGGTGGTCGGCTACGACTCCCAGGTGCCGCTGGCCCGCGAATCCGGTGCTACCGAGGCGATCTACGATGCTCCGGCCGCCCTGCGGCAACTGCACGACATGGGCCTGCAGGTGGTCGGCCGTATCGTCGCGTTCCGCGATCCGACACTCGCGGACTGGGCCTGGCACAACGGCCGACCCGACTGGGTGGTCCAGAATCCGTCCGGGCAGCCCTATTCCAGCCACTACGGCCCGATCGCGTTCACCAACTTCGCCAACACCGACGTACGCCGGTACAACATCGCGCTGGCGGTCGAAGCCGCCGAGCTCGGTTTCGACGGCATCATGTACGACTACGTCCGTCGCCCGGACGGCAGCCTGACCAGCATGAATTTCGCCGGACTCACCAGCACCCCCGCCATCGCGGTCGCGGACTTCCTCGGCGAGAGTCGCTATCCGGTGCACCTGGCCGGCGCGCACCTGAGCGCCGCGGTGTACGGAATCGCGTCCACCCGCCCCGACGAGATCGCCCAGGACATTCCGCTCATTTCCCGCAATGTCGACTTCGTCGCGCCCATGATCTACCCGTCGCACTGGGGTCCCGGCGAATACGGCGTCGCGCACCCCAACGCCCAGCCCTACGACATCGTCTTCCGCTCACTGCAGGACTTCAAGGCGGCCACCGCGGGCACCGGTGCGAAACTGGCACCGTGGCTGCAGGACTTCAGTCTCGGTGTGAGCTACGGCGACGCCGAACTTCGCGCCCAGATCGACGCCACCCGAGACGCGGGCATCGACAGCTTCTTCCTGTGGAACGCCGCCACCCGCTACCACGGCGGCGGCATCCACCCGGCCTGACCCGAACTACTAGACCGGCTCCACGGTGACGTCGGCCTGTCTCGGGGCCGCGGGCACCCACTCGCGCAGCGGTTGCACCACCGCGCCGTAGAACGCGTCGGTGGCGGCGGTGACACTGGCGATGAAGCTGGCCGCGGTGCCGGAACGCTTGTTGCCCATCGGGAAAGTCTGTTCGAGGGTGAACGAGACGATCGGGCTGGTACGGCCGTCGATGAGCGACTTGGGAGTGGCGCGGACGGTGTCGAGGAACTCGCAGGTCTCGTTGCCACGCTCGGCGAACACGGCCTCGACCTGAACCCGCCCGGGCGCATCGGTGAGCTGCTTGGTCAACCAGGACACCCGGCGGGTCTGGGTGCCCTCGTCGGGCGCGGCGATGGTGGTGCGACAGCGCACCTTGTTGGTGCGCACATCGGCGACGACGGTGAGGTCGCCCGCGGTGTCGGGGATGCGCAGAACGGCTTCGAACGAGCCGTCGGTGGCCAACCGCTCGGCGACCGCGGCGGCGCGCACCGCCGGATCGGCCTGGAACTTGCGGGCGAGGACGTGTTTGACCTCGACGCCGAGTTCGGCGGTGAGCCGCAGCGCGAGATGTCTGCCCAGTGACACCCACGTGTCGGCGACGGTCAGAGCTTTCGCGTCGCCCGCCCGCAGCGTCCCTTGTGTGACGGCATCACGCACGGTCACCCAGTGCCTGCCCATGTCGACGAATTCGGCCGCGCCCGAGCGGGGATGGTCGAGGAAGCGCAGGAACTCCGCGAGAATCCAGGCCTGCAGTGCGTCGTCGATACCGCCGTGGGTGGCGAGCATGCGCGCCTCGTGGGCCACTTCGGCCCACGACAGATGGCGCAGGGCGACCTTGGTCAGCTTGCGGCGGTCCACCTGGACGGGCAACTCGCCCGGCCCGGCGGGGATGTCGTTGGACAGGCTGACGACTGCGTCGTACTTCTTGCGCCGCGCGACGTCGAGGTAGCTCTCCAATTGGTCCCGCCGGAGCTTGCCGTTGCCGGTCTTCACCTCCAACAGGCCGGTCCACTGCTTGGCACCGCGACTCACCTTCAACACCGCGTCCGGGATGACCTTGGTGTCGCCGGATTCGTACTGCACCTCGAAGTAGCCCTCGAAAGCCCCCGCGGGCGCGCCCATCCTGGCGCAGATGGCGCGGGCGAAGGGGCGCACGGCCTGCATGGTGGCGATGAGCGCGGAGGTGGTGCGTCGTTCCTGTTCCTCGCCCGCACCCACTCCGACGACCGAGAACAAGCGTGCGGGTTGCCAGGCGTCGGATTCGGCCTGCCGGAATTCGATCGGTTTGGTTTTGCGCACCACGCGTCGGGTGGTCGCCACGCCACGAGTCGGCGCCTGCGCCGGTGGAGCTTCGGAGACAACGACCTCCGGCTCCACTGTCTCGACGGCCGCGGGTTCGGAGTTCTCGACCGCGACACCGAAATCGGTCGCGAGCCCGCACAATCCCGAGTCCCATCCCTGCCCGACGGCCCGCACTTTCCAGGTGCCGTCACGTCGGTACACCTCGCCGAACACGAACGCCGACTCCGTGTCCGCGTCGGCGGTGAGATATTCGGCCAGCGAGTGCCCGGCGGGATCGATCACGTGGAAGGCGAGTTTGCCCAGCGCTGCGAAGGTGCCCTCGCCGACGCTGCCCGCCAGCGCGATGGTGTGCACGTGTGCGGGAACGGCTGACAGGTCGATCGAGATCCTGGCCTGCTTGCCTTCCTCGGTGGCGCTCGTTCCGAGGAATCGCACCGAGCCGTCGGCTGATTCGGTCTGGTTGTAGAAGACGAAATCGGCATCGGAACCGACCCGGCGGTCGGCACCGAGGAGCAGTGCGGAGGCGTCGACCTCGAGGTCGGGTTCCGGCCAGCCGATCACGATGTCGACGCGGTCGACATCCTCGGGAAGCGGAATGTTCTGGCCCTTGGACAGCAGTGGAGACGACACAGTGGCGATTCACCCTTCGAAGGTCGGCGATCAGTCGCAAGGCCGATGCAGCCGACCCACTCGCTGACCCCCCTTGCCGCACACCGCGATTGCGTGACGGTGCCGAGGGGTGTCGATGGTGGGGTCCACTCTGTTACACAGATCACGTTCGAGCGGGAGGGCGAATGGTAAAGAAACCTACTTCGGATCGCGTTCCGGCAGAGGTCTTTCCACGATGTCCGGGCGGCCGAGGGAGGTGCGGACTCGGCGTTTGGCGGCGGAGTAGACCTGGGCGGTCTCGGCGGCCACCACGTCCCAGGCGAAGTCGGCGGTGAGGCGTTCTCGGGCGGTGTGGGCACGCGCCTGGGCGGTGGCGGGGTCGTCGAGGACCGCGCGGGTGGCGTCCACCAGGCCGTCGATGTCGGCGGGGTCGAAGGAGGCGCCGGTGACGCCGTCGATCACGGCCTCGCCCAAACCGCCTGCGGTGGAGGCGATCAGGGGCACGCCCGCGGCGGCGGCTTCGAGGGCGACGATGCCGAAGGGTTCGTAGCGGCTGGGCAGGACGATGGCGTCGGCGCCGTGCAGCCAGCCGAGGAGTTCGGCGTGGGCGAGGCTGCCGACGAAGTGGACGGCGCGGGCGACGCGGTGCACGCGGGCGCGCTCGCGCAACCACTCGAACTGAGTGCCGACACCGGCGATGGTCAGGGTGGTGCCGGGGTGGGCTCGGCGAATGCGGGGCAGGGCGGCGATCGCGTCCTGCACGCCCTTCTCGTATTCGAGGCGGCCGACGTAGAGCAGTCGCGGCGGGCCGGAGCGGGGCGCACGGGGCCGGAAGGCCCACGAGCCGACGTCGATGCCGTTGCGGATCACGGTGATCGGGGCCAGCTCGGGGCCGTAGAGCCGCTCGACCTCGTCCTGCATGGACGTCGAGCAGGTGATCAGCTGATCGGATTCGTTGGTCAGCCACCACTCCACCGAGTGGACCTGCTTGTTGACCCGGCCCGATACCCAGCCGCTGTGGCGACCGGCCTCGGTGGCGTGGATCGTCGACACGAGCGGCACGTCGTAGAACTCCGCCAGTGCGATCGAGGGATGGGCGACCAGCCAGTCGTGGGCGTGCACCACATCGGGCGTCCAACCCTCGCCGACGCCGGGCTTGCCGAGCGCCACCCCGGCCCGGACCATCGCATGGCCCATGGCCAGCGTCCAGGCCAGCATGTCCTCACCGAAGTCGAAGCACGGCGGGTCCTCGGCCACCGCGACGACGAGCACGCCGTCGGCGATGGAGGAGTGCGTGGGGTGGGTGAGCGAATCGGTGCCCGTCGGACGGCGCGCCAGGACGACGACCTCGTGCCCGGCCGCGGCCAACTCGACGGCCAGGTGATGCACATGTCGACCGAGCCCGCCGACCACAACCGGCGGGTACTCCCACGACACCATCAAAATCTTCATGCGGATCCTTCAACGGCGGCCGACGGGACAGCGCTCGGCAACCGCCGCGCGTCCAGACCAGGGAAGAATCCGTCGGCCATGGCCCATCCTGCCGCGAGACGGGTCGCTTTGGCGAACTGACCGGCCCCGATCGCCTCGGCGAGCTCACGCACGGCGTGGGCGTGTTCGTGGGCGCGGTCGCGGGCGTACCCGGCGGCGGAGTCCTTGCTGACCATGAACGCCCAGTCGCTGGACACGGTGAGGATCGCCTCACGGAGCAACTGATCGGCGACCGGGTCGCGCAGGGATCCGTCGCGACGCACCTTGTCGAGGGTGTCCAGCGCGAGGCCAACGATGTCGGCGTTGAGCTCGACGAGGTCGGCGACCTGGTCGCCCGCCCACACCCGCCAGTCCTTGCCCGAACCCCACGACGAGTCGTTGAGCTGCACGGGTTCGCCGACGAACCCCTTGTCGCGGGCGTCGGCGAGGGTGCCGATGTTCACGCCCGCTTCGGGCAGCGCGCGCAGTACCTGTTCGAGCCACTGCGGCCCTTCGTGCCACCAGTGCCCGAACAGTTCGGTGTCGAACGCGGCGACTACGAGGGCGGGCCTGCCGATGCGCGCCGACTCCTCGATCAGCCGGGCGCGGACGGTCTCGACGAAGTCGGCGACGTCGCGGGTGACCGCTTCGGCCGCCAGCGCGGGATCGTAAGGGGCCTTGTCAGGACCGTCGACGGTCTTGCCGGTGACGCGGGAGGGCTTGAGGCCGGTCGCGTGGTCGTAGTGGTGGAAATCACGATAGGCGCTCTGGCCGGGGTAGCCCTGCTTCGGCGACCAGACCCGGTAACTCACGGCCAGGTCGCGGCCGAAGGCGAGGACCTCGGACTCGCGCACCGGCCTGCCGAGCGAAGTGTCGCCGCGCAGCGAGGGGCCGTCGACCATGAAGTGGGTAATGCCCGCGGCGTCGTAACCGCGTTCCATGCCGGGTGTGTAGCCGCATTCGGGGGCCCAGATACCTGTCGGCGTGGTGCCCCAGCGTTGGCGCGCGTCGGCCAGGCCCTCGGTGAGCTGGAACTGGCGCAGGCGCGGGTCGAGCAGCGGCTGGAACGGGTGCGCGAGGGGTCCGCCCAGCAGCTCGATCGCGTCGGCGTCGAGCAGCGCACGCCACACCGGCGAACCGCCGTGCTGCCAGTTCTGCTCGAAATCGGCCAGAGCTGTTGCGGCGAGCCGATGTTCGTGACGGCCCAGCGCCACGTTGCCCGACATCGATGCCTCGTCGGCGCGCAACTGCCAGTTGCCCAGCCAGTGATGCATGCCCGCGAGGCAGTGCGGATCGTCGAGCTGCGCGGCGAGCACGGGCGTGATGCCGAGGCTGAGCAGATGTGAACGCCCTTCGGCGGCAAGATTTTTCAGCACCCGAACCAGCGGAAGGTACGACGCCGCCCAGGACTGGTAGAGCCATTCCTCGCCGACCGGCCAGCGCCCGTGATGGGCGAGCCAGGGCAGGTGGGAGTGCAGGACCAGCGTGAACTGGCCCGGCACGGCGGAGCGGGTATCGGTCAATTTCTTGCCTTCTCGGCATCTGCCTTTGCGGCGATCGCGACGAGGTCGAGGCTCGCATCGATATCGCCCTCGCGCAGGTCGAAATCGTCGATGGTGACGGCGGCGACGTCGGCGGTGAGGTCGGCGGGCCACGGCTCACCGGCGAGCGCGCGCTCGATCTGGGCGTCGATGAACGATCCACCGTGCTTGGCGTCCAACGCTTTCAAGCTCGCGCCGTGGTGCACGCCCAGCATCTGCGAGACGGTGAACCCGGCATCGACGAGCAGTTCGGTCAGCTCGGCCGCGTTGAGTTCGCGGGTGTGGAACGGATTGAGGGGGGTGTCGCGACCGGGGGAGAAGGTGATCCGGTTCGGGGTGCTGATCAGCAGCACGCCGCCCGGGCGAAGCACCCGCAGGCATTCGCGCAGGAACTGCCCTTGGTCCCACAGGTGTTCGATGACTTGGAAATTCACCACGACATCGACGGATTCGTCGTCGAGGGGCAGTGCGGCCAGGTTGCCCTGGATCATCTGCACGCGGGGATAGCGCGCGCGGACGTGCGCGACAGCGCTCTCGTCGTAGTCCAGGCCGGTGACGCGCTCGGCCACGCCGGCGATCATGTCGGCGCCGTAGCCCTCACCCGAGCCCGCCTCGAGCACGATCTTGTCGGTGCAGCGGTCGAGCAGGCGGGCATAGGCGATCTCGTGCCGACGGAACCAATAATTCTCTTCGGCGATGCCGGGCACCGTCCGCTCGCCGGTCAACGGCAGTGGTTCATGTGTGGCGGCCGCGGGTGCGGCAGGGATCACAGCCTCGCTCATTGGTCCGAGGTTACTGGTACCGCCGGTTCACGCAGGAGTCAGGGACCTCTTGCGCGGATAGGTTACCCACGGGTAACTTAGCGTAGGGTAGTGTTCCGATCTGAGCTAGATATCTCACACGGACGTACGGCTGAGCCCGTGCGGCCCCACCACTCACGTGTCCCCAGAAGGAGGTCGACGAAGACCGATGCCGAACATCGTCGTACTCATCAAGCAGGTCCCCGACACCTGGTCCGAGCGCAAGCTGACCGATGGTGACTACACCCTCGATCGCGAGGCCGCCGACGCGGTGCTCGACGAGATCAACGAGCGCGCCGTCGAGGAAGCGCTGCTGATCAAGGAGGCCCAGGGCGGTGAGGTCACCGTGCTGGCCGCCGGTCCCGACCGCGCCAACGAGGCCATCCGCAAGGCGCTGTCCATGGGCGCCGACAAGGCCATCCACATCAACGACCCGGCGATCCACGGCTCCGACGCCGTGCAGACCGCCTACGTGCTGGCCGCCGCTCTCGGCCAGGTCGAGGGTGTCGAGCTGGTCATCGCCGGTAACGAGGCCACCGACGGCCGCGCAGGTGCTGTGCCCGCGATCATCGCGGAGTACATCGGCATCCCGCAGCTGACGCACCTGCGCAAGCTCACCGTCGACGGCGACAAGATCACCGGCGAGCGAGAGACCGACGAGGGTGTCTTCAAGCTCGAGGCGTCCCTGCCCGCGATCGTCTCGGTCACCGAGAAGATCAACGAGCCCCGCTTCCCCTCCTTCAAGGGCATCATGGCCGCGAAGAAGAAGGAAGTTCTGGTCTTCACCCTGGCCGACCTGGGCGTCGACCCGGAGACCGTCGGTGTCGCCAACGCGGGCACCAAGGTCACCGGTGCCACCCCGAAGCCGGCTCGCACCGCGGGCGAGAAGATCGCGGACGAGGGCGAGGGCGGCAACCAGATCGCGTCCTACCTCATCGGTCAGAAGATCATCTGATCCGGCCCGAGACTGCCACGATTTTCTAGGAGAAAGAACCAATGGCTGAAGTACTTGTGCTCATCGAGCACGCCGACGGTGCCGTGAAGAAGATCAGCACCGAACTGCTCACCGCCGCCCGTGCGCTGGGCGAGCCGTCCGCCGTCGTGACCGGCCCCGCCGGTACCGCCGACAAGCTGGCCGCCGCGCTGGCCGCCGGTGGCGCCGAGAAGATCTATGTCGCCGAGTCCGACGACATCGAGGGCTTCCTGGTCACCCCGAAGGTCGACGTCCTGGCCGGCCTGGTCGATTCGGCCGCGCCCGCCGCCGTGCTGGTCGCCGCCTCCGCCGAGGGCAAGGAGGTGTCGGGCCGCCTTGCCGCGCGCATCGGCTCCGGTCTGCTCGTCGACGTCATCGGCGTCAACACCGACGGCACGGCCGTGCACTCGATCTTCGGTGGCGCGTTCACCGTCGAGGCCAAGGCCACCGGCGACGTGCCGGTGATCTCGATCCGTCCGGGCGCCATCGAGTCCGCTCCGCAGGCCGGCGCGGGCGAGCAGGTCGTGGTCGAGGTTCCCGCGCAGGAAGACGGCGTCGTGAAGGTCGTCTCGCGCGACCCGATCGTCGGTGGCGACCGCCCCGATCTCGCCGAGGCGAGCATCGTTGTCTCCGGTGGCCGCGGCGTCGGTTCCGCCGAGAACTTCTCCGTCGTCGAGGCGCTGGCCGACTCGCTGGGTGCCGCTGTCGGCGCCTCGCGTGCGGCCGTCGACTCGGGCTACTACCCGGGCCAGTTCCAGGTGGGTCAGACCGGCAAGACGGTCTCCCCCCAGCTCTACATCGCCCTCGGCATCTCCGGCGCCATCCAGCACCGCGCCGGCATGCAGACCTCGAAGACCATCGTCGCTGTCAACAAGGACGAGGAAGCACCCATCTTCGAGATCGCCGACTACGGCATCGTGGGCGACCTGTTCAACGTCTCCCCGCAGCTGACCGAGGCCGTGAAGTCCCACAAGGGCTGATCACCTTCCGGTCGATTCGACCTCGGCCCGCGAAACCTGTTGCCGCATACGCGACAGGCTTCGCGGGCCGTTGTCGTTCGCGGCCGACTCGCCGGCCCCTGGATCTCGGGTCGGGCAATCCGCAATATCTGGAACATATGTATTTTAGATTCTTCTGGTCGGCACCTGCCGCAAGCCGTTCGGAGGAGAATCAATGAAGCGTTCGATGATCGTGGGTGCGCTGGTCGCTGTGTCGTTGACGGGTGCCGGGGCGGCCTCGGCTCAACCGGCTGCGGCACGGGACGTGTGGGGCCCGTTGGCCAGTGGATCTGCCGCGATGGGGAGTGGTCATCCGATCGACAATTCCGACGGCTTCCTCGGGTCGGTCGACACGATGGATGACTTCCTCGGATTTGTTTTCGGGTGCACGCTGCTGTTCACCACGTTCAGTGCTGGTAGTGCACCATGCGGGGAGTAGTCCTGCTGCGCTTGGTGAAATGAGAGATCCGGTCGCACCGGTCCGTCGGCGACGGCACTCGGCGCCGACGTCGGCAGCGCACAATGCGGACCGTGCTGAGCGCATTGCGGGCGGATCGCCGGCGACGGCGGCGATCTGCATGTCAGTGCGGTCGGATTGACCTGCGCAAACGATGTCGGCAGGCTGGGCTGATGTCGTTCGGACGTGTGGTGTTGCCGGTCGAGGTCGAGGAGACGGTCCGGGCGGTGTTCGGTCGGGCCGGTTCGCAGTGGATCGATGAATTGCCCAGTGTGGTTGCGGATGTGGCGGCGCGCTGGGGGTTGACGGGGTTGTCCGCGCCGTTTCGGGGCGGGACGCATGCGTATGTGGCGACCGCGCAACGTGCGGATCAGTCGCGGGTGGTGTTGAAAGTGCCGATGGTGGACGAGGAGAACGTTGCCGAGGCGACGGCGCTGCACGTCTACGCAGGTGACGGTGCTGTTCGGCTACTCGACTTCGATCCCGGCAGCGGCGCGCTGTTGCTCGAATGGGCGCGTCCTGGAACGGAATTGCTGAATCAGCCGGGTTTTCCGAGTCTCGAGGGGCGACCGGAGAACGCGGAGAAGGTCGCGTTCGCGTGTGGGCTGTATCGCCGACTGCGGCGGCCCGTCGGCACGGTCCCCGCAGGCTTTCCGCCGTTTCCCTTCGCCACCGAGGTCGTCGACGGTCTTCGCGGGCGGCTCGAGGCGGCGAATTCACAACTGGCCGAGCTGCTTCCGGATCAGCTGCGTGAGAAAGCCGACTACTGGTGTGGCGCGCTGGCCGCACCAGACGGTCCGCTGTTTATCGTCAACCGTGACACCCACCTCGGCAATATCGTTGCCGCCGAACGTGAACCGTGGCTGCTGATCGACCCCAAACCCTGCCTCGGCGAGGCGGCCTTCGATGCGGGCTTCCTGCTGATGATCCAGATCCAGTCGAATCCGACCCGAGAACACGCGGATACCGTCATCGCGGCCACCGCCACGGCTCTGGACGTCGACCCCGAGCGGGCCCGAGGCTGGGCCCTCGTCCGAGCGGTGGAGGAGATGGCGTGGGCGATCGATGACGAGGACCACAACATGCTCACGCTGCATACCGCGGTGGCGTACGCGCTGGCCGAAAGCTGTGCGTACGGGTAGCGTGCGAGGCTGCGAGCGGGGACGGTGAGGAGTGGTTGTGCTGCAGGTGGGGGCTGATTTCGCTGGGTACCGCGGGTCACCTGTCACAGCCGGTGCCCCGACTCACCTCTGCCAGAACGGATCTGCCACCCGCGGTGGACAGCGTCGTCGCGCGGGCGATGGCCAAGCGACGTGACGAGAGATTCGTCAGCGCAACGGAATTCACCGATGCCGTCCGCGATGCGCTCGAGGGTAGGCACGTTGCCGCGCCGACCGTGTTTCAGCCGTGGACCGATCCTGCCCACCACCGACCGGGCTCTGGTGAGCATGTGCAGCGGCCTTGGGCCGATCCGGCGGGGCGAGGGCCCGGATCCGGCGAGCACGCGCAGTCATGGGCCGGTCCCGTGCAGCAGTGGCACGGTTCCGATGGGCAGATTCGGCAACCTTGGGCCGAGTCCGCGCAACAGACACCCGCTGTCGGCGGGTACGCGCGGCAACCGGGGTGGGGGGAGCCGGAATACGGTGCGGCGGTCGGCAATCCACGGCTGCCGCACATGGCAGCCGGGAACCCGTGGAACCAGGGAGCGGCGCGTGGTGGCGAGCCGTCGAAGGGTGCCGCGATGTTCGCGGGCATCGTGACGGTGCTCGTCAGCCTCGCGATCCTGGCCTTCCTGATCTACGGAATCACCGAGACGATCAAAGAGCTCGATGCGGGTAAGGACACCAGCGGATCGGCCGTCGTGATCGCGATCCTCACCTGCATCGTCGCCTTCACCGGCGGCGGAGGTGTGCTGTTGCTCTGTGCGCGCACCGCCGGGCGCGTGATGGTGATCATTACCGGCGTGTTCGTTGTGGCCGTCATGCTCGCCGCGATCGCCGGCGCGTTGGCGTCGGAGGGCACCGCTGTCGCCCTCGCGATCTGCCTCCCGATCATCGCCCTCGCGGTGGCACTGATCGCCTGCGCGGCCGCCGGCTCGACCGGGCGCTGGATCCGGTATCGCAAGGCATCGCGAACGAATCGCTGGTGATGGCCGGCGGGTCAGAGGTCGGCGGGCAGGATCCGGAAGGAGCGCATGCCGGGTGTCAACGGCTCGATCGCCCGAAAGTCTCGCTGGTGGAGGGTGAAAATGCTGTTGGTGCGGTACTTGTCCGCGAGTGCGACGCCGACCGCATCGGCTAAATCGAGCCGCAGAGTTTCGTACTTCGCGCGAACCGACTGCGCCGCATCGAGATCGACGTGCTTGAGTTCGGCCAGCTTGTACCGGCCATCGATGAGTCGCCTCATCAAGGCGTCAGTGACCTGCATCGCGGCGTCGAAGCCGAGGTCGCGATGCACCAGATGATCGAGTTCGGTGAGTACGAGCGGCGAAATCAGCAGCGTTTCGGACTCCATCACCTGGAGTGACTGCGCGTGCTCGGCCTGGCCTTTATCGAAGGCCGCGAACAAGGCAGACGTATCAGCGACGACGATCATCGCCGGGACGACCGGGACTTGATGTGGTCGTAGACGGCGTCGTTCATTTCCTCGGCACTGCGCGATCGCCCACTGTCGAACACCGGGAGCGGGCCATCGAGCTTCGGCCTCTCGGACGCGTCGAGCAGCATGGCGATCCCCCGTCGAATGAGTTCCGCCTTGCTCACCCCGGTTGCGGCTGCTTCGGCGTCGAGCCGGACCTCGATTTCCTCAGGGAGGTACACGGTCGTCTTGATCACACCACATAGGGTACCACCCATTAGTGGTGGTGCAGGGCGTCCAGCAGGGTCTGCACGATCGGGTTCTCACGGGCGTCCTCGCGCAGGACCGCTGACACGGGGATGCGTAGGCGGTGGTCGGTGAGATCGAGGGTGAGTAGGCCCTTGGTGGGGCCCTCGTAGAGGATCGTCCAGGATTCGGGGCGGTTGAGGAGTTCCATCGTGGCGGTGTGGTCGGGGGGGATCGGGGGTCCGAAGGTGGGGCCGGTGGGGAGGTCGGCGAAGGCTGAGCGGATCAGTGTGTGCAACAACACCTGCTCTTGTTCGGGCGGGAGCAGCAGGGGGTAGGGGCTCAGGTCGGCGAGGGTGACCTCGCCGCGTTCGGCCAGCGGGTGGTTGCTGGAGATCGCGATCACCAGGTCCTCGACCCAGAGCTGTTCCACCGCGAGGCCGGGCTGTTCGACACTGCCGCGGATCAGCGCCAGATCGCAGTCGCCGTCGGCCACCGCCGTGATCCGCTGACGGAACGGTTTGATCACGTACTCGATCTCGGCGTCGGGGTGGGCGGCTCGTGCGGTGGCGATCGCCGACAGCGACGGCGCGGCGAACGACATGTTGGCGGCCAGGCGAATGCGCGGCCCGGTGGTGCGCACCGCGGCGCGGATCGCCGACTCCAGGCTCAGCATCTGCTTGGCCAGCGGCAGTAGCCGCAGGGTCGCGTCGGTGGGGACGACGGCACGGGTGGTGCGCTCGAACAGTTGTGACCCGAGGTCACGTTCGAGTCTCGCGATCTGATGGCTGATCGCGGATTGGGAGATGAAGCAGCGGTTGGCCGCGCGACTGAAACTGAGCTCCTCGCAGACGGCGACGAAGTAGGCCAACTGTCGAAGTTCCACCAGGTACCTCCCATTGATTAGTTATACAGATAAGAGTCATCTTCATTATGCGCCCAGGCAGTGGAAACATCTACGTTCCGCATCGCGTTTACTCATAGGAAAGGGTTAATTACCGATCTAGAACGCGATCTTGGAGCGAGCGATCATGGAACACACGGATGTCGTCATCGTCGGCTCGGGCTTTGGAGGCCTGGCCGCCGCCAAGCAACTGGCCAAGTCACGAGTCGGTGTCGTGCTGATCTCGAGCACGCCCGAACACCTGTTCCAGCCGCTGCTGTACCAGGTGGCGACCGGTGTGCTGGCGCCCGAGGAGATCGCGCCGCCGATCAAGAACGTACTGCGCCGCCACCCCGAGATCGATGTCCGCCTCGGCAAGGTCACCGGTATCGACGCGGCCAACGCCGTGCTCACCTACGAGACCGCCGACGGCCCCCGCCAGATCGCCTACGCCTCGCTGATCGCCGCCACCGGCGCCAGCCAGAGCTACTTCGGCCGCGACGACTTCGCGGAGAAGACTTTCTCGCTCAAGACCATCGACGACGCCCAGCGCCTGCGCGACCAGATCGCCCACGTGTTCGCCCTGGCCGAGAACGCCGACGAGGTGACCAGGCACCGCCTGCTCAGCTTCGTGGTGGTCGGCGCGGGCGCCACCGGCGTCGAGGTGGCGGGCCAGATCAAGGAACTCGCGAAAAGGCACTTCCACCAGCAGGTTTCGGTGACCCTGGTCGAGGGTGCCGGCGAGGTGTTGCCGCCCTTCGGCGGCGGGCTCTCGGAATACGCGAAGCGCTCGCTCACCGACAGCGGCGTCGAGGTGCTGCTCGGCACCTTCGTCACCGATATCGACGAGGGCAAGGTGACGGTCAAGGACAAGGAAGGCATGGAGCGCCGGATCGCCGCCGAGACGGTGGTGTGGTCGGCGGGCGTGCAGGTCGGCGGCTTCGCGACCCTGCTCGCCGAGGCCACCGGCGCCGAGACCGACCGCGCGGGCCGCATCCTGATCAACCCCGACCTGACCGTCGGCGGCCATGCCGACATCTACGCCATCGGCGACATGACCTCGCTCAACGGCTACCCCGGCCAGTCGCCGGTCGCCATGCAGGAGGGCCGCCACGCCGCCGACATCATCCGTCGCAAGAAGGACGCGGGCACGCCGTTCGTCTACTGGGACAAGGGCAGCATGGCCGTGATCAGCCGCTTCAGCGCCGTGGTGAAGCTCAACGAGCGCATCACCTTCAAGGGCACCATCGCCTGGGCGATGTGGCTGGCCGTGCACCTGATGTACCTGGTCGGCTTCCGCAATCGCTTCGCGGCGGTGGCGGGCTGGCTGGTCGCGTTCATCGGGACCGCCCGGCCGGGCTTCGACGAGGCCACCGAGGTTCAGGCCGCTGCCACCGGGGCTGATGTCCCGGTCCGGAACGAGGCCGCTGCTGACGTCGTGGCCGAGACCGACTCGCGCGAGCGCGTCACCGTCTGACCCGAAACGACAACGACCCGTCACCATCGTGGCGGGTCGTTGTCGCTGCGGTAGCCCGGGGAAAGACTCAGGCGGGTGAGTTCGTCGCGAACGTGGGCACGCTGGCGAGCAATTTCTGGGTATAGGCCTGGGTCGGGTTCCCGTAGATCTGTGCGCAGGAGCCGGATTCGACGAGCTCGCCGTGGCGCAGCACCGCCACCGCATCACTGACATGACGCACCACCGCCAGGTCGTGGGAGATGAACAGCATCGTCAGTCCGAGACGTTCCCGCAGATCGAGCAGCAGATTGAGGACCTCGGCTTGGACCGAGCAATCCAGTGCGGAGGTGATCTCGTCGGCGATGATCACCTCCGGCTCCACCGCCAGGGCACGCGCCACCGCGATCCGCTGACGCTGGCCACCGGAGAACTCGTGCGGATAGCGCTGGGCGACAGCGGGATCGAGCGACACCGTTTCCAGCCAGCGCCCGATCGCCTCGGTGTGCCTGCGCGGGTTGGCGCGGGCCGGGTCGATGGCTTCGGCGATGGCGGCACCGATGGTCATGCGCGGGTTCAGCGAGGCGTAGGGATCCTGGGAAACCAACTGCACACGTCGCCGTAGCTCACGCGAGGACTTCCCTGTCAGTGCCTGCCCATCGAGGGTGATCTGTCCGGCACTCGGTGCCAGCAGTCCGACCACGGCCTTGGCGATGGTCGACTTGCCCGATCCCGATTCGCCCACCAAGCCCAGGGTTTCGCCGGTCGGCACCCGAAGGGTCACGTCGTCGACCACGGTGACCGCGCGGCGGCCGGAGCCGTACGAGACGGAGAGTCCGAGGATTTCGAGTCCACTGCTCATCGCGCCGGAACCTCCTGTGCGAGTGGGGCATTGACGACATGGCAGGCGACCCCGCCGATCTGGGGCGGGAGCTCGGCCTCACACTGGGGCACCGCGAGCGGGCACCGTGGCGCGAACGCGCATCCCGCGGGCCTGTCCGCGGGGGCGGGCGGGCGCCCCGGAATGGTCGCCAACCTGCCGCTGGAGGTGCTGCCGTCGAGGGTGGGGCTGGCCGCCAGCAAGGCCTGGGTGTACGGATGCCGAGCTCGTCCGGCTCGCAGCTCCTCGGCGGTCAACTCCTCGACGACGCGGCCCGCGTACATCACGACCACGCGATGGCACAGCGTGCCGACCACGCCGATGTCGTGGGAGATGAACAGCATGCCGGTGCCACGGTCGTTGATCTCGCGCAACAGCTCGAGAACTTCCGCCTGCACTGTCACATCCAGCGCCGTGGTCGCCTCGTCGGCGATGATCAGCCGCGGATCGGGCAGCACAGCCGCGGCGATCATCGCCCGCTGACGCATTCCACCGGAGAGCTGATGGGGGTACTGGCCGAGCACGGTCTCGGGTTCGCGCACATGCACTCGCCGCAACGCCTCGGCCGCCGCCGCCATGGCATCGCGCCGGCTCGTCTTGCGGTGTACGCGAAGCACTTCGGTGAGCTGGCTACCGATGCGCTGCGCCGGATTGAACGACGCCGACGGGTCCTGGTAGACGATGCCGATCGCCGTCGCCAACCGCACCGGATCGCTGTCGGCGGCGGTCAGGTCGAGCCCGTCGAGATCCAGACAGGCCGCCCGGATACTCAGTTCGTCGGGCAGCAGGCGCGCCACCGCCATCGCCGTGAGGGATTTGCCCGAGCCGGATTCGCCGACGAGACCGACGATTTCACCCGGCGCCACCTGCAGCGAGACCGAATCGACCAGGCGCACACCGCTGTCCAGTTCGATGCTGAGGTCGGTCACCGTCAACAACGCGTCGGGCGAGGGAGCCTGGGGGGTGATCGGTTTCGGCACCGCCGTCACGCGCCGCTGCTTGGTGCGCTCGCGCGGGTCGAGGGTGGCGGCCAGACCGTCACCGATCAGCGAGGCGAACACGCCCGTCACCGTGATGGCGACGGCGGGCCCGAGCGCCTCCGACGGGGTGGTGTAGAGCGAACGCAGGCCGCCGTTGAGCATCGAGCCCCAGTCGTATTGGGGATTCTGCACACCGAGACCGAGGAACGACAGCCCCGAGAGGGCGACCAGTACCTGCGCGTACGCGGAGGACAGCAGCACCAGCAGCGGCCCGGCGATGTTCGGCAGCAGGTGCCTGCTCATCACCCTCGCCGGTGAGACGCCGAGCAGCTTGGCGGCGGAGACGAAGTCGCGGCCTGCGACCGAACCGGCGAGGTTGGCGGTGAGTCGCGCGAACGACGGCGAACCACCGAGCACGATGGCGATCACCGACGCTGTCGGTCCGGCGCCGAGAATGGTCGCCACCACGAGCGCCATGATCAACGTCGGCGCGGTGACCATGATGTCGATGATCCGCAGCCCGACTTCGCGGACTCGCGGCCCGGACACCCAGACCGCGGTGCCGATCGCGATACCGAGTGCCGCTGCCAGCGCCGTCGCGACGGTGGTCAAGACCAGGGTGAGCCGGGCCGCGACCAGGGTGCGTGCCCAGACATCACGCCCGAGCGAGTCGGTGCCGAGCCAGTGCTCGGCGCTGATCCCCGCCCGCACGGTCGAGGACATGGCGGCGGCGGTGTCGCCGAGCAGCGGCGGGGCGATCAGGGCGACGAGTGCGACGGCGGTGAAACCGATCGCACCGACCACCAGGGAGGGATGGGGGCGAGTCTTCATCGGTTACCTCCGGCCAGCGACGAGCGCGGATCGAGGATCGCCAGCGCGATATCGACCAGCAGGTTGAGAACGGCGGCCAGCAGACCCAGGACCAACACGCAGCCCTGGATCACCGGATAGTCGCGCACCAGCAGCGCGTCGACCACCCGCTGCCCGATCCCCGGCCACGCGAACACCGTTTCCACGATCACCGTGCCACCCAGCATCGAGGCCAGCACCAGACCGCTCAGGGTCATGACGGCGGTGAGCAGATTGGGGAGCACGTGGCGGGTGTACAGCCGCAGCGGGGGCAGCCGCCTGCCGCGCGCGGTGCGGATGTAGTCCTGCGACAGCACTGTTCCGGCTTCGCGCCGCACCACCCGCGCCATCACACACATGCTGGGCAGGCTGATGGCCAGCACGGGCAGGATCAGCGATTGGGTGGTCTGCGCCCCACCCGCGGGCAGCACCCCCAGGGTGATCGCGAAGACCACCACCAGTGCGGTGCCGACCACGTATTCCGGTACGGCACCGAGCAATCCGGTGGACAGGGTGAACGCGCCGTCGGTGCGTCGGCTGTGCCGGGCGGCGACCGCGATGCCCAGTGGCAGCGCGATCGCCAGGACCAGGATCAGCGAGAACACGGCCAGCTGCGCGGTGAACGGCAGGCGCGCCGCGATCACGTCCGAGACGGCCTCCCTGGTCTGGAACGAACGACCGAGGTCACCCTGCAGCAGGCCCGACACATAGTCGAAGAAGCGGGTGAGCATCGGGCGGTCGAGCCCGAGTTCGGCCCGGAGCCGGGCGATGTCGGCCTGGGTCGCGTTCTGGCCGGCCAGTGATTCGGCCGGGTCACCGGGGATGAGCTGGATCATGCCGAAAGTGACCACGACGAGCACCACCGCCACCGCCAGGAGTCCGGCCGCGCGGCGCAGCGCGAAGCCGAGCCACCCTGTCACGAGCCGATCCGTAGGGTGCTGAGGTCGATCTGACCGTTGGGGATATGGGCCCGCACACCCTCGCTGAACACGTAGCGCACGTTCAGCGTCGACAACGGCACGATGTCGACGGCGTTGAGCAGACCCGCCTGTCCCTGCTGCCAGGCGGCGCATTTGGCCGTCTGGTCGGTGGTGACGACGGCCGCGCGCAGACCCTGGTCGAAGGCGTCGTTGTGGGTCGCGCCGTAGTTGCGGCCCTGAGGCGGTTCGGCGCCGGTGAGCAGGTTCGACGCGGTGAGCAGTGTGGTCGACAGCGACGCCATCACATTGATGTCCCAGTCGCCGCCGGGCAACACCGACGATACCCAGGTGTTGTTGTCGACATTGACCAGCTCCACGTCGGCGCCCGCCGCGCGCAGTGCCTCGGCGACATAGGTGTTGCCCGCGCCGTCGGCGATCGCGTTGGTGCCCGTCACGGTGATCTTCTTGCCCGTGAGGACTCGGGTGGCCGAGGCGAGGTCGTGCTGGGCCAGCAGGGCATCGTCGGTGTTGGCGCAGACGTTGGCGGTGCTGTCGACATAGCTCTTCAGCAGGGTTCCCGAGCCGCCGAGAACCTTGTCGAAGGCCTTGGCGTCCACGGCCTGCGCGACGGCTTTGCGGAACTCCGCGTCGGCACCGGGTTTGCCCGCACGCTGGTTGAAGAACAGGAAGTTACGGATCATCGGCGCGGTCGCGGTGTCGAATCCCTGCTCCAGCCGGGTGCCGTCGGGGCCGGTGAAACCGGCGAAGTCGAGCTGACCGGTCTGCAGGAGATTGGCCGCGGCCGATTCGCTCTTGACGATGCTGAGCTCGATCGTGGCGGGCGAGCGACCGGTCTGGTCGGCGGCGAAGGCGGGAAACGCGTCGAATCCCTCGCGCAGGGACGCGGTGTAGCGGGAGCCGCGCTCGCTCGCGGTGATGACGTAGGGACCGGTACCCGCGCCCGCCACCGAGCCGGTGGCCAGGCCGGTGGGGTCGTCCAGGCCCGGCTTGCAGATGATGCCCGCGTTGACCAGGCCCAGCGAGGGGAGCAGTTCCGCCCACGGGTTGGCCATGCGCACCGAGACGGTGCCCGCGGCGTCGTCGCTGGTGATGGTGGTCTTGTCGCCGGCGTTGGCCGCGCCGAACGTGTACGCCGCGCCCGGTGCGGTCTTGCGGAAGTACTCCAGCGAGGCAGCGACCTGGCTCGCGGTGAGCGGGGCGCCGTCGGAGCAGGTCAGGCCCTTGTTCAGGGTGAAGGTCGCCTGCGTTGCGGTGACGTCCCAGCTGGCGGCCAGCCGGGGGACGACGACGTTCTTGTCGTCGAGACCGACCAGCGTCGAGTAGAGCAGCCGATCGAAGGCGTAGTCGGACGAGCCGGCCGCCCGCGCGGGATCGAAGCTGCCCAGATCGGAGGTCAGTGCCAGGCGCACGGTCGCGTCGGACGCGCCCGAGCCCGGACCGCCGGTCTGTGATGTCGTGCACGCGGCGAGCGTCGCGACCGCCGCGACACACGCTGCGGCGAAGAGGGGGCGTTTCATGCGAACTCCTTGATGCGTGAGGTGACATCAAGGAATCAGTGCCGCTGCCAGGCACCGACTTTTCGCAACTATCAGCCGTGGGAGCGCTGCGCTGTGCCGAAAACGGGTATCCCGAGCCCACACCCTGCGGATATCCGCCACCGCGCGGATTCGGGCCACCCCTGCCCGGTGGCTGATGCGCCGGTACGCCGAATTCTATTGTGCGACAGCTACGCCGGGCGAATCGGGGCGACCACGCAGAATCTCGACGAGGGCGTCCTCGGCGGTCGAGGCCACACCGTCTTCCCAGCGCCCGATCGGGATGTGGCGCAGGTAGCGTCCGTGCGGGTCGAGCAAGGTGGCGCCGATCTTCAGCGGCCACAGCGCCATCGAGCGGTCGGCGATGGTCAGTTCCGGCATGGCCTCGGTCAGTCGCGCCTCGAACGCGGGCATATCGGCCATGGTGCGCAGCCAGACGTTGAAGATCAGGTTGCGCGGGCCGGTCAGCGAGTAGCACATGCGGGTCTCGCGCATCGCCGCGATCGCGTTGCCGATCTCCGGGACGCGCGACAGTGGCGCCGCGGCCCAGAAGGTGACGCTGAGCGGCCAACCGGAGATGGAGCGGGCCACCTCGCAGCGATAGGCGATGGCGTTGTCCTGCTCGAGGCGGGCCAGCCGCCTGCGCACGGTGGTGGGGCTCATCTCGGTGCGTTCGGCCAGCGTGGTGACCGATTGGCGGCAGTCGCGACTGAGTTCGGTGACCAGCGGGATGTCGTCGGCGTGGATCGAGCCGTAGCCGGGGGAGCGCCGGCGCGCGGGGGCCACCAGCGCGGTGTGGGCCATCCGGGCGCGATCGAGTCGCCAGCGGCTGCCCTCGGTGAACGAGGTGGTCACCACTTGGGAGCGGGTGGTCACCACGCCGTCGAGCGTGCCGAGCCGGAAGGTGATGTAGCGGGCCAAGGACGCGTGGTCGAAGAACACCGCGGTGACCATCAGGTCGCGCGCGCCCGTGGTGAGTTCGACGGTCACCAGGTTCACATCGAGCGCGAGTTCGGCCGAGACCTCGTGCAGGCGTCCGGGCGCGCAGTCGATTTCGATGATGGCCAGCAGCGGTGATACGCCGTCGATGCTGACCGGATAGCAGGTGAGCCAGGCCAGCCCCGCGTTCTGCAGGCGCGTCCAGCGGCGGGCGGCGGTGGATCCGTCGATGCCGAGCGCGCGCCCGATCTGCTGCCACTGCGCCCGCGGCGCCACCTGCAACGCGGCCACCAATTGGTAGTCCAGTTCGTCCAGGGTGGCGAAATTCTGCATGGTTGTGCCTTTCGGTGGCGAGATCCGGCGAATTGTATCGGCCCGGCGACTCGGTCGGCACGGTGATGTGGCCCGCCGCTTCCCGGACCCGAAGGACTTCGCAGTGATGAACGAAATCAGCGCGCCGCCACAATCCCTGCTCGCCGGTCTCGGCCGCGCGGTCGTCGCGGCGCCCGCCGAGGACCGGTGGCAGCAGGTGTACCGGCAGCTACACGCGCATCCGGAACTGTCGGGCGTGGAGTTCGCGACCGCGAGCCTGGTGGCCGAACAGCTGCGTGCGCTGCCCGGCTGGGAGGTCACCGAACGAGTCGGCGGCACCGGCGTGGTCGGGGTGTTGCGAGGCGGGCCGGGCCCTGTCGTCTGGATGCGCGCGGATATGGACGCCCTGCCGGTGCAGGAGGACACCGGCCTCGACTACGCCTCGACCGTCTCGGGTGTCATGCATGCCTGCGGACACGATGTGCACGTCGCCGCTCTGCTCGGCGTCTGCGCGGAGCTGTGCGCCGACGACACCCTCACCGGTACCGTCGTCGCGATCTTCCAGCCCGCGGAGGAGACCGGCGCCGGTGCGGCCGGGATGCTGAACGACGGTCTGCTGGAACGCTTCCCGCGTCCGGACATCTGCCTCGGTCAGCACGTGGGGCCCACGCCCGCCGGACTCGTCGTGACCCGTGGCGACATCGTGATGGCGGCCTCGGATTCGGTCCGGGTGCGGTTGGCGGGCGTCGGCGGACACGGTTCGACCCCGCACCTGGCCGTGAACCCGTTGACCATGGCGGCCTCGCTGGTCCTTCGCCTGGAGGGCCTGGTCGCACGGCAGGCGGCGGTGGGATCGTCGCCGGTGCTCACCGCAGGGGCCTTGCACGTCGGTACGAGGCCGAACATCATCGCCGAGACCGCGGAACTGCTGCTCACCCTGCGCACCTTCTCCGATCGATCGCGCGAGCAGATGATGGACGCGATCAGGCGGGTGGTCGCGGCCGAGGCCGCCGCCGCGGGTGCGCTCGTCGAGCCGGAGGTGGAGTTCTTCCACCCGTTCCCGATGACGGTGAACACACCGGGCGACACCGAGCGGGTGATGGCCGAACTCGGCGCGTCCGGGCTGGCCGTGCTGCCGCTGCGCAACCCCCTCAGCGGCAGTGAGGATTTCGGATTGCTGGGGACCGCGGCGGGCTGCCCGTCGGTGTTCTGGAACGTCGGTGGCTTCGGCGCCGACCAATTCGGGGAAACCGAAGCCGCGTACATGCTGGCAGAAGGCACGCTGCCGCCCTATCTGCCCGCCAATCACTCGCCGCGATTCGCGCCCGATCCCGCGGTGACACTGCCCGCGGCGATCACCGCGATGGGCGCTGCGGTACGGGTGGAACTGGGTGTCGGCGAACGTTGTGCGGCGATGAAATGAACGCCCGGTGTGACCGCCATCTCGTTCACCGAGCTGGCATCGACACGACACTGAAGCGTCGCTCCGATGCCAGCTCGGGCTGGCTTCATCGAAAGCATGACAATTTCGTCCGTGTTGACCGCCCCGGCGCCGGACTCCGGGGTGGGGAAATCTCGGTACTCCTTGGTCGTCGCGTCTGATGCCGAGCACCGCGAGGCCGCGCAGCGACTGCGTTACCAGGTGTTCGCCTCCGAACCCGGTTTCCAGATGCCGGAGAACAGCACCGGCCTCGATGCCGACAAGTTCGACGAGCACTGCGACCATCTGCTGGTTCGGGACGAGTTCTCCGAACAGTTCGTCGGCTGCTACCGCATGCTGCCGCCGGACAGGGTCGACGCGGCGGGCGGGTACTACACCGCCACCGAGTTCGATCTGACCCAGCTCGATCCCACCGGCAACCGAATCGTCGAGATGGGCCGGGCCTGCGTGGTGCCCGATCACCGCAACGGCTCGGTGCTCACCCTCATGTGGGCGGGCATCCTGCACTACATCCAGCTCACCGGCTACGACTGGGTGATGGGTTGTGTGTCGGTGCCGATGCGGGATTCGCCCGAGGACCCGGCCGGAGTGAACGTGCGCGGTGTGCGCGACCAGCTGCTCGGCCGCCACGCCTGCGACCCCGAGCGTCGCGTACACCCGTACAACCCCGTGGTCGTCGACGGACTCTCCCTCGACCAGATGGCCCCGCCGAGCCGTCCCAAGATGCCGCCGCTGCTGCGCGGCTACCTGCGCCTGGGCGCCGAGATCTGCGGCGAACCGGCACACGACCCCGACTTCGCCGTCGCCGACTTCGTCGCGCTGCTCGGCATGGAAACCATCAACACCCGGTATCTGGAGCGGCTGCAGAGCGCGGCCGCCAATTTCGACGGGAAGTAAACCCATGGTGTTCGACGCGCCGCTCGCAACTCACTCTCATTCGTGGATGCCGTCGAGCCCCTGTGGGTCCGGCTGCATCGAGCCGATCGACGAGGTCGGCACCGCCAGGATGCTCGCTCGACTGGCCGGTATCGCCGGGCTGGTGCTCAGCTTCCCGGTATCGACCATGGCCACTCCGAAGTCGCGCCGCGAACAGGTGCAGCGCCGCTACGCCAGGGCGGCACTGAGCTGTCTCGGGATGCGGTTGCGCATCATCGACAACCGCTCGCCCGAGCAGGCTTCGCCCGAGGGCTTCGCCGACACCGGCACCGCGGTGATGATCGTGGCCGGGCACATCGGCTGGGCGGATGTGGTGACGCTGGCCGCGGTGCAGCCGGTCAGCTTCGTCGCCCGTGCCGACATGGTCGAATGGCCGCTGCTGGGAAAGCTCGCCCAGCTCACCCGGGTCATCCCGATCGAGCGGGCGCGTCTGCGCGAACTGCCCGGCGTGGTTCGGCAGGTGGCCGATCGGCTGTCCGCCGGTAACCGCATCGTCGTCTTCCCCGAGGGCACTACGTGGTGTGGTCGGGCCTATGGTTCGATGCGGCCCGCCATGTTCCAGGCCGCCGTCGATACCACCACCCCGGTCCAGCCGGTCCGTCTGCGCTACTTGGACAGCGACGGAAAGCCGTGCACCGTACCGGGGTTCGTCGGCACCGACACCTTCGCCGACTCCGCGAAGCGGGTGCTGCGCAGCAAGGGCATGATCGCCGAGATCGTGCTGGAGCCGCTCGAGCATCCCGGACTGGATCGCCGGGATCTGGCGCGGCGCTGCGAGAGCGCGGTGCGCGGCACCGACCGTTCCCGTCACGGTGTGGCCGACACCCAGTGGATCGAAGCGGGTAACACCCGCGTGCAGGACCCCTCGATGGGGGATCAGGAGCAGGTTCGCCGACCGGCGAGGGCTACTGTCTGGTAACTGTTCGTTCGCATGCTCGTTGACAACCGGAGGCCGCGTTCGCGGTCTCCGGTTGTTTCGTCTGTGTGGGGTTATTCGCCGCGGGTGTGCTGATCGGCGCCGGAAAGTTCATTTTCGGAGGAATGTGAAAATCTCATGTCCGCTCGCTGGTCGTTCGTCCTGCGTATGACCTGCTGCTGAGCTGTGTAACAAACTGGCCGGTCTTTGGTACCCATCGAGGCGCCAGTTCAAACGATCGAATTGCCACGGTTCCGAAATTGGTGAGATATTTGCGGTACCGTCACGCAGGATTTTTGCGATACCCCCGTGTAACCGAGAGTCCAGGCGACGTTCGAGATGGGCGATCGTACGCGTGATCCACGGTGAAGGGAATCCATTCCGGTGACTGAGCAAGCTTCTGGCGTCCGCCGACGCACCGCGCCCCGAATCCGCCGCGTGCCTGCGTCGTCCACGCTGGCGCGGCTGCTGTCGGCCGCCGTCGAGCGCGCCCCCGAAGCGCCCGCGCTGCGATTCGACGGGCAGACCCTCACCTACACCGAACTCGACCAGTGGTCCTCGCGCCTGGCCAGGGTGCTGATCGCGCGCGGGCTCGGCCCCGGTGACCGCTTCGTCCTCGCGCTGACCCGGTCGATCGAGTCCGTGGTCGCGGTCTGGGCGGCGGCCAAGACCGGCGCCACCTTCGTGCCCGTCGATCCGCGCTACCCGGCCGAACGGGTCGCGCACATGCTCGCCGATTCCGGTGCCGGATTCGGCCTGGCCAAGGCGGCGGACGCGGCACGACTCGGCGCTGGAATCCAGTGGTTGGCGATCGACTCCGACGAGTTCCGTCAGGAGTCGGCCGCGATGTCGGAGGAGCCCGTGAGCGCGGGCGAGCGGGTGCGCAGGCTCTCTCCGGACGACCTCGCCTACATCATCTACACCTCCGGTTCGACCGGCGTGCCCAAAGGCGTCGCGGTCACCCACGCCGGGCTGGCCGGGCTGTGCGCCGAGCAGGTCCGTCGCTTCGGCATCACCGGCGACTCCCGCACCCTGCACTTCGCCTCGCCGAGCTTCGACGCCAGCATGCTGGAGATGCTGCTGGCCGTCGGGGCGAGCGCGACGATGGTCATCGCACCCCCCGATGTCTACGGCGGCGACGAGCTGACCGAACTGTTGCGCGCCGAAGGCGTGACCCATGCCTTCATCACGCCCGCGGCGCTCGCCGGCCTCGACGCGGCGGCGCTGCCGGAACTGACCGCCCTCGCAGTCGGTGGTGAGGCCTATCCGCCCGGGGTGATCGCGCGGTGGGCGCCGGGGCGCGCGTTCTTCAATGTGTACGGCCCGACCGAGACCACCATCGTCTGCGCGATGAGCGATCGACTGACCGCCGACGACGTGATCACCATGGGCGAGACGATCCCCGGGATGACGGCACTGGTCCTCGACGCGCGGCTGCGCCCGGTGCCGGACCGGGTGCCGGGTGAGCTCTATCTCGCGGGCGACGGTCTGGCCCGCGGTTACCACGACCGGGCCGGGCTCACCGCGAGCCGGTTCGTGGCCGACCCGCTGGGTCGCGGCAGGCTCTATCGCACCGGTGACCTGGTGCAGTGGGTCCCGGTGCACGGCGGGGTCGGGCTGAGATTCCTCGGCCGCACCGACGCACAGGTGAAACTGCGTGGTTTCCGCATCGAACTCGGCGAGATCGACGCGCTGTTCGCGGCCGACGACACGGTCGGCTTCTGCGCGACCCTCATCCGGACGCTGCCCAGCGGCGAGAGCGCCCTCGTCTCCTATGTCGTCGCGGCCGCGGGCGCCACGATCGACACGGCGGCGCTGACCCGGCTGGCCGAGCAGCGCCTGCCCCAGCACGCGGTGCCCGCCGCGATCGTGGTGCTCGACGAGGTGCCGTTGACGCCGGTCGGCAAGCTCGATCATCGTGGGCTTCCTGCTCCCGAGATGGCCGTGCGCGCGTTCGAGGAGCCGCGCACCGGCACCGAACGGACCGTCGCGGCTGTTTTCGCGGAGTTGCTCGGTGCCGACCCGGTCGGGCGCGGCGACGACTTCTTCGCCCTCGGCGGCAACTCGCTGCTCGCCACCCAGCTGGCGGGCCGCCTCGGCGCCTCGGTGGGCGCGCGCGTGCCCGCCCGCACCGTTTTCGAGTACGGCACGGTGGCCGAACTGGCGACCGCGCTCGATGTGCTGGTCGGTGACGCGTCGGTGCGGGTGCCACTGACGCGGCGCGACCGTGGTGCGCACGTGCCGCTCTCACTCGCCCAGCAGCGCATGTGGTTCATGGCGCGACTGGATCCCGAGTCCAGCGCCTACAACATTCCGGTCGCGCTGCGACTGACCGGCCCGCTCGACACCTCCGCGCTCACCGCGGCTCTCGACGACGTGCTCGAACGGCACGAGGTGCTGCGCACGGTGTACCCCGAGCACGACGGTGCGGGCTTCCAACAGGTGCTGCCCGTTGCCCAGGCCGGACTCGACCTGGTGGTCGACCAGATCGACGAACCCGATCTGCCGGGCGAACTGGCTCGGCTCACCTTCGGCGGGTTCGATGTGTGCCGGCGAGTTCCCGTGCGCGCGGCCCTGTTCCAGCTCGGCGCGACCGACCACGTGCTGGCGGTGGTCGTGCACCACATCGCCACCGATGGGTTCTCGCTCGGCCCGCTGACTCGCGACCTGATGACCGCCTATGTCGCCCGTGCCGCCGGTGCGGCGCCGGACTGGGCACCGTTGCCGGTGCAATACGCGGACTACACGCTCTGGCAGCAGGAAATGCTCGGTGCGGCAGACGATTCCGGCTCGCTACTGGCCGAACAGCTCGGCTTCTGGCGCACCGCTCTGGCCGGTGCCCCGGCCCTGCTCGAGCTGCCCACCGACCGCCCGCGTCCACCGGTCGCGGGCACCCGTGGCGCCGCTGAGCACTTCGTCGTCTCCGCTGCGGTGCATTCCGCGCTGGAAACCCTTGCGCGCGAGCACAATGCCTCGCTGTTCATGGTGGTGCGTGCCGCGCTGTCGGTGTTGCTGGCCCGGGTCGCAGGCACCGACGACGTCACCATCGGCGCGCCCGTCGCCGGCCGTGGCGAACCCGAGCTCGACGATCTCGTCGGCATGTTCGTCAACACCATCGTCCTGCGCACCCGCGTCGATGCCGGCGAGTCCTTCGCGGCCCTGTTGGAGCGGGTGCGCGACATCGATCTGGCCGCTTTCGCTCACGCCGACGTGCCGTTCGAACGTCTGGTCGCCGAACTGGATCCGCCGCGAACCCAGGCCCACCACCCGCTCTACCAGGTTGCCCTGTCGTTCCAGAACTTCGGCGCCGCGCACCTGGAACTTCCGGAGCTGACGGTGTCGGCGATCGACCTGGGCGAGGAATCCGCGCCGGTCGACCTGCAGCTCACGGTGGTTCCGCTCGAGGACAGCGCCGGGCCCGCCGGTCTGCGCTGCTCCTGGCGCTATGCCACCGATCTGTTCGACGCATCGACGATGGAAACCCTCGGCGCCCGCCTGGCCGGACTGCTGGCCGCCGCCGTCGCCGCACCCCGGCGCCCCGTCGGCGACCTGCCGTTGCTGACGCCGGCCGAACTGTCCGAGCCCGCGGGCGAGCTCCGTCTCGTCTCGGACCCGACCCTGCTCGACGAATTCCAGGCCCGTGCACAGCATCGCCCGGACGCGCCCGCGGTCACCTTCGGCGAGGTGACGCTGAGCTACGGCGCGTTGGCTCGCCGCGTCAACCAGTTGGCCCGGCTGCTCGTCGCCGAGGGAGTCGGCCCAGGAAGCACTGTGGGCGTGGCGATTCGGCCGTCGATCGACCTCGTCGTCGCGATGTACGCGGTCTTCGCGGCCGGTGGCGCCTACGTGCCGCTCGATCCCGATTCACCCGCCGAGCGCCGCGCCGACATCCTCGCCGTCGCGCAGCCGGTCTGCCTGCTCACCACCAGCGACGATGCGATCGCGGCCGACGGCTTGCCCGTCCTCGCGGTGGACCGGGCGGCGCCGACGGGATTCTCCGACGCCTGGCTGACCGACGCCGACCGGCTCCGTCCGCTGCGCGCCCTCGACCTGGCGTATGTGATCTTCACGTCCGGCTCGACGGGCAAGCCGAAGGGCGTCGGCGTACCGCACTCGGCGATCGTCAACCAGGCCGCGTTCATGGTCGGCGAGTACGGGGTGGGGGAGTCCGACACTGTCCTGCAGTCGATCCCGTTCACCTTCGACGCCTCGATGATCGGTTTCGCCACCCCCTTGCGTGCCGGCGCGCACATGATCGTGGCCGCCTCGCAGGGGCTCACCGATCCCGCGTACCTGGCGGAACTCATCGCGCGCCACCGTGTCACCGGGACCACCATCGTGCCCTCGGTACTCCAGATGCTCCTCGACGCCGCACCCACCGGCGCCCTGCGATCGCTGCGCGCGGTCTGGGTGGGCGGTGAGGCACTGCCGAACGCCACCATCGAACGCTTCACCACCGTCACCGCGGGCCGCCTGTACAACCTGTACGGCCCCACCGAGGCCACGGTGTCGATCACCGGCGCCGATGTGACCGAGGTGGGCGACGGTATCGTCCCGATCGGGTCGCCGCACTGGAACTCTCGCGCCTACGTTCTCGACGCGCGCCTGCGGCCGGTGCCCGTGGGCACGCCCGGCGAGCTGTACCTGGCCGGTGCGCAACTGGCCCGCGGCTACCTCGGCAGCACCGACAAGACGATGGAGCGATTCGTCGCCGACCCGTCCGGGCCCGTCGGCGAGCGCATGTACCGCACCGGCGATCTCGTGCGCAGGCTCCCGTCCGGTGACCTGACCTATCTGGGCCGCACCGACGTCCAGCTCAAACTGCACGGCCTGCGGATCGAACCCGGCGAGATCGAGGCGGCGCTGCGGACGCATCCGGCGGTCGCCGGCGCGGCGGTCGCGGTGCATCACGAACAGCTCGTCGGCTACGTGACGCCCCTGGGCGCGGGCGTGGACACCGGCGAGGTGCTGGCGACCATCCGAACCCTGTTGCCCCCGTACATGATCCCGCACCGCCTGCTGGTGCTCGACGAGTTCCCGCTCGGTGCGACCGGCAAGCTCGATCGCAAGGCACTGCCAGCGCCCGCCGTGGAGATCCGCGAATACCAGGCGCCCACCACCCCGGACGAGCAGATCGTCGCCACGGCGATCGCCGGGGCGCTCGACCTCGAACGAGTCGGCCGCGACGACGACTTCTTCGTGCTCGGCGGCACCTCACTCACGGCGATCCGGGTGCGCGCCACCCTCGCCGAGCAGTTGGGCATCGAGGTGCCGCTGCGCCTGCTGTTCAGCTATCCGCTGGTCAGCGACCTGGCACTGGCCGTGCGCGACGAGTCGTCGGCTTCGGCGGCCGGGCCCGATCCCGCCGTCGACGCGATCCTCGACCCGTCGATCGACCTCACCGGTTGCGCGCCACAGCGAACCGGCGAACCGGCCACGCTGCTGCTCACCGGCGCCACCGGGTTCCTTGGCAGCTTCCTGCTGCGCGAACTCCTGGAGCAGACGTCGGCGACCATCTACTGCCTTGTCCGGGCCACCGACGACGCGAGTGCGGTGGATCGCGTCGTCTCGACCGCCGCGAAGTACCGCATCGACGTGCGGCCTCACCTCGACCGGATCATCGGTGTGCCAGGCGATCTCGCGCAACCGAACCTCGGCATGGACCCGCTGCGCTTCGCCGAACTGGCTGCCAGGACCGATGCGATCTACCACAACGGCGCGCTGGTGAACCATCTCGAACCGTATGCGCGAATGCGGGCGGCCAATGTGGGCGGCACGACCGAGGTGCTGCGCCTGGCCACCACCACGCGGGTCAAGCCGATCCACTATGTGTCGACCCTGTCGGTGCTGGCGGGGATCGCGCAGGACAACGGGGTGCCCGCCGGTCTGCCCGGTTACGCGATGACCAAGTGGGTCGCCGAGCAGCTCGTGCACGCCGCGATCGAGCGGGGCGTCCCCATCGCGGTCTACCGTCCCGGCCTGATCACCGGCGATTCGGGCACGGGCGTCGCTCCGGCAGAGGACGCCTGGTGGACCATGTTGCGCGCCATGCTGGTGCTCGGCGTGGCTGTCGATGTGCGGGCGATCGGCATCGAGATGGCACCCGTGGACCATGTCGCGGCGGGAATCGTCGGCCGATCGCGTGACAGCGCGGCCATCGGCAACATCTTCCGGGCCGCAGGCGCACAGGTGCCGCTACAGGTCGTGTACGAGGAAATCCGCAGCCGCGGTTACCGTTTCGATTTCATCGACCCGATGGAGTTCGGCCTGCAGCTGTCCACCGTCGCCGAAAGCCCCGACGCCGACCCACTGCTGGCCCGCGCGTCCGCGCTGAGCGGCAACTACGCGGCCGCCATCGCCCAGGCGAACCCGGTGGCGGTGCTCAGTGGCGTGGAAGCGGCTCCGGTCGAACCGTTCCGTGGCCTGCCGATCGAGTTCCCCCCGGTCGACGCCACGGTCATCGCTCGCTACTTCGACCACTACATCGATATCGGCTTCTTCCCGAAGCCCGAAGCGCAGAGCCTGGCGCCCGCGTGAGTTGACGCGGGCCGAGCGTCCCGCAGGAGCACGGAGCTCCTGCGGGAATCGGCGTCACTTCGCGTAGTCGTAGAACCCGCGCCCGGTCTTGCGGCCCAGTCGTCCCGCGTCGACCATCCGGCGCAGCAGCGCGGGCGGGGCGAGGTGCGGCTCGGCGAACTCGGCGTACAGCGACTCCGACGCTGCCAAGGCGATGTCGAGGCCGACGGTGTCGAGCAGGGTGAGCGGGCCCATCGGGTAGCCGCAGCCGCCCTTCATGGCCGCGTCGATGTCCTCGGCGGTGGCGTAGCCCGACTCGAGCATCCGGATCGCCGAGCAGAGGTAGGGGATGAGCAGCGCGTTCACGATGAAACCGGAACGGTCACCGGCCTGCACGGTCATCTTGCCCAGGGTGTTGGCGGCGTAGTCGGTGACGGCCGCGGCCGCTTCCGGCGCGGTCACCAGCGTCGAGATGATCTCGACCAGCGGCATCACCGGCACGGGGTTGAAGAAGTGCACGCCGACGACCCGCTCGGGCCGCTCGGTCGCGCCCGCCACCTTGATCACGGGGATCGAGGAGGTGTTGGTGGCGAGGATGCCCTCGGGCTTGACGATCTTGTCCAGCTTGCCGAAGATCTCGTACTTCAGCGCCTCGATCTCGGGCGCCGCCTCGATCACCAGGTCGCGATCGGCGAACTCGTCCATGTCCAGGGTGACGCGCACCCGCGCGAGCACGGCGTCGGCCTCGTCCTGGGTGATCTTGCCCTTGGCGACGCCACGGGCGATCGAGGTGGCGATCCGGTTCTGCGCCGCCTCGGCGAACTCCGGCTTGGTCTCGAGCACGAGCACCGAGCTGCCCGCCTTGGCGCACACCTCCGCGATACCCGCGCCCATCGTGCCGCCGCCGATTACACCGATCAACTCCATTGCCGTACTCCCAACATCGCCTTGCCCTGGTTGTCCCGGCGATTATTTCACCCCGGGTGGCACTCAGTGCCACAGGCTGCCGGAACGAGGGGTCACGGCACCGGTCGACCTAGGCGGCGCAGCCGATTGCCCGGCCCGCGTCGGCGGGAACGCGTGCAGGCCGACGCGGGTGGTTCACAGGGCGATGCACGCCGAACCCGCGTTGATGCCCGTGCCGACACTGACGGTCTGGCGGACCTGATGCGTCGCGCCCGGCTGGAAGGCGTAGATGTAGGTGATGCCCGTCCTGGACGGGGTCCAGTTCGCTTTGGCGGTGCCATTGGGGTCGGGCATCACCTCGGCGAAGCCGCTCGGGCCCTGGCCTTCCTCGTAGAAGAACACCGGCTGGGTGATGTCGTCGACGGTCACGTGTGCCACGTAGGTGCAGGTCGTTCCGTACGGGTGGGTGCCGAGGGTGAACGAGGGCATGGTGGCGATGCTCGTGACGGTCGCCGAGGCCTGCGGTGCTGCCAGGGTCGCCATGCTCGCGACGATGCCGACGGTGGCAGCGCCGAGGGCGAATCGAAGGGAATCGGAGGGCATGAGCGTTCGGATCATGGCGGAATCTCTTTCGGTTCGGTTCGTCAGAATGTGCAGTCGCCGGGACGGCCCGCCCGGCCCTTCAGGAAGCGAGAGGCGCGCAGCGGATGTCGTTCGAGGTGCGGCCGTCGACCGGCGCCGCGGCGGTCAGGCGCACCAGTCGGGACCCTGGTTCATGTGCACCAGTCGCAGAAGAGCGCAGGTGAACTGCGAGCCGCTACCGGTCGAGCCGCTGTCGTCGACGGCGGTCAACGGTGGAACAGGCTGCGCCCCAGCGGTTTGCGCGTTCACCACCGGTGACAGAACGACACCGGCCGACAGTGCGACGATGGTGAGACGGCGGATCAGAGACATCGCGAATTGCCTTTTCTTGTCCGGGAATTCGGCCCGTAGCCACGGGCCGATCGACCAATACCTCAACAAGGGTGTGGCTTGGGGCCGCTTCGACCAAGGCCACAGAATTGGCTATCCAATAATTGGTCAGTCAGCCCGTTCGCCGCACCGCATGGCCTCGCAGGGCGGATTCCGTCGGTGAACCCGGCGCGACGACGAAGGCCACGAAGGTCTGGTCGCGGCTTTCGCCGGGGTGCATCACTTCGACCGCGAGCTCGAGCTGCCCCAGTTCGGGGTGATCGAGTCGTACCCGGTGCGGCGGCCAGGCGCCGACCTGGTGCGCCTCCCACAGTGCGCAGAATTCCTCGCTGTGCTCGCGTAGCGAGGCCAGATGGGTGGCCAGCGCCGGGTCCCCGGGGTGGCGGCTCCAGGCCAGGCGGGTGAAGGCCACCTGATAGCGCGCGATCTCGTCCCAGTCGGCGGGGCAGAACATGGCGCGAAAGTCCGAATCGAGGAAGAGCGGATGCGTCCAGGTGCGCAGGACCGGCGCAACGGCGGTGAAGTCGTACAGCACGGTCGTCGTCATCGGATTCCACGTGAGGACATTGCCGTATCGGCCGGTGATGTAGGCAGGCGCCTGGGTGATGGAATTCACCAGGTGCACCAGGTCGGTACGGACCTCCGTCGGCCCCGACGACGGCTCGCTCTGCGGTGGATGAACCAGATTTCCCAGATACTCGCGTTCATCGTCGGTGAGTCCGAGCGCGGCGGCGACCGCGTCCAGCACCTCGGCGGAGATATTTCGACTCTGTCCTTGCTCGAGCCGAACATAGTGCGTGACACTCACTCCGGCCAGTTGCGCGAGCTCTTCGCGGCGCAGGCCGGGCACCCGCCGCCGATCCCCATAGGTTGTCAGTCCCACCTGATCGGGCTGCAACCGTGCCCGGCGTGACATGAGGAAGCTGGTCAACTCCGAGCGTCCATCCATGCCGCGATCCTAGACAGCGGATTCGCCGGGCAAATCGTGACTTTCGTGACGGCTCACTGTCCACAGCCGAGCGGTCGGCGCTCTGCGTGCATGATTTCCGGAACGCTCGGCCGTAGGCGAAGTACACGAGGACCCCGAGAGCCGGCCTGATCACGAAGCGCAGCCGGCTCTCGAACTCGACGCTGGTCACGCATTCGACTGGTAGTCGGTCGTCACCTTCGCACTGTCGGCATACGCGGTGCAGCAAGCGCAAATAGGGAACAACCGTCCGCATTTGCGCGTCCTAGACTGACCCCGGCAAGGTTGGCACCGCACCGTAGGGCGGACGAAATAGGAGTTGCGTGGTGATCCGGGCTGTTGTGTTCGATGTCGGCGAGACCCTTGTGGACGAGACTCGGGAGTACGGCACCTGGGCGGACTGGTTGGGCGTACCTCGCCATACCTTCGTCTCGGTGTTCGGCGCTGTGATCGCCCAAGGTCTGGACTACCGAGAGACGTTCCAGGTGTTCAAGCCCGGATTCGATCTCGATCAACAGCGCCAAGCCCGCGCAGATGCAGGCAAGCCGGAGTGGTTCGGCGAGGAAGACCTCTATCCGGATGTCCGTCCAGCTCTGTCGGCGCTGCGCGAGTTGGGTATCTGGGTGGGCATCGTCGGGAACCAGACGGTACGCGCGGGCGGCCTGCTGCGTGGTCTCGATCTGCCGACCGACTTCATCGCGACCTCCGATGATTGGGGGGTAGCAAAGCCTGACGTCGCGTTCTTCGACAAGGTTGTTGAGGTCGCCGGATGCCCGGCAGAACAGATCATCTACGTCGGTGACCGCATCGACAACGACATCACCCCGGCCACCAAGGTCGGGATGCGAACCGCCTACATCCAGCGCGGACCATGGGGATGGATCCACAAAGACCGGCAGGACGTCAAGGAGCTCTCGGACTGGCGAATCCTCAGCCTGTCCGAACTCCCCGACATCGTGAACGCTGAGCGCTAGCCAGAGAGCGAGTTGACGGTTGTATGCCAGTCGTACAACCGCTCATCCAACGCCCGCACCTCGGGTAGCGAGTCCCACTTGCGCAGGTCCTGCCGAACCACCTTGATCCGATCCAAAGTCGTTGCGTACCAGTGCTCGCCGATTCCATCCAGCGCATCCTCGAGGAAGCCACACGCTTGCTCTGGCAGCTTCTCCAACACACACGCAGCCGCAGCATCGGCAAGGTAAACCGACCGCTGTTTCACCGACTCCGCGGGAAGGTCGTCGAGGACTTGCCGCAGGCTCGCCAGGGCCTCCCGGCCGTCTCCCGCGGAAATCAAGGTGTTGGCTTTGAAGCCCGCGAGCCGCGTCGGGGAGAACCAATCCAGCCACTGGGGCGACGGCTGTTCCTGCGGATCATGCAGGGCGTAGGACTGTTCGGCGTGCCGGATGAGGCTCAGTGCCTGTCGGGTATTGCCGAACCGCGTCTCGACTTCGGCCTCGACAGCATCGAGCCATGCCGTCAGTTCGTGGTTTCCGTTGCCCCGCCGCGCGAATGCTCGGGCCGCTCGAACTCGCTCTTTCGCTTCCTCGGCCCTTTTCGCTTGGCCGGAGAATGCGGGAATGAAGGCCATGTGGGCGAGGACGGCGCAGCCGAGCAGGGCGTCAGCTGCTTCGTGTGCCGCCTGTAGCGCGAGGACGAAACTTGTCTGGGCTTCGTCGGGCTGCTGAAGATCAAAGAACTCGAGACGGCCCGCCAGCAGCGCCGATTCAGAGACTGCCCTTGCCAAGGGAACGGTGGCCCGAACGTCGATCTGCGGGATGAGGTCGGACCCCATCCGGGCGTGATAAGAGACGGATCGGTGGAGTTGCTTTGCTGGCAGTGACCAGTACATCCCGCGATGAGCGACCGTGATCGCCACAAAGTTCTTCGCGACCGTCGCGGGCAGTTCCGTTCCACCCATGACGCGCCGATACCGACCTGTTTTCTGAATCCCGTTGGTGCCCAATACTTCTCTGGAACCTCGCCCTTCTGGGCCGTTCGGCCAGGGAGGTGTGAAGCCGAGTTCGGTAATGGGGCGTTTGAACAGCGCTTCCAGGGCTGCGGCATGTTCTGGATGCGGCCAAGGCGGATCGGTCGACTCCCAGCGCCGTACGGTGCGGGCGGCTACTTCGATGCGGAGTCCGATCGCGCGCGCGGCGTCAGTCAACGCGTCGGCCAAAGCCGCTTGGGATCGATATCCCAGAGCCTGGCGGGCCGCGCGAAGAGCCGCATTCCCATTGTTTGCCATGCGGGCGAGCGTAGTCCGCTATCGGGACATTTGACGAGGGAGCATGTCGCATGTGGCCGCCTTATGTCCTCTTATTTGTCCTTCTATCGACCTTTGCATTGAGTCACTGTTGATCTCGTAGGGCTACTCGACTTGTGGTAGTACCCGTCTCGCCACACGAAACGGACATCCTGCGATGGATGACACGGAGGAACGATGAACGAGCCCGACCCGTCAAGAGGTCAGACAAGAGTGGTCATGGTTGGGCGGCCTCCTTCATCGGTGGCCCGATGACATCCATCCTGGAAGCCGATGTTCTCGCCGTCCTCACACCCGGCGGGAAGCTCACTACCGACACCATCGCCCGCAACTTGAACGCACCGAAATGGCGCGTGGTGCGCGCCCTGCACTCGCTGCGCCGCAACGGCGACGCCTTCCGGAATCAGCAGGCGGAATGGCAGATCACGGCCGGACAGCGCCGCCCGCCAAGGCAGGCCGCGCGATGACACACCTCGATCCCATCACCCTCGAACACACACTTGCCGACCTCACCCGAGCGCTCGACGCCATGCGCGAAGCCGGTTTCATCACCACCACGCCCGCGACACCCACGTTCGACGCGCCCGAGTCGTCCGACCCCGCTACCGGGTCGCTCGAGGAGTTCTCATGACCCAGGCAAGCCCACCCGCCACCGCCTACACCGAAACCCCCCGATCGCGGTGCGAGTTCTACCGCCGCACCTGCTCGCTGCCCACGGTGATCGACCCGGTAACCGGGCGGATCACCATGAAGGCAGGGATGGTCGGGGCGGTGATGATGCCCACCGACCTCGCCCGACGCGTCAAAACCGATCTCGACGTTCGAGGGGTCACGCCGTTGCCGATCATCGGCCACCCCCGATCCAACATGTGGACCTTCTTGGTTCGCTCCGATATCAAGCCGATCGGTGAGCCCGAAAACGTGGCCCGGTTATGGGAAGCGCGAGTGGTGGTGATCCGTGAAGGCGATATCGCGTTGCCGTCCCCGTCCCCGGACCCACTGATGGTCCGCACATGGGTATCTCCGGCGATCAGCGCGTTCCGGCCATCAGGGTCGGTAGTCGTCCATTGCGCCCTGGGGCTCTTGCCGGGGCGGCACCTGCGATGAACCACGGTGGTCGCTCACCCTGTCCCGACGAACCCGACGTCCACCTCACAATCCAATTCACCAGTGTCCGAATGAATTTCGTCGCCTGCTTGACGGCCGCACTCGTATTCGTTTGCGAGGTGACCGCCCGCCGACCCGGCACCGTCACCGTCGATCCCAGCTATTGCGCGGGACTGTCGAGGCTCCCCAACGAACGGCTTTACCTCCAACCCTGACCGTGTGAACAACCTCGATGCCGGATACGAACTCCTAGGCCACTAATCCCGTTGCGCCACAATGTGTTACGCCATTCGCTACGAGCGCGGTCGCGACGCGACAAGACCACCTGAATACCTCGAACACCGGCGACCCCCGAGCCGCGCTGGTTCGAGGGTGGGGAACGCTCCCGGAGGCCGCCCAACCGGCCTCCGGGGGCACCCACACCACGCACATGACTGGTAACACTGGAAGGCCCCGACCAACGCCCACACCGTGCGCCCCTCGCCACGGGCCCTGGAGTTGGTCGGGGGCTTTCCGTCGCAGATGCGGCAGGAGCCCCGACTATGACCACCCGCTCACGGAACCTGATCGACCCTTACCAGCCCACCCCCGCACGCCTGCACAGCGTGTTCCTCGGCGGGAAAGACCACTACGAACCCGACGAGGCGCTAGCCGAGGCACTGTCGAGCAGCACGATCAGGCCCGCGATCACCGAATCCCGCCGCTTCACCCGACGCGCGGTCGAATACCTATCCGACCATTACGGGGTGTCCCAGTTCGTCGAACTCGGGTGCGGCCTGCCTCACGTCCCGAACATCCACGACATCGCCGAAAACCTCGCGGCACGGTGGGACGCGCTGGAGTGGCCGAGCCCGTGGTGTGTCATCCACGGCGACCCTTCCCCGGCCAACACCATGGCCGCACCTACCGGGGGACACGTCGTGGACCTGGAACGCTGCTGCATCGGACCCCCACAGTGGGACAAGCCACTGTCGCCTTCCAGTCCGACACACTCTCGGACCCACCAGCCCGATGGAAACAGTTCGCCGACGCCTACGGCTCCGATGTCACCGGATGGGACGGCTACCCGGTGATCCGCGACGTCCGATCCTTCGAGCTGTGTCTGTTCGCGCTACGTCACGCCGCTGTCTCCGACCACGCCCGCCACCAGGCCGACTACCGGCTGGCCTGCCTACGTGGGGATGAGGGCTTGCGGCCATGGAAGTGGGTTGCGCCCTGAAGGAGCGCCGAAACTCGTACCTCACCTGCGCAAACGTGATTGCCAGCGAATATCCGATAATGCCGATTTGCGCTCGATCAGGCGTTCGGCGAGGCCTCGCCTACCCCTTCCGTCTATGCTGGTGCCTTCGCCGCGTACAGGGTTGCTACTGCGCGACGTGATGATCGAGCGCACGAGTCAAAGGACATTCGGCGGACCGGCGGTATTTCTGAGCTGTCTTTGGGGGAGGCATGATCTACGAATCTGCCCAACGGGTCGAGACCTGCGACCGGTGTGGTGCAGAGACTTTGAGCGTTGTCAGTGAGGCTGTTGTCGGTGGAACGCTCGGGTGGGCCGTCGAAGGCTCTTGCCGCGGGTGCGACCATATTTGGCATGCCAGTGGCGACGGTGTCTCGCCGGAGGTCCGCGCGGCGATCATCGCCGACAACGGTCCGAGCGGACTGCGGATTTCGGACCCGAGTCCCTCGGTGGGTGCGATTATGCGGGTGATCCGCAGCCGGGAATCGTTGCCGCGCAGCGAACTGAGAGCCGCGGCTGGGGATCTGGTGTCAGATGGGTGTGTGGGGACCCTCGCGGAAATGTCGCTGCTACGGCAGGGACTCGAAGAGCTCGGGGTCAGGGCCGGGATCGTCTTCGCGACGCCGCGACCATCCGGACGCCAGATCAGCCTTACCAAGCGCGTCGTGCACATCAGTCCGCCCAAACGGCTCATCGACCCGGATGTCCGGGTGGCTCTAGTGCCCTACTGTCTACCCGAGTCAGAGGCCGAGCTCCTGGCCGGCTATCTGGAGTCGGCGACAGCGTTGGCTTCAGCCCCTGGAGTCGTTCCGGATCGATTGACCGGGCGCCTGTTGTTCCGGCTGGGTGTCATGACCGACGGGGAGTGGGTGTGGGGTCTGGACTGGGCGGACTATGTCCGGGCCTACCGAGTAGACCTACCCCAGGAATTCCGTGATTACGCCCAACGTCGCAACTACGATCCGGTCGAGCTCGGTGAGGACCGCGTCCAGGAGATCGCTCACACCCTCGGTATGCCGGGGTAACGCCGGCACTGTCGTTAGAGTGTGCGGCTTGTCGTGTCGGCTGGCCGAAAGACACACTGTATTGCCGACGACAGGGTCATCAGGTCCGTGGAGCCGTGAGGGCATGTCCTTGCCAGTCTGTGGGCTCCGGGAGTGGTCCAGGATCGGTGCACCACGCGATGAATTCGGCCACGTGTGATGGGCGGATCTCGTCAGGAAGGCCGAACATCGGGCAGCGAAAGCGGAGAGCTGGGCCGTGCTGGGTCACTCCGCGAAACTCGGGACCCAGCACGGTGACATGCCGGGCTTGCTCGTCTTGGTTCAGGACGTAATTGAGCAGAATCCGTCGATCGTCAGTCGCAACCATAAGGCTGGCTGCGCCGGGTGCATGATAGTTTTCCCAGTCTTCGCGGACCCACCATAGGAATTCGCGATGGCCCACCACGATCCTGCGCCGACCCCTTTTTAGCGATTGCCATGCGCCAACGCTAGAACGCTGGTGCAGTGAGCGCACGTAATTTTCGTCGGTCGGCATAAAAATGCCCGATCACGGTATGCGCAATCCCTTGTACCGGCGAAAAGCAGACACCGTGATCTTCGTTGCAATGCCAGGATGCGTGTGCTTTATCTCGGCGGCACGCGGAAGAAGAACCATCAGATTCCTGGATCTACTGGATCCGCAAGCAGCACCACGTGGTCGGCTGCCGGGTCGAACCCGAGCAGTGGGTAACCATATTGGCCCTCGGCGCTCATAAGCACGGGCTTTCCCAGTCGACGGCCGAACGCGCATACGAAGTCGCACAGGATGTCCACCCCGGCCTGACCTTGCAGCTCGCGAAGGTCCAGGTCGAAATCGATCTCCGTGGCGGACATCGCACGGAAGATCATCGGCACCCCTGGGACGGGCCGAACATACAGCGAGACACCCTCCTCCGCATCTGCGGGGCGTGGCAGTACCTCCGCAGCAAGAGGCAGCGGTCGAATGGTGTCGGCTTCCCTGTAGCCCCATTGCCACCCGCTGGACTGGACTAGATCGAATACCGCCTGCCAGTCCTCGACTGAGGCGTCCGGCACCCACACATCCGGCAGGGCACCCATCAGGTTGGGGTCGAAGAAGTTCTTGACGTCGTCCCACAGCAGATCTGGCATCCGGCCATGCTGCCAGGGCGCGCTCTCGGACCGCACCCTGATTTCATCACACCAAGGAAGGCGCGGCCACAGCTCGGCCAAGTGGTGACATCAAACTTTTCACCGTCGCGAGCCACCGATCGACCTAGCCGTCAACACCGAAATCAATCGACCAGCGACGCCAGGACTCACCGATACGGCCATGACTCAGTAGCGAGCGGCGACGCCCGACTGGCCGGACCAACCTAGACTCCTTCTGGAGTTCCTTGGCGCCCAGCGCTTCCGGAAGATGCAACGTCGGCAGGCTCGCCGGGCGCGGACTCAAAAGCTACGAACTAAGCGTCGCCTCCATCGCCGCCCTGCGGGGAACAGCAGCAGCGGAAGCGTCAAGCCATACACGGCAATGACTGCGCCGATCGCGGTAGCTTCACCTACAGCCTCCACGACGAAAAGAACCAACAACGGCACACAGAGAGCGACCACCACGCTCAGCAGAGCCATGGATAACCACTGTTCGCGCTCCCATGCCTGAAACATCCCCACCACCGACAAGAACCCGACGAATAACGCAGCCAGAATCGTGTAATGCCCCAAGGTGCTGTCTCGCCAGCGCGTACTCGCCTTACCCACAGCCGTCAACCTAGCCGACTACAGTTGCGCACCCATCCAAGCAGCGGAGCCCGGCGGGAAACCACGCTGCGGTCTCCGACCACGCCTGCCGACTACCGGCTGACGCGCGTATGCAGGCACCGAAGCTCGCGGTCCTGGAAGTGGGGTTGCACCCTGAACTGAAGATTCGCGCGCCGGGAGCTACTGCCCCACGCACCATTACGACATCGGCATCGACGAGGGCTGTGGTCGCATACGAGCTGCCGCACCCCTTCGGGGCTTGCCCCCCAATAACCCGGCCACTAGGCATGGAGTGTGTGACGACCATCTCTCCCCGGCCAGTTGCGCGAGCTCTTCGCGGCGCAGGCCGGGCACCCGCCGCCGATCCCCATAGGTTGTCAGTCCCACCTGATCGGGCTGCAACCGTGCCCGGCGTGACATGAGGAAGCTGGTCAACTCCGAGCGTCCATCCATGCCGCGATCCTAGACAGCGGATTCGCCGGGCAGATCGTGACTTTCGTGACGGCTCACTGTGCCGTCGGGTGACACTCGGACCGCATCGCGGAACGCTCGAGGACCGGCGCTTCGGTGGGAGCGCCGGTCCTGATGAGCGTGCGGTGGTGTTCGGTTATCGAACCGGGGTCAACTCCGGCTCGGTGGGTTGTGGTCGTTCGCGACCGAGGATCGAGTGCCTTCGGCCGTAGGCGAAGTACACGACGACACCGAGGGCCATCCAGATCACGAAGCGCACCCAGGTCTCGATCGAGAGGTTGACCATCAGCCACAGGCAGGCCAGGGCGCCCAGGACGGGAACCACCGGGACGAACGGGACGCGGAAACCGCGCGGCAGATCCGGGCGCGTGCGACGCAGGACCAGCACTCCGATCGACACCAGCACGAAGGCGACCAGCGTGCCGATATTGACCATTTCCTCTAGCGTGCCGAACTCGACGAATCCGGCGAGCAGCGCGCAGACCACGCCGACGAGCACGGTCAGCCGAACCGGCGTGCCCTTCTCGCCGGTCTTGGCCAGACCGCGGGGCAGCAGTCCGTCGCGGGCCATGGCGAACAGCACCCGGGTCTGGCCGAGGAACATCACCATCACCACGGTCGACAGCCCGGCCAGCGCGCCGATGGCGATGATGTTCTTCACCCAGGTCGCGCCCTGGATGGCGAAGGCGGTGGCGAGCGTGGCGTTGCCGTCGGCGAGTTCGGTGTAGGACACCATGCCGGTGAGGACCACCGAGACCGCGATGTAGAGCACCGTCACGATCGCCAGCGAGGCCAGGATGCCGCGCGGGACGTCGCGCTGTGGGTTGCGCGTCTCCTCTGCGGTGGTGGCGACCACGTCGAAGCCGATGAAGGCGAAGAACACCAGGCTGGCCGCGGCGAGCAGGCCGTACCAGCCATAGCTGGTGCCACCGGATCCGGTGAGGAAGGCGAACAGCGACTGATGCATACCCTCGGCCTTCTCCGACGGCTGCGCGGGCGGGATGTAGGGCGTCAGGTTCGACGGCTTGAAGTAGGTCGCCCCGACCACCAGCACCAACGCGATCACGCCCAGCTTGATCGCGACCGCGATGGCCGACACGCGCGACGACAACTTGGTCCCGGTGGCCAGCAGCACCCCGACCACCGCGATGATCAGCACCGCACCCCAGTCGAAGGTCACCGAGCCCAGGTGGATCACCGGCGCCGAGGACCCGAGCACTTCGCCGAGATATTGCGACCAGCCCTTGGCGACCACCGACACCGCGAGCGCGAACTCCAGGATCAGATCCCAGCCGATGATCCAGGCGATCACCTCCCCGAAGGTGGCGTAGGCGAAGGTGTACGCGCTGCCGGCCACCGGCACGGTGGAGGCGAACTCCGCGTAGCACAGGGCCGTGAGCCCGCACGCGATCGCGGCGAAAACGAAGGCCAGCGAGACCGCGGGGCCGGCCACCGTGCCCGCGGTGCGCGCGGTGAGGGTGAAGATGCCCGCCCCGATCACCACCGCGACACCGAAGATCGTCAGGTCCTTGGCCGTCAGATCCTTGCGCAGCTTGGCATCCGGATCGTCGGTGTCGCGGATCGATTGTTCGACGGACTTGGTGCGGAACAGTCCGCTCTTCGTCATCATCAGATCGACCTCGGAATGGCATCGAGACGGCGCTCGGCGAATCGGTTGGCGGCGGCACCGGTCCCGATTCCCTCGGTGACGGCGGCGGCGATGATCTCGCGGCAGCGCGGATAGATGTCGGCGACCTCGGCTTCGACCTCGGCGGGCGCGGCGGCGCGCAGTTCACCGGCCACCTGGATGAGGCCACCGGCATTGGCGACGAAATCGGGCACCCAGATGATGCCGCGCTCGGTGAGCGCCTGTTCGATCTCGGGAGTCGCGAGTTGGTTGTTGGCCGCGCCGCAGATCAGCTTCGCCTCGATCGTCGCGGCGCTGGCTGCGGTGAGGGTGGCGCCCATGGCGCACGGCGCGTACACGTCGACCGGTGCGGTGGACACCGCCGACAGCAGCCGCACGGCGGGCATTTCGTCGGTGATGCGCTCGAGCGCCGCCTCGTTCACATCGGTCACGCACACCTCGGCGCCGTCGGCGAGCAGCAGGGCGGTGAGTTCGCGACCCACCTTGCCGACGCCCTCCACGCCGACCGTGCGACCGGCCAGTGTCGGTGCGCCCCAAACGAATTCGGCACCGGAGCGCATCGCGTGGAACACCCCGAGCGCGGTCAGTCGTGCACTGTCGCCGCTGCCGCCCGCGCCGACACTGCGGCCGGTGACGTGGCGGGTGTGCCTGCCGATGACGTCCAGGTCGTCGGTGTTGGTGCCCACGTCACCGGCGGTGATGTAGCGCCCACCGAGGGTGTCGACGAAACGGGCGTAGGCGGCGAGCAGTTCCTCGCTCTTCAGCGTTGCCGGATCGCCGATGATCACCGCCTTGCCGCCACCGAGGTCGACGCCTGCCGCGGCGGCCTTGTAGGTCATGCCCCACGACAGTCGCAGCACGTCCTGCAGAGCCGCGGATTCGTCGGCGTAGGGGTAGAAGCGGGTACCGCCGAGGGCGGGGCCGAGCGCGGTCGAGTGGATGGCGATGATCGCCTTCAGGCCCGAGGCGTCGTCCTCGCAGAACACCACTTGCTCGTGGGCGCGGGCGCTCAATTCGTGCGATCGGCCGAAGACTCCTGCTTCGGTGTGCGCGACGGTCACTGTCGATTCCTTTCGGGTTGCCGCCAGCCAGGGTTGTGCCCTGGGCTGCGGTGTGGTGGTGCCGCGGGTGTGCGGCGCTTCGATGGTGCGATGCTCCCAGCCGCGGCGGTCGGTATTCCGCGCTCGCGGCGCAGCGGTGGGTGCCTCTACGGCGGTATGCGTCGCAAGTGGCTGAGTGAGCGCGGTCGCGGGGGTGGCCCCGCGGTTTCGGTCAGTAATCGATGCCGAGATCGCGCAGCCCGGCGCGGTACAGCTCGACGTTGCCGAGTTTGATGTCCTCGTAGCCGCGCACCACATCGGGCAGTGCGGCGGCCGCGGTGGCCGTGTCGTAGTTCGCGGTGGTCAGCGCGGCGGCCAGTCGGCGCACCATGTCGGTGTAGTGGGCCAGTAGTTCGCGCTCGACCTTGCGGACGTGGGCGTAGCCGAAGGGATCGAGCCTGGTGCCGCGCAGGAACTTGCCTTTGGCCAGAACCTTCAGCGCCACATGCGATTTTGGTTTCAATCCGATCTTCTTGTCGCGGCCCATCGCGCGCAGCATCGGCGGATGCAGCTTGTAGGTGAGCTTCTCGCCACCCGGTACCTGCGCCCGCACCTCGTCCAGGAACGCCGGGTCGACCAGCAGGCGAGCCACCTCGTACTCGTCCTTGTAGGCGGTGAACTTGTACAGCCCGCGCGCCACCGCCTCGCTGAACTCGGTGCGTGCGGTGACGGCCCGCTCCGCCGACCAGACGAGCTGGACGGTGTCGACATAGCGCCGGGCCACCGCGGCGTTCTGGTAGCCGATGAGCTGACCCGCTCGCAGCTCGACGAGCCGTCGCACCTCACCCTCGAAGTCGGTGTGCGCCAGCAGTTCCACGGGCACCACCGGGGACCGCCGCGCCTGCTTCTGCGCGACCGCCGCGGCGAACGCCGCCGGATCGGCGACGGCGACTCTGCCCCAGCGGAAGGCCGCGATGGTGGCGTCCACCGCGACACCGTTGATCCCGATGGCCTCCTCGATCGCGGCGGCGGGCAGTCGTAGCCCCCCGGTCTGCACGGCCGCGCCGACGATCAGGAAGTTCGCCGCCGCCGTGTTGCCGAACAGGGTCAGTGCCGCCGCGAGCGCGTCGAAGTGGCTGATCGAACGTGTCGCCGTGGCGAGCCGATCCAGCAGCGTTTCCGTCGCGGGGTAGGCCACCGACTTGTCGAAGACCATCTCGCCCGTAGGGGTCTGGCTGGTCGAGGCCACGGCCACGGTGCTCGCCGCATCGCCGTACTGGAGATACTTCGGATCGGTGGCGGTGAGCAGGTCCACGGCGAGCAGGCAGTCCGCGCTGCCCGGGGTGAGCCGGTTGGCAGGCTCCAATTCCGTTGCCCCGAAACGCAGGTGGGACAGCACCGGGCCGGCCTTCTGGCTCAGGCCGATCTGGTCCAGGCTCTCGACCTGGTATCCGGCGCGCAGGGCGGCGGTGGCCAGCACCTGGTTCACCGTCACGATGCCGGTGCCGCCGATCCCGGCGATCAGCACGTTCTGGGTGCGCAGCGGCGCGCCCACATCCGGATCGGCCACGGCGGGCGGCTCGACGGCGCTCTGCCTGTGCGGCTTGCTCTTGTCGGGGTCGACCTCCACGGTCACGAACGACGGGCAGTCACCGTCCAGGCAGCTGTAGTCGGTATTGCACGAGGTCTGGTCGATGCGGGTCTTGCGCCCGAACTCGGTCTCGACCGGCTGCACCGACAGGCAGTTGGACTTGGCGCCGCAATCGCCGCAGCCCTCGCAGACGGCCTCGTTGATCACCACCCGGGTGTTGCGGACAGGCAGCGTCCCGCGCTTGCGCTGCCTGCGCGCGTCGGCGGCGCAGTGCTGGTCATAGATCAGCACGGTGACGCCCTCGATCTCGCGTAGCAGCTTCTGCGCCTCGTCGAGCCGATCGCGATGCCACAACACAGTGCCCTTGGCCAGCGCCCGCTTCGAGTGCCGTTTCGGCTCGTCGGCGCAGATGATGATCTTGCGCACGCCCTCGGTGGTGAGTTTGTGGGTCAGCTGCGCGACGGTGAGCCCGCCCTCCACGTCCTGGGCGCCGGTCATCGCGACGACTTCGTTCCACAGCAGCTTGTAGGTGATGTTCACCCCGGCCGCGACGCAGGCCTGCACGGCCAGCTGCCCGGAATGGAAGAAGGTGCCGTCGCCGATGTTCTGGAACAGATGCGGCACATCGGTGAACGGCGCCTGCCCGATCCACTGGCTGCCCTCACCGCCCATCTGGGTGAGCCCGGTGACCGCGCTGTCGGTGCGTCCCGACAGGGTGACCAGCGTGTGGCAGCCGATGCCGCCGCCGCCGATCGAGCCCTCGGGCAGCGCGGTGGAGCGGTTGTGCGGGCAGCCGCTGCAGAAGTAGGGGGTTCGCTTGGAAGAGAGAACTTCCAGCGCAAGTGCGGGCGGCGCTGCCCTTTTCAGCTCGACCCGCCCGCGCAGGACCCGGCGCAGCGGCGCCAGCAGTCGTCCCGCGGTGAGTTCGCCGTCGACCGGCATCAGCCGTGCGCCGCGCTCGTCCTGCTTGCCGAGCACGCGCGGCGCGTCCGCGGTGCCATAGAGGATCTCGCGGACCTGGGTCTCGATGAACGCGGTCTTGTCCTCGACCACGATCAACTGCTCCAGGCCGCGAGCGAACTCGGTGAGCGCGGCGGAGCCGAGCGGATACGGCATGCCGATGCGCAGCAACCGGATTCCGGCCCGGTGCATGCTCGCCTCGTCGACGCCGAGATCCAGCAGGGCCTGCCGGACCGCGTCGAAGGTGGTGCCGGTGGCCGCGATCCCGACCTTCGCCTCGGCGGGGTCCACCTCGATCACGTCGAGGGCGTTGGCGGCACCGTAGGCGCGCACCACGGCCCAGCGCGGGCCGTAGAGATCGGCCTCGGCGAGCACGCTGTCGGTCGGCGCCGCCATCGGCCGCTGCCGGTAGACGAAAGGCTTTCCCTCCCACTGCACTTCGGGCACGGTGACCGCGAGGTCGGCCACGCCCGCGTCCACGGTCCAGGCGCCGTCGGCGACATCGGCGACGATCTTCAACGCCACCACACAGCCCGAGGCCCGCGACAGCGCGATGCCCTGCATGCCCAGGGTGATGATCTCCTCGGCATTGCGCGGGAACAGCACCGGCACACCCATGGCGGCCAGCGAGCGTTCGCTCACCGCGGGCACCGTCGAGGACTTCGACGCCGGATCGTCGCCGACCAGCAGCAGAACACCGCCGCGCGGGTTCACGCCGTACATGTTGGCGTGCCGGATCGCGTCGGTCGCGCGGTCGACGCCGGGGCCCTTGCCGTACCAGACGCCGACCACGCCGTCGTGGGTCGGCCGTCCGGTGGGCAGGTCGGCCTGGCTGCCCCAGACCGACGTGGCGGCCAGTTCCTCGTTGTACCCGGGGACGAAAGTGATGTCGTGCTCGGTGAGCACTTCCGGCATGCCGAGCAGCATCTTGTCCACTCCGCCCAGCGGGCTGCCCTGATAGCCCGAGACGAACGTCGCTACCCGGCGCCCGGCCCGGATGTCGCGCACGTGCTGTTCGACGAGCAACCGGGCGATGGCCTGGACGCCGGTGAGCAGCACCGGACCCGCTCCGGAGCGATAACGGTCGGCGAGGTCGTAGGGTGCGGCCGGCTCGGGCAGCGGTCGGGCAGTCGCACAGACGACGGTGGTCATGACGTCTCACCACACTTTCCACAACCCAGATCGTGAGCTGCGCAACGAAGGAACTTGCTATCGGTGCTGCGAAATGTGCCGTGGAGGGGTAATCGGTGTCAACAGTCAGTCGGAAAGTTGATCAATCTGATCAAAAGTGATCTGGGCCACTGGGCTGGATGTGCCAATCTGCTCGAGCGCGCGAGACCTGGGTCACATCATGGCTGGTTCGCCCGGTGGGTCAGATGTTCGACCAGCGGCAGGCTCCGGTACCCGATCGGGGTAGCCAGGGCGAGCATGGTCTCGGTGTGGTTCACGCCGTCGATGGCGTGCACCCGCTGGATGATCTCGAGCAGATCCTGCTGCGACTGCGCGGCGATCCGCACCAGCAGATCGGCACGGCCGGTGGTGGCGTGCACCTCGAGCACGTGCGGGAACCCGCGCAGCGTCTCGATGATCGGGTCCATCATGTTCTGGTCGAGCTCGACGCCGAGGAACGCGTGCACAGCGAACCCGATCGCCTGCACATCGATATCGGGCGGATACCCGCGCACCGCCCCCGACGACTCGAGCCGTTTCATCCGCGCCTGCACGGTGTTGCGGGCGACCCCGAGCCGCTGCGCCAGCTCGAGAATCGGCGCCCGCGGGTCACGAGCCAGTTCGGCCAGCAACGCGGCATCGAGTGCGTCGAACTTGATGGTCATGGCCGCATTCTGACACGCCGACTGCCCGAGTCCGACGAGCTACGTCACCTGACGAACGCCGCGGTGGCGTTGTCGATGGCCGACCGAGGGATAGCCGCGCACTCCGGATCTCAGCCGTGCAGGGTCGGTCGGTAGACGAGTTCCTGGATATGGCCGTCGAGAGTTCGGCTCTCGAGCAGTTCGAGGTCGAAGTCGGCGGCCCCTCGGAAGATCGGGCCGTCCCCGGTCTGTCCGGTGATCACCGGGAACACCGTCACCTGGACACGGTCGACGAGCCCGGCGGCCATCAGCGACCGGTTCATCGACAGGCTGCCGTGTGAGCGCAACGGCACCGCGGACTCCTCCTTGAGCCGGGCGACGACATCGACCGCGTCACCGTGCGCGATGGTCCCGTCCGGCCAGTCGAGCGGCCCTTCGAGCGTGTTCGACACCACCGTCGCCGGGAGATCGCGCATCCGGGTGACCCAGGGGTCGCGCACCTCGTCCACGTCACCCGAAGCCAGCATCTGCGCGAACTCCCGATAGGTGTTGGGCCCGAAGACCATTCGCTGTTGCTCCTCGAACAGGGCAAGACGGTGGTCGAGCAGCTCGGGGCCCTGCTTGCCCCAGTACCCACCCCAGTCGCCGCCGCTGATGCTGCCGAAGCCGTCGAGGCTGGAAAAGACGTCGAAGGTGTAAGTGGTCGCCATCGGGTTCTCCTTGTCATCTGCCGGGTGTATCGATGCAGACGAGTCCACTCGGGAAAAATCATCGCGTGGTGCGCCGAGGCCCGATCTGATCCGCGGCGATGCGGGGCCGTGTCCCGACGGGCCGCGTGCTTCGAGGCCGTTCGGACAGGCGCCGAAGTGCGGCGGCGCGGCGATGTGCGGCGGGCGGGCGCTGGTGAACGCGCCCGAAACCCGGAGCGATCACGGCGTGACCAGGGTGCGAAGGTGGCGGGGCACTCCTCGACCGCTCATCGACCGTGTCGAGAAACCCTGTGCCGGTCAAAAATTGACGAGTCTGCGGCAGCAGCGCACACTCACTTCTCGGCGGGAATCGCCCCGCCGGCAACAGGTCCGGCCTTAGGATATTTCCATCGACCGTCCGCGGCTGCTCGATGTGATGGCTTGCGTGCCACTGTGTCTCACCGTCCGGCGGTTCGATTCTCGGCTGCGTTCTCGGTAGTTGGTTCGCCTACTCATTCGAAGGAGCCGGTCATGACTGTTGCCAGCAAAGCCTCACAGGTATGGGATCTGAACAGAGGAACAGGAACGGCCTGGGCGTACTGCGGGCCCACCGGCGTGCTGCAAGCGCCCTTCATCGTGGTCGCCGACAACGGGCCCACCGATATGGCCGGACTGGCAGCCAAGGCCAACGATGCGGCCTACGACCTGCACGCGGCGGTGACGAAAACGGGACGGGAGCTGATCCTGGTCGGGTTCACCAGTGAAATCTCGGACCTGCACGCGGCCGCCGACACAGTGCTGGACGCGATAATGCGTGCGGTCGCTGAGCAGTCGGGGCCGCGAGGATTGACCGTCGGTGGTTTCGGTCGCGGCGCACTGCTGGCACGGTATGCCCTGGCGAAGATGGAACGCCAGAGGATGGATCATCAGACCGAAGCCTATTTCGCCTACAACAGCACCAGTCCGGTCGACCGAGACGAAACCGACGCACTGGAGAGTCTCGGGGCCGTGCCGCAACGGCCTCGCTTGCTGAAATTGACTGTGGGCGTGCCCGATGTCGAAGGTCTCAGCGAGAAAGACGATCAGGACCTGTCGTTGTTCCACGATGCCTTCTACAGCAACGAAACCGCCACGACTTCCTTGATGGCCGCGCGGGCCGGGCAGTGGTTGTTGGAGGAACTGCGCTGACTTCCATCGGTCACTGATTTTTGGCCCTTGCGGTGGCTTCTCCCGGCCTCTGAGTGCCGCGGGCGGGGGGGCCCGGCCCCCCGCCGCCCCCCCGGGGAGCTCCCGGGGCTTATAAAAAAAAACCACCCCCCCCCACAAAAACAAAAAA